>NZ_JBWLUX010000031.1:0-118906 GCF_057784315.1 Mesorhizobium sp. CNPSo 4684 | reverse complement strand
TATCACCGACAGTGCCATCTCCTCTCGACGCAGCGGCGTTAGACGGGCATTCTTGTGGATGTTCATTCGGACCCTCCGATGGATGCTGAAGCGTGGTAACTCCAGTCTCCTCGGTCCGGTCCGAATGGACAACCTCCCGAAAGCTCACAACTAGAGTGGTGCGCGGAGATATCGAAAGGCGAAGCGCGTCCGCGACCTCGCGAGCAACCTGATCCTGGATCGCGAAAATGTCGGTAAGATCGCGATCGAACCGCGTCGACCAGACCTGCGAGCCATTTGCGGCGTCGGCCAGCTCTACATACATGCGCAGCCTCTGGCCGGAACGCTGCACGCTTCCGGTCAGCACGAACCGGACCTCGAGATCGGCGCCGACTTTTCTCACGTCAATGTTCCGGTCGCGATAAGCAAAGCTCGAGTTGCGAGCGATGACCGACAGTCCCGGAACCTTGCCCAAGACACCGATGATTTCTTCCGCCAGGCCGTCGGCGAAGTAGGCTTGCTCCTGGTCTTCGCTCAGATTGAAGAAGGGAAGAACCGCCACCGACGGCCTCTCGCTGAGCGGCGAGGCAGGACGGCCAGAGACGTCGGGCGATGCAAGGCGATATCCGATGCGGGGCACCGTTACGATGACGTCGCCGTGAGAGCCCTTGCCGAGAATCTTCCTTAGCGAGGCAACCTGTACCGAAAGGTTGCTCTCCTCTACGGCTCGCCCTTCCCATGCAGCATCCATCAGCTCCGATTTGGTGAGAATGTCGCCGCGGCGGCTCAGCAGGGCTGCAAGGAGACGGGAGCCTCGAGAACCGAGCGACCATGTTTGGCCGTTACGGCGGACCGATTCCGTCGCCGGATCAAATTCCAGATCGCCAATATTCAAGCGCGGGTGCATGTCGCCGGTCGACCTTGCTGGCTCACTTTTCGGAAGTATTTCGGATCCTCTTCGATACTCGATCCACGCCCTCAGGCCAATCTCCCATGATCATCGATAAATAAAGGAGGAGGCCCCGATGTTTCCCTACGTTTGGCGTGCCCCCTTCGCCGAACTTGCACTGCTCCGTGACCAGAGTGCGCTGCAAAGAAGGACAATAGAAGCCCAGCACGGGGCAGCCATGGCCCCATCGTCATGCTTGCTGCTGGCGATCCTCTTCAACTTGGCAACGGGCGCGCTGGTGGTGGCGCACTGGATCTTCCAACCCGCATCAATCGAGAGGAGTTCATCGGATGGACAAAGCGGATCTCAGCCACATCTACCAGTTCTGGTTCGGAGGACAGCCCTGCACTGAGGCCACGGCAGGCGAGCGCGTCCGGTTCTGGATGGAACAATCCGACGAGACCGACAAAGTCATACGTCGAAGGTTCGGTCACTTGATCGCTGCAGCCGCTGGACAAACGTGGGACCCGGAGCAACTGAGCCGTCAGGAAGCGATAGCGCTGGTCGTTCTTTTCGACCAGTTTCCACGCAATATCCACCGCGCCAGTGCCGAGGCATATGCCTACGATCCGCTCGCTCGAGATCTCGAGAGGACAAAAGTTGCGGATGGATGGGAGACTTATACGACTCTCGAGCAATTCACACTGGGCCTTCCTTTCGTGCACCACGAGGACCTAAACGACCAGAACTACATCCTGGGCCTAGCCGAAGGCAGGCTGGTGGCGGCGTCCGTCGAATCTCGGCTCCTCTGGCAGCCGACTGTCGACCAAATCCGGAAGCATCGCGATATTATTGCGCGCTTCGGTCGCTTTCCACATCGGAACGATGTCCTCGGGCGCCAGTCCACGGTCGAGGAAAGGGCGTTCTTGTCGAGGTGCGGGAGAGGCTTCTGACCAATCCGCTGTCGCCGAGCCAGGTTAGCTTCCCTAGCCACTCGGGCTGCATTGGGGCCCGGGCATTTGATTAGCCGGCACGCGACAGCGGCACGGCAGCGTCGACGAGGCGACAGGTTCAAGGAGAGCAAGCAGCAGCATCGAGAAGAAAAATCGGCAGCTTGCCATCCTCGAAGTCAGGACGGATCTCGACTCTCAGGGAAGAATCTCCGTAACCAGGCATAGCCGACGCGCTCCTGATCTTGAACGGCAGCTTCGCGCCGCATGTCGGCTGAGGTGATCTTCGCCTTTGCCCGATAGCGGACGTTGCCGGCGACCACCTTGGACATCTTATTGCGCCATTTCCAGACATTTCCGACGCTTTTCAGGAGCGGACCTTCGCTTATCGTCCGGAACCGACCCGTTGACGACCTTGGGCATTGCAGACTTGCACCTCCAAATCGAGGTCGGGAACCTGACCTTCAGCGCAAGAGCATTCGGGAGTGCGCTCGCGTGGTCATTCACCACATTTGGCGGCCCCCGCAGATGCTTTTTCGTGTTATGATGGGCTTGCAACGCGTAATCTCGACGTCGGCAATATGGCAGAGGTCGAACGCTATTGCCTTGGCACAGGAAGCTTTCGTCCCCAGCACTTGATTGCCTCCGAAACGCTGGGTGTGCAGCTTTGCCTGACTGACCCGAGGCGAGGAGGTTGTCCATGTCCACGAATAGTGTTGACCGCCCGCTGCAGCCGGGCGACCGGGCACCGAATGTTGTGCTCAATGCGATCTCACGCGAAGGCAAGATCGCGCTCGATGATTTTCAAGGCCGTAGCCCGTTGTTGATCGGCTTGTTCCGAGGCCTGCACTGTCCGTTCTGCCGGCGCCATGTCGCGGCGATGGCGCAACTCAAGCCGGCCCTGCGTGAGAAAGGCGTCGAATGCCTGGCGGTGGTCAATACGCCGGTCGAGCGGGCGCGGCTCTATTTCCGTTACCACCCGGCACCCGATCTTCTTGCCGCATCCGACCCGGAGCGGGCCTCGCACCGTGCTTTCGGCTTGCGCGAGGTCGGGATGGACACGGTCATGGCGATACGGATCCATCTCCCGGGCGAGTTGCCCAAGCCTATGGACGTCATGGCAATGGACGAGTTTCTTAACAAGAAGGAAGGATATGAGATGACGGAAGCCGATCAGCAGGCGATGGCTTCCGGCTCGGGGCAGCTTGTCGGTCAGTTCCTAATCGACCGGGCGGGCATTATACGCTGGAACTTCACTGAAGTTCTGGAGGATGGCATCAACACCTTCAGAGCGCCGAATCCCGAGGAATTGATGTCGGCAGCTTCCCAAGTTGCACATTAATAGGCTGCGGAAATGGGCTGCTGAAAACGCGCTCGACGGCCGACGATGCCCGCGCGACCTGAATGTCCGCTCTTGAACATATGCAGCCCTCAGCTGCCGTTCCGCTCTCGGCCCAAAATGGTCGCCGAATAGTTCTACAATTCGCGATCGATTGGCGGTCTCCGGCTGGCGAACTTCAGCTGGCGATGGGCTAGATCTTGTCGGCAAGTAGGACGCCGCTGATGCCGTAGGCGCGGCGCGTCTGTTCAACAGCCTCTGGCGTGACATCGATCAGCAGGGCGATGATGTCGCCGTCGGGATGTTCAAGAACTTCGCCGAGCTCGATCAGCGTCCAGCCAAGCGCGCGCAGCCGTTTTGGCCAGAATGTCTCGCACACCACGCTGATCTGTCGAATCCCCAGGCTTTGCGCAGTCTCGAGCAGACCGCAAAGAACCAAGCCAGCGATCGGCGACGGGGCGCCTTGCGTGCGAAGCGATGGAACGACGAAGAAACGCGTCCATTCGAAGATTTCCGCCGCTCTCGGAGGCCTGCCGCCGGCAAGGCCCGGGAACACTTCGCTCATGAGATGCGGCTCCAGCGTCGGCACGAGGCGGGAGCCGCCTACGATCCTGCCATTGGTATCAAGCGCCAGAACATAACGCGTATGCTCGTTGTCGAAGGCGTCGATCTCGATGTTGATCGGCCGTGCGACGTCGCGCCAACGCCTGTGCTTGACGTAAATCTCGTACCGTATCCGAAAGTAGCGCTCCAGAACTTTCCTGTAGTGCTTCCTATTATCCCAAGTGACCAGATGTATACGAACCATGACGCCTCCAGGCGGAGGGTCGTAGGAAAACGGACTTGCCGTACGTATGACGGTATTCAGGTATTGCTAAATCTGGATTTCCTGCCGTCGCAGCGCCTTGACGATGGCGTGCGCGACATTGATCGCGTCGAGCTTTGCTCGAATGTTGCGCTGATGGCTTTCAACCGTGTTCCTGGTAACACCGAGGATACAAGCGATGTCATCGGTGGATTTGCCTTGCGCGCTCCACTCCAGGAGTTCGCGTTCACGCGCCGTCAAGGGCGTGGGCTCATCGCCATCACCGGGTGTTCCCAGCCCTGAGAGGCTTCGAAAGGTATGCGCGCAAAGCGTCTCGATAAGAGGCATGGCGCTTGCCGGAACTTCGATCCGGTCACTCGCCATCGTGACGACGCCTGGCCCGGCCAATGGAAGATGAATTGGGACGCAGATGCCTTCTTTCATCCCGAACTCGGCCGCCTCGTCCATGACGAGCTTCGCGCGTGGAACCAGCCTTGCGGTCGGCAGCTCGGCCCAGCGGAAAGGCTGGGGCGAGTGCCGACACTGGGCGACACAAGGATCGTACAAAAAATATTCCTCGGTGACGTAGCGACGATGCCATTCAGGAGACCAGCCATCGGCAAGAATTTCACGCTGCCAGTCCGTTCCGTGCGGCACAGGCAGTCCGGTGATCAGAAAATTACGCAATCCATAGCGCTCCATGGCGAAGCGGAACTCCTGAAGGATTGCATCGGCCGACCGCGCAGTATCGATCCTTGTGATCGCCGCAAAAAGGTCGACAACAGTTTCGTTCTCCATTGGAAGACCTCAACCACAGTCAGGCCCTACCCCGCGGAACAACCTATGGCTGTCTAGACACCGCCTTCAATGGGACATGCATCGAATGTACACTACAGGAGTCAATCACGTATCACAAAGACGAGATAAGTGAAAATCAAGCCAGCAGTGCATTGTGGAAGTCTGGCTTCAATCGGTCGACTTTGAAGCGGCCGGTTTCGTCACCCGAATAGCTCGCTTATTTGCCGCGCTTGCTGAAACCAACTCTTGTGGCTCGACATTCAACGCCTTGGCTAAAATCTCGACTGTATCCAGCGTGGCGTTGCGCCGCCCGGCCTCGACGCTGCTGATATAGGCGCGCGTACGGCCCGAAACGAAAGACAACTGCTCCTGCGAGAGTTTTCTTTCTCTGCGAAGCCGCTGCACGTTCAGGCCAAAAACGCCGCGAAGTTTCATCGAACAACGGATGCTACGACGCGCACTATGGTGCGACACACTATAGTGCACATTCCGCATTGACAGCTGTGCTGTTGGCTGTTTGAACCAACAAGCGAATTCATCGTTTCCCGGACAAGGAATAGCCATGACGAGCCGGCCGTTTCGCGACCTCGCGCACGACGTGTCGGCGCATTCCTCAGGCGAGATTAGCCGTCCCGGTATGGACACAAGCCAGCTCCTGGAACTCGTCTGCATCCGATGCGGCGCTTCCTACCCCGCCGATGTCACAATCGACTCCAAAGGATGCGCGCGGTGCCAAGACACCGCGCCGGCAAATCTTCGCCCGGTCTATGCGGACCCGCGGTCTCCCCTCTTGGCCGGCGCCACCAGTTCGCGCTCGCTGTGGCGTTTTGCGCATATGCTGCCTTGTACAGAAGCGGAAGCGGTGAGCCTCGGCGAGGGGCTGACACCGTTGCTGGCCGCGCCGCGCATCGGTGCGTTTCTCGGCGTGCCGGATCTTGCAATCAAGGACGAAGGCCGGAACCCGACCTGGTCGCACAAGGACCGCTTCTCGACCATCGCGGTCAGCGTGGCGCGCGCGCGCGGCGCGAGAATTGTCGCCACCGCCTCATCGGGAAACGCCGGCGCTTCGCTGGCGGCCTACGCTGCCCGCGCGGGGTTGAAATGCATCGTCACCACTTTTGCGGGATCGGCCGGCGCGATGCTGGCGCAGATCCGCAAATATGGCGCAACGGTCCTGCCCTTGGTCAGCAAAATGGACCGATGGTCGCTGCTTGAACAGGCAGCGGCCCGTTACGACTGGTTCATCGCATCGCCCTATCACGGTCCGGTCGTCGGCAGCCATCCACTCGGCATCGAAGGCTATAAGACGATCGCCTATGAGATCGTCGAGCAATCAGATGGCACGGCGCCAGACTGGTGCGTCCTGCCGGTCTGCTATGGAGATGCGTTGTCCGGTGTGTGGGCCGGCTTTTGCGAGCTGTTTGCGCAAGGGTCGATCACGCGCCTGCCTCGTCTCGTCGCAGCGGAGGTGCATGGGTCGCTGACGGACGCTCTGGCCAGCGGCGCCGATGCGTTGAGTGAACGCAAGATGCTGTTCGACAGCCTTGCCGTATCGATCGGCACGCCGCGCAGCACCTTTCAGGCGCTGAAGGCCCTGCGCGAATCCGGCGGGCACGCCGTCCCCGTCAGCAATCACGGCCTGATCGCGATGCAGGAGCGCCTTGCGCGGGACGAAGGGATCTTTGCCGAGCTGGCGTCGGTCACGCCACTGATGGCGATATCGACATTGAAGGCCCAAGGTGTCATCGCAGCCACGGACCGTGTCGTGGCCGTCGTGACAGCCAGCGGTCTCAAGGACCTCGATCGGTCCGCGGGATCGAACGAACACGATCAGGTCTTCCAGACGACGGACGATGCCTGGCGCTGGCTCGACAAAAACGGGCTGGATCTCGTTTCATAGATTTTCCGCCGCACCGGCAACCGGTGGCACTTCGCTTGCTTCGCACGTGTTCAGCACATCGTCGAGACTGCGACGCAGCCAAAGAAAGCGCGTCCATTGCGTTTCTGCGGCCGGTGCGATGGTGGTCAGCGTCCTTGGCTCGGACAGTTCCTTGCAGGGCCAGCCAGGCAGCGCGCTGAGCCATTCGTCATTGTAGACAGTCTCGGCATGGCGATGGCCTTCGTCAGGCATGATGACCGTCACTTGCGCATCCGGAAGGGTCGTTGCAACCCATTGCGCCACCAACGCGGCGGCGCCGCTGGTCGGCCCCATGAAGAGGCCGTGCTCGCGCAGCAAACGATGCGCGGTCATGTAAGCCGGATAGGCGCCAACCCAATGGATCTCGTCGACAAGCTCATGCCTGACATTTTTAGGAAGCACGCTGTTGCCCAGGCCCCGCAGCATGCGTTTGCCGACGGGCTGTCCGAACAGGATGCTGCAATGGGTATCGACGGCAAACACCGTCAGATGCGGAAAGACCGTTCGCAAAAAGGACGCGGTGCCGCATAGCGAGCCGCCCGTACCGACGCAGCCGACGAGGCAGTCAACCTTGCCCATTGCCCGGATGAAAAGTTCGGCCAGCCGCGCATAGGCAAGCCAGTTGCCCGGACTATCGTATTGGCGGGTCCAGAAGCCGTCCGGCTCGTTGGCCAGGATTTCCTGGAGGCGCTCCAGCCGGCCAGGCTGATTGCCGTCGCCGCGCGGATCGTCGAGGGCGATGACCGTGGCGCCGATGCGCTCCAGGCGGGCTTTGTATTTGGCATCGATCAGCGTTGAAGCGGTGACGAGCGTCAGGCGATAGTCACGCGCCGCCGCCAGCAGCGCGACCGCCATGCCGAACGTGCCCGACGTCGTCTCGACAATGTGGGAGCCTGCCTTCAGTTCGCCATCCGACGCTGCGCGATCCAGAATGTAGCGGGCCGGCATCAGCTTCATCAGCGGAAACGCCGCGGCCACGAGATTTGGCGCCAGGCGCGCAAGGCGCGGGGTCTCCAGGTCCCTGAAATAGTCCACGTCGAGGGTCACCATGTCCAGCCCTCCGCATTGACCAGATGGACCTCGACATCCTTGAAGCCGGCACGTCTTATCTGCTGCGCGACCAGGGCCGCCCGTCGCTTCAGATTCGATGCGAAAAGATCGAAAATCAGGCCGAACAACGAACCGCTATGGGCGACTTGCACCCCGCAAGCCCCGGCTCGCCGGGCGATTTCGGCGATCTCGCCGAAGCCCTGTTTCGGCAAGTGCCGTTGACTGATCAGGGCGCTGGCCGAGGCGGCGCGTCCAAGAAGATAGGGATCCTGGAGGCGAACCGCCCGCGCCACCAGCGCCCTAAGCACGCCGAATTCCTGGATTTCGGCACTATCGTAGCGTGCGGGCGGCAGCTGCAATGTGTCGACCGGAACCCCGCCATTTGCCTTGAACCCGACCAGAAGCAGCGGCGGCAGGGAGCCTGCGAAATTCTCGATCACCGTGCCTTCGCGTTGCGCGAAAAGCACTGCGTGATCGTCGAACGCGATCGCGTCGCTGGCGCGCTCGGCAGCCACGGCCAGACGCCCAATACTTGACGGCCGCAACTGGACGTCAACGGCCGCGGCGACAGCGCGAATGGAAGCGACAACGTCAGCCGTCGATGAGCCGTAGCCGTGCCCCACGGGAATTGCGCTTTGAAGCGTCAGCTGGCCGCCGCCGGTGACGTTCAAGAAATCGAGCGTGAGCCGCGCGGCGGCCGACGCCTTGACCTTGTGATCGGGGTGGACAATGACCGCATCGTCGTCGCTCCTGGTAAAGCGCGCCTCCGACCTCAAGCCGGCAATCGGCAGCGTCACGAGCCCGCGATGAAGGCGCCCGTCATTATCCTTGAAGACGCCCTGGATGAGTTCGCCGTGATGCGCAATCGCCACCGCCGTTCCAACCGGCGACCGCAGCGCTTCACTGCCCATGAGATCGCCGGCCTCGGCCATTTTCATTTCCCCCCCGAGCTTTTTAGCCACGCGGGAAGATGGCACCGACCATTGCCAGCCGCCCTCAAGGAATTCCGGTATTGACGGCCCCTATCCAGCAAGCCGGCCGCCAGGCGGTGCTGGGGGATCGTCAGGCGGCGGAGCCAAGGTGCCTCAGCGGCCGGCCGGCCGACACCGATTGCACCGCGGCCATGATGCCGTGCGCATCGATGCCGTAATGCCGATAGAGATCCGCGATCGTACCGGTCTGGCCGAAATGCTCGACGCCGAGCGCGCACGTGCGATGGCCGTGGACCGACCCCAGCCAGGCGAGCGTTGCGCGATGCCCGTCCAACACCGTCACGATGGCGCATGAGGCCGGGAGACCGGCCAACAGGCGCTCGACATGACTGGTGGCGCGCGGATGGCCATACTGGCGCGCCCGCGCCGCGGCCGACCAGCCGGCGTTCAGCCGATCGGCCGAGGTCACCGCAAGAAGCCCGACATCGCGCCGGTCACCGGCCATCAGCCCCAATGCCTGGACCGCCTCCGGCGCGACAGCTCCCGAATAGGCGATCACCACAGCGGCATTCGGCCCGGGTTTGCGCAACCAGTAGGCGCCATCGACGATGTCGCGCGCCAGCGGATCCCCGGTCTGGCGTGTCGGCTGTTCGATCGGTCGCGTCGAAAGCCTGAGGTAGACCGAACCTCCCGTCTGATCACGCAGCCAGCTATGGTCATCGGGCGCGGCCTCGCCCGAGCGCTGCATGTAGTCGAATGCCCAACGCAGGATGACTGCCAGCTCGTCGACATAGGCCGGCTCGAATGCCGCCAGGCCGTCCTGCGACATGCCGATCAGCGGCGTGGCGATCGACTGATGCGCTCCGCCCTCGGGCGCCAGCGTCACGCCGGAAGGCGTCGCCGCCAGGATAAAGCGAGCGTCCTGATAACAGGCATAGTTGAGCGCATCGAGGCCACGCTCGATAAACGGGTCGTAAAGCGTTCCGACCGGAAGCAGGCGCTCGCCGTGAAGCGAGTGCGACAAGCCCAGCGCCGACAGCATCGTGAAGAGGTTCATCTCCGAGATGCCCAGTTCGAAATGCTGTCCCGACGGCGAAAACGTCCAGTTGAAGGTCGAGGGAATGCGCTCTTCACGAAAAATGTCCGCCTGGTCGCCGCGCGCGAACAGACCCCGCCTGTTCACCCAGGCGCCAAGATTCGTCGAGACAGTAACGTCCGGAGACGTGGTGACGACACGCTTTGCAAAATCACTGTCCGACTTGGCGATCTCGTGCATCAAAAGGCCGAAACCCTGCTGTGTCGACATGGAGGCCTGTGCGCCCCAGGTGATCTGTGCCGGCACGGGTACGGCTGGGGCTTTGTGGCGGCGGGTAGCTGCCTGCGCGAAAGGCGACGACGCCAGATAGGAGCGGATCGTGGCCTCATCATATGCAAGGCCCTCGAACGTGTCCCATTCACGCCCCTCGCGGACACCCATGCCTTGCCGCAGCGTGTCGACTTGCGCCGGCGTCATCAATCCGGCGTGGTTGTCTTTGTGGCCGGCGAGCGGCAGGCCGAAGCCCTTGATCGTATAGGCGATGAAGCAGGTCGGACGATCATGCCCGCGCGCTTCCTCGAAGGCATCGATGATGCTCGCCAGATCATGGCCGCCGAGATTTGCCATCAAGGCGGCAAGGTCTTGGTCGCTGCGCTTCTCGATCAGGCGGGTGACCGGCCCCTGATCACCGAGGTCGTCCAGAAGGCGCCTGCGCCATGCAGCGCCGCCCTGGAAGGTCAGCGCGGAATAGAGCTGATTGGGGCATGCATCGATCCAGGACCGCAGCTTTTCGCCGCCCTTTTCCTCGAAGGCGGCCTGTTGCAATGTCCCATGTTTCAGGATCACCACATCCCAGCCGAAGTTGCGAAAGATGGACTCGAAGCGCTGCCACAGGCCTTCGCGCACCACCGCGTCAAGGCTCTGCCTGTTGTAGTCGACGACCCACCAGGTGTTACGCAGGCCGTGTTTCCAGCCTTCGAGAAGAGCCTCGAAGATATTGCCTTCATCCATCTCAGCGTCGCCGAGAAGGGCGACCATCCGGCCTTCCGGCTGGTCCGCTTTCCAGCCTTTCGCCCCGACATAATCCTGGACCAGGGAGGAGAACAGGGTTTGCGCCACGCCCAGTCCAACCGACCCGGTCGAGAAATCGACATCATCGATATCCTTGGTTCGAGACGGGTAGGACTGCGCGCCGCGATAGCCGCGAAAATTCTGCAGCTGCTCGAGCGTCTGCCTGCCGAACAGATACTGGATGGCATGGAAAACGGGGCTCGCATGCGGCTTGACGGCAACGCGGTCTTCGGGCCTCAGGATCTGGAAATAGAGTGCCGTCATCAAGGTCGAGGCGGACGCCGACGACGCCTGATGGCCGCCGACCTTGAGGCCGTCCTGTGACCTGCGAACATGATTGGCATGATGGATCATCCAAATAGCCAGCCACAGAACCTTGCGTTCAAGCTCGGAAAGGATCGTCATCGTCGGCTCCCGTGAAATCGCGGCTCAACGATAGCGGCCAAGGTCTCCCAAAAGTGGCTATTCTTAAGCAAGCATATCAATGATATTGGCTGATTCAGCCAATAATGGTGCCCAGGCGAGGGAAACGTGCCAAATCCGACGCTCGATGCAATCGACCTTAAAATCATCGCCGCGCTGCAGAAGAACGCAAAGGCGACGACGAACGACCTCGCTGAAGCCGTCGGTCTTTCGCCCTCACCATGCGCTCGGCGCGTCAGGCTTCTGGAGAGCGCCGGCGTCATCAAAGGTTACACCGTGGTCCTCGACCAGAAGAAGCTTGGCCTGCCGATCAGCGCTTTCGCGTCGATCAAGCTTGAACGGCAACGCGAGGACGATCTCGACCGCTTCTCCCGGGCGGTGCTGCGCTGGCCGGAGGTGGTCGACTGCTATCTGATGACAGGCCAGCGCGATTACCTGATGCGCATCGTGGTGCGTGACCTCGAGGCCTATGAGCGGTTCATCAAGGACAAGCTGACGCGGCTGGACAACATCGCTTCGATCGAAAGCAGTTTCGCGCTTGGCCAGGTCAAGCGCTCGGAAGTCTTGCCCGTCTAGGCGACCGGTTGTTCGGCATCGGTTCAAGCGTCAGTGGCGGAAGCGAGGTTGGGGGGACCGCGTCACCCGATTGCAATCACGTAGGGCATGTATCTCCTCGACGGGCAGGCCTGATCCACTCACCACTTCATCCGCATTATTTCGTATATATTTTGTATATATACATTGACGAAGCACCGCATCCAACCGTAGCGTTGAGCGGCTGAGGCGGGACGCCTTCGCGCAACTCAAACTCATGGGAGGACCCCCGATGAAATTTCGAGCCCGATCGGCTGCGATTGGCCTGGCCTGCATCGCCTATGCCGTGCTTGTTGGATCTGTGCTGCCGGCAACGGCAGAGACCACGAAAGAACGCGTCTTGAAGGAAGGGCGCATCGTCATAGGCATCCACAACCGCTCGCCATGGGGCTACAAGAAGGAGGGAACCGGCGAACTGCTCGGCTGGCATCCGGATCTTCTCAGGGCTGCCTTTGCCGATCTCGGCGTCAAGCAGGTCGACTTCGAGGTCACCGAGTTCGGCGCCTTGATCCCTGGCCTGATGGCCGGCCGTTTCGATGCCGTTGCATCCGGCCTGTCGATAACGCCGGAGCGATGTCAGCAAGTCGCCTTCGGCGGTCCCGACCTGAGGTCCGACGACGCGGCGGTCGTGCTCGCCGGCAACCCCAAGGCGATCCATAGCTATGCGGATCTTGCCAAGAAATCCGACGCGATCATGGGCGGCGGCCGCGGCAGCAATGTCATCAAGAACGCCATCAACGAGGGCGTGCCGGAAGACCGCATCCTGCAGTTCCCCGACATCGAGACCAACATCGCGGCACTGCGCGCCGGCCGCATCGACGCGGCTCTGTTCTCTTCCCCGACGGTGATCGGGTTGCTGGCCGGCAACAGGAGCCCCGATCTGGAGCGCGCCAGCCCGTTTACGACGGACGAGAAGTCGATCAGCTACATCGCGATCGCGTTCAGGAAGGACGATGGCGATCTGCGCGATCTCTACAATCAGGGTCTGGCGAAGGTCATGTCGAATGGCACGATCGCCACTATCATGGCGAAGTACGGATTTGGCCCGACTGAGAACGTGCCGCCAGGATTGACGACGTCGCAGTTGTGCGGAGCCGCCAACTGAACGCCATCAGCAACAGAACCCAGCTGGCATCAACAGCGCGGGCGGCGCCGCGCTAGCGCGGGCGGCCCGAGCTGGCGATGACCGAGTGCGGACCGCCCTCCCCCAGATGCGGCGTCGTCATCGTGGCCGCCATGGTCAATTCGATCGGGTTGCGTCTTTCAAGCGAGCCTTCGGGATCGACCAGGATGTCAGCGATGTTTTGTACGTCGCGGACCTCCCATTCCCCACGCCGGACCTCGAGAAAGTAACTTGAGGCGCAGCCGCTCGGGCAGACGCTCGTCTCGCTTGATCCTCGCCGAGGGCAATGAATCGCGAGTGAGCGAGGAATACATGGTTTTCAGGACGCGTCTCGTCGTAGCCGTCCGCATCTGAAGTTCCGCATCCCAGGTGTAGATGCCAGTTGATGTGTTCCCAACTGAGCGGCGAGATGTGCTTCAACAAAATATCAAGAGTGTCTCGTCCCGCTCGTTTCAGCTGGGGCGTCAAGACCGCCGCTGCCAGCTCACGCGCTGGCATCATACGCGATCGCGTATATCTTCCTTATATACGTGATCGCGTATATATCCATTTTATACGCAACTTCGTATATTGACGAGTAATACGCGATCGCGTATATTGCGGCGTGGAGACCCATCATGACAGACCAGATCGCTCGCAACGAAAAACAACTCGGTGCCATTCTGCGCCGCGCCCGCAAGAACGCCGGCCTCACGCAAGGCTCGCTCAGCAACCAGATCCACCTGCGCCAGGGTACGGTCTCCCGCCTCGAGGCCGGCGAGCCCGCGATGCAACTCCGCACCTTGATGGCCGCCCTCTCCGCCCTCGACCTTGAACTCGTCGTGCGCGCGCGCAGCAAAGGCAGCTCTGCTGATATCGAAGACCTGTTCTGATGGCCCGGCGTCCGGCTCACATCCCCCTGAACGTGTTCCTGAACGGGCGCCTGGTGGGCGTCCTGCGCAGGGAATCGACGGGCGCCATCGACTTCCAATACGCTCGCGAATGGCTGGATTGGCGCGGCACCTTCCCGATCTCACTCTCCCTCCCCTTGCGGGAAGATCGCTATATCGGCACCCCAGTGACCAACGTCTTCGATAACCTGCTTCCGGACAATGACGCCATACGCAGGCGTGTTGCCGAACGCGTCGGCGCCGACGGCACGGACGCCTACAGCATGCTGGCTGCGCTCGGCCACGACTGCGTCGGTGCGTTGCAATTCCTGCCTGATGGCATGGATCCAGGCCCTCCCGGCGGTGTCGAAGGCAAGCCGGTCAGCAACGAGGACGTCGCCAGAATAATCGAGAACCTTGCTGCCGCTCCGCTAGGCCTGGGCGAGGATGAGGACTTTCGCATCTCGATAGCCGGCGCGCAGGAAAAGACCGCGCTGCTGCGCAAGGACGGAGGCTGGTTCAAGCCGATCGGCACGGCGGCGACCACCCACATCCTGAAGCCGCAGATCGGCCGGCTGCCGAACGGCATCGATCTCTCCAACAGCGTCGAGAACGAGTATCTGTGCCTTAAGCTGCTGCAAGCGTTTGGTGTTCCCGCCGCTCAGGCGCAGATCGCTGACTTCGGCGAGCGCCGTACGCTGATCGTAGAACGCTTCGACCGGCTGTGGGCCCGCGACGGCCGCCTCCTGCGCCTGCCGCAGGAGGATATATGTCAAGCGCTGTCAGTGCCGCCGACGCGAAAGTACCAGTCCGATGGGGGTCCCGGGATGCGGGAGATTGTCGAGCTTTTGAAGGGTAGCGATACGCCAGATGAAGACATCGCCACCTTCTTGCGCACCTGCATCTTGTTCTGGCTGATTGGCGCGACCGACGGCCACGCCAAGAATTTCAGTATTTTCCTCAGCCCAGGCGGACGATTCCGCATGACGCCGCTTTACGATGTGCTGACCGCGCAGCCCAGCCTTGATGCCGGACAGATCCCGCGCAAAAAATTCAAATTGGCAATGTCCGTCGGCAAGAACAGGCACTATTCGGTACCTGACATCATGCCACGCCACTTCCTGCAGACCGCTGACATTGCCGGTGTGGGCACCCCTGCCATGCGTAGAATTTTCGATGACATTGCTGAAAACGTGGAGAAGCAGGCCGACAAGGTGATCAGGTCGCTGCCCCGCGGCTTTCCTGAACAGCTTGTCGACGCGGTCAAGTCGGCCATCGTCAAGCGGGCGGCCCTCCTCGCCGGCAACAAGGCCGATGCCATCGATTGATCGAGGTGCGACGAACCGGCTGCAGGGGCTTGCTCGCTCATCCTGTTGCCGCTGCTGATCCTCATCGTCGTCATCGGTGCAACAACACTGTCGTCGCGTGGCCACCAGCGGGGGCGAGTATACCCATCATCATGATGAACATGGCCATCAGGCTCAAGCTAGCAGCTTATTGTCCCTGCAAACCGTCAGGGTGGGTTTTCGCTGTTGTCCATCGGATTGATATCCTCGGAAATCTCCTGTCGCAGTTTCGGCCCCTTCGCCAGGCGCCTGCCCAGGGCTGTCACGAAGGCATCATAGCGTTCGGCCGCCTTGGCGCGCGCGGCCTGGGCGGCGGGCTCGGGCAACGCCGGCGTTGTCGCGAGCCAGAAACGGACGAACACCGCCAGTGTCTCGACCGCAATGCCGATATCGCGCTCCTGCCTGGCCAGGCGGCGATCGACCTGGTCGAGGCGTTTGGCGATAGCGGCCTCGCGACGTTCATCCGCATCCGGCGACAGGAAGGAAGCCAGGGCTGCTTCCGCAATCATGGATTGGGGTTGACCGCGCCGTACCGCATAATCGCCAAGCATCGTCATGATGGTCTGATCGAGATAAACGGAAATCTGCGCCTTCTTTTTGCGAGCTATCATGGCGCCTACAACTCCATGCCGTCATCGGGGTCGAGGGAAACCTGCCGCGCAACGCCCTGCATGAGGCGCGCCAGGCGTCGGTTACGGACGGCATCATCGTCGTCGGCATCGTCGTCCGGTTCCATCTCGAATTCATTCTCAATGGGCGCCGCCTTCTCGACCGCCTGCGCCCGATTGAGTTCTGCCTGCAGGCGGCGCTCCGATCCCGTTGGATCGCCATCGTCCTGCTGCAGCATGCAGGAGGCTTGCGTCGCCTCAGAGTGAGCCAGGATCGGCAACTGACTCCAATCGTCAAGGCTGGCCTCTCCGGACCGAGCCAGTTCGGGTGGCGGCAACAGGCGCTCCTTAAAACTGGCGTCTTCGTAATACCGGGCCTTCTTGGCCCTGATCGGCGGCGCGCCTGCCACCATGACGATCTCGTCGGTTGGCGGAAGCTGCATGATCTCGCCAGGAGTGAGCAACTGCCGCGCAGTCTCTTGCCTCGACACCATGAGGTGCCCAAGCCAGGGCGAAAGCCGGTGACCGGCATAGTTTTTCATCGCCCGCATTTCGGTTGCCGTGCCGAGTGCGTCCGAGACCCGCTTGGCAGTCCTCTCGTCGTTTGTGGCGAAGCTGACGCGGACATGACAATTGTCGAGGACCGAGTTGTTGGGACCGTAGGCCTTCTCGATCTGGTTGAGCGACTGCGCGATGAGAAAGCTTTTCAGGCCATAGCCCGCCATGAAAGCCAACGCGCTCTCGAAGAAATCGAGGCGGCCCAGCGCCGGGAATTCGTCCAACATCAGAAGCAACCGGTGGCGGGATGTCTTGATATGCAGGTCCTCGGTGAGGCGGCGACCGATTTGATTGAGGATAAGGCGGATAAGCGGTTTGGTCCGGTTGATGTCCGAAGGCGGCACGACGAGATAGAGCGTTGCCGGTTGCTTGCCCCCGACGATGTCGGAAATTCGCCAGTCGCAGCGCCGTGTCACCCCGGCGACGACCGGATCGCGGTAGAGACCGAGAAAGGACATCGCGGTGGACAGCACGCCCGAGCGTTCATTGTCGGATTTGTTGAGCAGCTCGCGCGCCGCACTGGCGATAACCGGATGCGGGCCGGCATCACCGAGATGCGCGGTCTTCATCATCGCGGCAAGCGTCGATTCAATCGGGCGCTTCGGATCGGAGAGGAAGGCGGCGACGCCGGCGAGCGTCTTGTCTTGCTCGGCGTAGAGAACGTGGAGGATCGCGCCGACCAGCAGCGCGTGACTGGTCTTTTCCCAATGGTTCCTCTTTTCCAGGCTCCCTTCCGGATCGACGAGAATGTCGGCGATGTTCTGGACGTCGCGGACCTCCCATTCTCCACGGCGGACTTCCAGAAGCGGATTGTAGGCTGACGATCTCGAATTGGTCGGATCGAAAAGCAGCACGCGACCGTGCAGAGCGCGAAAGCCAGCGGTGAGCTGCCAGTTCTCGCCCTTGATGTCGTGGACGATCGCCGAGCCCGGCCAGGTCAGAAGCGAAGGCACCACCAGGCCGACGCCTTTGCCGGACCGGGTCGGGGCGAAGCACAACACGTGCTCAGGCCCATCGTGACGCAGATAATGGCGATCATAACGCCCGAGCACAACACCATCGTTGTCGATCAGGCCCGCTGCCTCCACCTCTCGCTTTTCGGCCCAGCGCGCCGACCCGTAGGTCTGGACAGTCTTGGCTTCGCGCGCCCGCCACACCGACATGCCGATCGCAACAATGATCGAGAGGAAGCCACCGGACACTGAGATCAAGCCGCCTTTCACGAAGATAGACGGGGCGTAGGCGTCGTAGAAATACCACCACCAGAACAGAGCGGGCGGATAGTAGACGGGCAGCCCAGCAATCTCGAACCAGGCTGGACCGAGCCCCATCTGGAAACCGAGTTGCCATGCGGTCCACTGCGTTGCCGCCCAGGTCGTCAAGAGGACGATCAGGAAGACCGTGAGTATCTGACCCCACAAGATTTTCGTGGCGGACATGGCGTGCTCCTTTCATCTGGCTTTCAGAGGCCGAGCCCCTTCTTGCGGCCAAAACTCCAGTCGATGCCGCCATCGCCGCGCACGACACCGGAGACGTGCTGGCCAAGATGCTTTTCGAGTGAGGGCGTCCAGGGGACGAGCTGGAAGCCGAGCCCGTCGTCGATCATGGCGAAACGGCCGGAGGCGAGTGACAAGCGCTGGCGATAGGCGCCGGCAACAAAGTCTCCGCTGGCGGCGCGCTTGAAGGGCTGACCAGTGTCGGCCGCGAACCTGTCGCCAAGCGTCCCCAGTTCCGCCCGCCGCAGTGTATCGAGCAAGCTTCGGGTGAAGATGATGCGTCTGCCTTGACGCTCCGCGAGCCCCTGTTTGACAAGATGTTCGGCGCGCTGGTCGAGGGCGTCGCGAACCTCGGCGCCGAAGCCGGCCCCGGCCAGGGCAGCCGGTTCGCGCGCGATCGCCTGACGGTCGAGCCAGGTCGCACCCGATGCCGAAATCTGCTGATCCACAGCAAGGTCGGAGCGCACGGCGAGTGCGGCCCGGCGTTGACCGCGCGCATCATCGAATTTTCGCAGCTCGACGATCGATCCCGGTGCGCCGTCGCCAGCCGCCTCCAGATCGGAGAGCTTGATGTGATGGGTGCGTCCGTCGACACCGTCGACCACGGCATAGGCCGTGCCGATCAGTTCGTCATCGAGCCCACGATCGACCAGCCGGCCGATAACCGGCGTCTCCAGGCTCTCCGCGGCCAGCACATAATTGGCTGAGCCACGCTCGATGCCAGCCGCACTCATCGCGCAGTGGATGCGCTTGATGATGTCGCCGCGCTCGCCAAGCTCGCGCAGTGTTGCCTCGGCTCGTTCGTCGATTGCCCATTGGCCAGGCCCGGCCTGTTGGGCAACACCAAGGGTCTCGAGCTTGCGCAGGCGGCCGATTTTCAGAGCGTGATACTCGTCCGGTTGCTTTTGGGGAGATGGCGCGAGATCAATAAACCCGCTGTCACGGCTGTCGCGAAGCAACTGCCGATCGAGTTGCGTCCACCGCTCGGACTGGATCTGGCTTTCGAGCCGGTGGCGGATATCGAGATCGGTGCGCGGACCCAGTTCCTGGGTAACCAGATCGCGAGCCCGGTCGCGCATGCCTTCCTTGATGTAGTCGCGCGCGATGACCAGATCCTGGCCATCGTCGCGAACCCCTCGCACGATCAGGTGAATGTGGGGATGCTCGGTGTTCCAGTGATCGACCGCCACCCAGTCGAGCCGCGTGTCGAGGTCCTTCTCCATCTGTCCAACAAGATCGCGGGTGAAGGCGTTGAGGTCCGCCATTTCGAGAGCGTCGTCCGGCGAGACGATGAAGCGGAAATGGTGACGATCGTCCTTGGCGCGCGCGGCGAAGGCCGCGCCATCGGCATTCTCCGTCCCCGGCCCGAACAGATGCCCCTTCTCCCCCTCCCGGCTGACACCCTCGCGGCGCAGATAGTTGAGGTGGGTGCCAAGTGGAGCGGCGCGCGCGGAATGACGGACGACTCGCGCCTTGACGACGGCGCCGCGCGACCGCGAGGTGATGAGGCGATTGGCCTGGATGCTGGCGCGCTGACCGTGACCAAATCGCGAGCGGTTTGCTTGTACAATCCGGCCCGAGCGCGAAATGCCGCCGCCGGCCTTTTTCGCCGCGGCCAACACCTGCGCGATGAAGGGCCGGGCCTGCTGGGCGCGCGTGGAGCGGATGCGCCCGGGTCGAATGCGAAAGTCGCGCTCATCAGCCATGGCGCGGCACCGCAATGTGGAAAAAGAAAAACAAATACAATATCTTGGCTGCTTCATACACATTGCGCCGATGGCCGGCAATGTGCGGAACGCGCCAGAAAATCAAGCAAGAACAACCACCCGACCGCCGCGCAATGTGCGCCCTTTTATCCTGCCATCCCTCGGTTGTTGCCCTGTGCCCGACGCGCCTCACAGGCTGCGACGTCAAAAGAGACGCCAGGGGGCGACCTGAAGGACACTTCGTCATCGCCGCGATGTCCGGACGTCGGACCGTGTGAACAGCTGGCGCGGATGCAAACCGGCCACGAAAAGTTCGCGCACGAACGGTGGCGACGAGAGCTCGACGGAAGGGTCTTCGCCGGACGAAAGACTGGTCGCGGCCATGGACCCGGACGGCACGATGAACAGCGGCGCGATCTTCCAGCTGACGACCTTGGCAGGGCCGCCGGTGAGCGCGCCGGGTGCATCACCGCCGCCCCAGAAAGGGCGGAGCATCGCAACATAGGCCCGGGTCTCGGCCGGCAACGGACGGCCCTTCAAGGAGGCTTCGTAACGCCCTGGCCCCGCATTGTAGGCGGCCAGAAAGCCCGGTGAACCGTATCGATCATACAACTCGCGAAGATAGGCGGTGCCTGCAAGGATGTTGTCGTGTGGATCATAGGGATCGCGGCCGAGCTGGTGACGAAGGCGCAGCTCGGCAAAGGTTGCGGGCATGATCTGCATCAAGCCCAGGGCCCCCTTTCGTGACATGGCGCGCGGGTCGCGGGCGCTTTCGAGGTGCATGATTGCCCGTATCCAGCGCTCGGGAACGCGGAAGCGATGCGACGCCTCGGCGATAGGCGCGGCGTAAGGATCGTCCCCGGATTTGCGTGAGGCCGGCGCGGATTGTGCGAAGGCCCCCGTCATTGCGTGACAGACCATCAGCATGCCAGCGATAAGGCAAAGTGCTTCTCGCCGACTAGGCAAGCGACTGGCGGAGCGGCTTCCGTTCGCACAGTTCGGCGCCGATGGCCCACTCATCGAGCACGATCCGGCCGCGATTTCGGCCGGATCCAGCGCAGCGACCAGGAGCCGTTGTCGGATTGGAACAGACCGGCGCGAAACCGCCGGCCAAACAGCGGATCTTCCAAACGGCACGACAGATAGTCGCCAGCCGTCTGTCCGGTTTCCTTCCAGGCCGCGCCGACCTCGGGGCCGCTGCCGTCGCCGATGTGGATACGAAAATCAGGCGCTTTGCCGTCAGCTATTTTGGTCGGCACGAGCACCAGCTCGGCATCCACGAGCAGCGTTCGAATGCGTCCGGAGTAACCCGATTCTGTTTTGTGGAAGACGCCGATCTCGGCCATGGATTATCTCCTTCTCTTGTTGGCTGGACTGAATTTCAGTTCACCGGAGCGAACCAGGTGTAGTGGCCATCGCCACTCTCGTCGGTCCAAAGCGGGAGCGCGGCTCCGACGATCGAGCTCGCCGGGAACGGGCCGAAATAGCGGCCGTCGAGACTGTCCCCGACCTTCCGATTCATGACGAAGATTTCGGCGGCGGCGATGACGCGGCAGCCCTGCCAGACAGGCAGGGCGCGTCCCTTGCGGTCGCGCTCCAGGGCGGTACCGACCGCGCGCCCGTCGACAGTGATGACGCCACTTAGGCGGCAGACTTGGCTCCCAGGAAGACCCTCGATGTGTTTCAGCATCGGCACGCCGGGGGGAAGGTAGCCACGCTTGGCAGCGAACTGGGCGACCTTGTCTGGCGGTTCGATGACAGCGAGCGCGCCAGCCGTTGGTACGGCCATTTTCCTGATCGCATAAAGCCCAAGGGGCGCGCTCGCCGATGCATTCCACAGCAGCAGCGGCGGCATCTCCAAGACAGCCGGAGCGACCGTCGCGACGACGGCCGCAAGCGATGCGGCCATGCAAGCGGCGCGGCTCATGAGGTCACCCGCTTGCGCAACAGAAAGGCCCGGTGCTGCTCGAGCGAATAGGCACGAGGCGTTGCGCCGGCAATCAGACGGTTGTGGGTCTGACGCCAATAGTCCGGTGCGGCCTCGGCCGGATCGAGACCCATCGCCTCGATCGCATCGACCCGTTGGAGAACGCGCTCAACCTTGTCCCAGCCTGCGATCCTGAGCAGGATCTCGCCGCCTGGCCGGATGTGAGGCAGCGTCTGATAAGGTTCAGCGGGCAAGGCCGCGCGCACGATGTCGATGCGCGAAACGACAGTGCCAAAGTCATTCGCCGCCCAGCGCACGAACGCAAAAACACTGCCAGGCGCAAATCCGACGACTCGGCGCCGCTTGTCGATGATCGTCTGATCGGCAGGACGTCCGAAGCGGATACGATGCTCAATACGCTTCTCGATCCAGATCAGCTCGACCGTCGTGAGGTTGCCGCGCGGCGTCGATTGGGTAGACGACGTCATGTGTCGTCTCCCTCGCGCCGGCCAACGCACCGCCGCTTCTGCTCGCCACCGGCAGGCCGCGGCTTGCGCGCAAGACTGTTAGATTGAGAGTTAGACTCTAAGTTAAGAGCGGGATTTTCCGTTGCCGGCCCGTCCCTTAAGGGCGATCGTGGTTCCCGAAAGCACGAGGATGCGGTTCCCGATGGCACGATAGTTCGGGTTCCCGATGGCACGATCCTGTCAACCGGCGCGGGCGCCGGTTCGAAGGCCAACAGCACACGGCCGCTGGCTTCGACCTCCGTGAACAGCAGATATCCCGGCAAAGGTTGGCGGCGCACGATGTCACGCAGCTCGAAGGCGAAGCGCTTGAGCGGCGAGAGGCTGCCGGACTTCTGATGCAGGTGCCGGATGTCGAAACACCAGCCGGTGCGCTGGCGTCCGCCATGCTTGCGCACCAGCCGATAGAGCCACCGATCCAGCCCGCCGGTCAGTCCGAAATAGGCACGATCAATCGTCAGAATGAGTGCATCGTCCATAACGGCGCGATAGAACCAATCCGGCAAAATCAACTCGACGCCGAGGGGGCGGCCGTTTCGATCGAAGCGCTCCTGCCATTCGTTGATCCACGAGAAGCGATGGCGCCGGCCTTCGGCGGGCTGGCGAATGGAGGTGACGACGCTTGTCGACTGCAGGCGGTCGAGCGCCGCCTTGAGGCGCAAATAGTCTCGCTTCGAGACACCGCGGCCGACGAAGGTAAGCATTTCGTATGGCGTCGCGGCCATCAGGCGCGACGTGCGCAATCCGGCATCCCGCGCGCTGACGATCTGGCTCGCGGCCCAGATCAGGATATCGGCATCCCAGATCGTCGCCATGCCGTAGTCGGGCATCGCTTCGACACGGATCGCCACATCGCCGGCGCGAAAGTCGATCGGCGCGATGCGCCTGGATTTGGCGAGGGAGAAGAAGGGATAGGCCATGAGATCCTGCGCATCGCGTGGCGCGACAACACCGGGCAGCGCGTGGAACAGATCAAGCTGTCCGCGTTCCGACGGTTGCTGTGTGCGTCCAGACATAGGGGAGATCAGCCGGGTCAGCGCCTTTCGCGCCCGGCATAGGCGATCAGGCGGGCGGCTTGAGGCTTGGCGGGCAGCACCGACCCATGCGGATCGGATGTCGACGTCATGGCGCCGCGCTGGACCCAGGCCTGGAGGTCGTCGACGGCGTAGACGACGCGGCCGCCGAGTTTGCGATAGGCAGGCCCGGTGCCGTATGTGCGGTGTTTTTCCAGCGTTCGCGCCGAAAGACTGAGGAAATGCGCAGCTTCCGAAGTGCGCAGGTAGCGCGGCGGCAATGGCGCGGCGTCGGCATTCATGGGATGTCTCCTTGCGGCCGTCGCGATTGAACGGCGATCGATGGCCAGGATGGAGGAGCGCGGGGACGGTGATCAGGTGCGCAATTGAGGGCCGCTATTTCGCACCGCCAAGAGGCCTTCAGGCAGTGGCGCCGGCGCGCGCAGCAATTGCGAGAGCCGCGCTCGACCATCTTCACGCCATCGCGCATCAAGCAACGCATCTGATGACAGGAAGCCCGGTGATGGCAGGGCGCGGCGCGGAAAGCTTCCCCGGTCACCGGCAGAAGACGCCTCGCCCGGTACCGGGCGAGGCGTCTGCCTTTTCACTCGCCGTTGCGGCGGCTGGGGCGCGACCAGATGAGGCTGTGGCCCTCGCCTTCCTCGTCGGCGAAGAGGTTGGCGTAGATCGGAGCGGTAAAGCTCGGATCGTCCAGCTTGAGGCCGAGATAATCGCGGCCCTCGTTGGAGCGCTTGGACCAGGCGGCGCCGATTTCGGCCTTGCCGACCACCACGCGGTGGCTTGGAGCGTTCTCGCCGCTGGCCCGGGTGTCGGGGACGATGCGCACGCCCTTGGCCTGGACGCTGAGGGTGACGATCTCGCCGGTGAACTCGTTCGCATTGGTCTTCTTGAAAGTGCCGATGGTAGCCATTTTCAGTCTCCGTTTTCTCGTTTCCGAGCCCGCACCATGCGACCTCGATGGCGATCGTGAGGCCGAAGGCGACCGCCGCCGCATCGCTTGCGACCGCAGCAAAGCGGAGGATGGCGCAGGCGCGCGTTTCTTGGTTTCGCGAGGAATGGGCTTTGCCCAGGGGAAGAAACGCGCGCCGCGCCATTGCGGCATAGGCGGTCGAGGCTTCAGCCGCCCATCGGCCAGATCAGCCCGTTCGAGAGGTCGTTGGTGCGCTCTGTGAAATGAAGGAGGGAGGCAATTGTGGTATCGGGGCTCAGAGACAAAACGGACTGGTTTGCCAGGACGTCAGCCTACAATGGCTTGCCCCGCATCAAAGCCCCTGCCCATCCGGTTCCAAGCGCACGACCCCATACTACGAAGGTCCTGTTTGGGGCCGATTGCCGACGGTCCGCTGTCGGGGACTTTCAAGAAGAAAGCGGACATACCGTCGATGAAAGGTGGTGTGAGGTGGGCCGGAGCAGGGCGACATTCCCGCCGACAAGATCGCCTACGCAAACGATCTCTACCAGGCCAACAAACAGGCTTTTGCCAAAGCCGAAGCACTCGGCTGGCGAGCCGAAACTGAACTAGATCGGCACTAGATCGGCGTCAGCGATTTTGAAGTGCTAATGGAGTTTAGGATGAATTATCCAACAGAGGTCGTAATAGTGGAGGTAATGGCGCTGATGTAGTCTGCATGGCTTGCTCGGTGCATAGTGACGTAGCGGAACGATGTACCAAGGTTCAGCGATTTGTGCAGAGCGTGGCTTCTCGCCGTAAGACGGCCCGATTAACGTCAATCAACCTGCATCCCGAAACAAACCAATCGACGCTGGCAGCTCAGCAGCGCTCGGAAATACCCTAGCAACAGTCCGGTCGGGAAGGCGAAGATGCTCACTTAACACGGCCTTGATTATTGCTCGCAGATCAGTCGTAACGGCAAGATCGGCTCCGCCGCGAAGTTGGCTGGGTGCCAGCCCAGGCCACTGATTGCCGACTCGGCCGCCGGCAACGGCACCGCCCATCAGGAACGTGACGCTGGCCGTCCCGTGATCGGTTCCGCCGTCTGCGTTGAATGGCACTGCACGGCCGAACTCAGTCACGACCAAGACAACTGTTCTGTTCCAGGCCGTTCCAGACGCTTCGGCGAACGAAACGAGCCCGTCTGCCAGGGCCTTCAATGCTCGCGCCAAACGCACGCCCTGGCTTATGTGCGTATCGAACCCAGGCAATTCAAGCGTTGCGATCCGAGGACCGCCCTCCGTTGCCAGCGCCTGTGCCGCACGGGTCGCCGCGCAAGTGAACCTGGCCGCTTGGCATAAGCTTCGCTGCGCGAGCGGGTCTTCCACACATTTCGATCCGCCCACCTGTGCTTGCTCAGGGGAAAGCAGGGCCAAGTCCAGCAGCGGATTGCCCCACGCCAAATCCGATATGAGATCGATGGATCGGTCGGCCGGACCCATCCGCCATGGTTCGGTCTCTAAGGCGAGCGAGGCCAGCCTGGGCCAGCTGGTGAGGCCATCAAAGTCGCTCCCGAACAAAGCAAATTCCGAGGCCGCATGAGATCTTTCCACTCCCGCAATGGCCGTCCCTGGGATGATCAGCAACTCCCCGGCATTAAAGTAGGGCAGAAGCGGCGCCAGTGCTGGATGAAGCTCAAAAAATCCATCCAGCTTGAGTGTTTCGGTCGCCCCCTCCTTATTCACAAGCGCCTGAGCTTCGCGCAGGGTTAGCAATTCAGGATCCCCAAACGGAGGGATCGCCGCAACGCAATCGAGCCCACCCCGGAGAAATACCAACAGGAGTTTCGGCTCGGATGCCGCCGGTCTAGCCCTTGCCGCGATTGGACGAAGCATGGAGGATAGTAGAATCCCTTGCAGGGCTGCCCTTCGGGTCAGTTGCATTTTGGGTGCTTTGGTGTGGTAGCGTCCGACTTGCCCGCAGTCACGTACGCAACTGTGTCCGCGTCAGGATAGGTACTATCCGTAGGGTCGCCTGGCGACACTGACCCGCGAACGAGCAAACCAGCCAGAATTGGTGCAGCGAATGAGGTTCCCCAACACACATTCTGTTGCGGATTATTTGAATCATCCGACAGCCACAAGGACCGCGCCTCGACGCCAGGTTCTGCAAACGAAGCGCCGAATGCACTGCCTTGCCACAGCTTGTCGGACCACTTCATAGTCATTGGATCATATTTACTGTCAGCCGCAGAAACACTATATATCGCCCCAGGACTGACCGGCGAAGTATACGGTGCAGAATTTGCCGGCGTGAACCCTTGGGCCCACGACCATCCGCCATTGCCATTTGCTCGCTCCGCATTTCCTGCCGCCACAACAATTTGTAGTTTCCGATCCGCCATCAAATGAAATAGCATATCTAACAAAGTTATATCATTGCTGTATCCGCCAGCCCTTGCACTCTCAAGAAAGCTAGCTCCCCAGCTTATGTTTACAACGTCACCAGCTTTGGCGTGATCCAAGACGTATCTTATTGCTTTAACAGGTTGGTCCCAGACGCTTACAGTTACATCATCACCAAATATTTTAATGATATTCAGAGATACCTTAGGGCTAACCCCTGCCAGTCCTGTGTAGTGCGACGATCCATCTTTAAAAGTCCTTCCTCCAATGATACCTGCGACCATAGTTCCGTGTCCCAGCTCATCATCCACGGCCCCCATCACGCAACTGCCTTGCGTACAGTCCACCTTTGTCGCCACATTCAGAAGATTTGAACTGACCGCAACCGGGTCAACTCCGCTGTCTAGCACCCACACCTCGGGGCCGTATGTGCTTTCCACCGGTGACCCGACCACACGGCAGACGTTTGCGGGAACGTCCTGGATAGTGGTGGTGGTATCCTTTTTGATTATCCTCGGATTATTTTTGCATCTAGCTGCGTCAAAGAGGGTAACAGAAAATGGATCTGCAAGCTCAAACCCTTGAGATTCAAGCTCTTTAACTCTTGCTTCCGTAATTTTTAACGTTAAAAAGCTTTTACCTATTTCGGGAAAATCTACCGAAATCACTTCCTTTTTGTCAGTTTTCTGAATTTCTGCTTTAAAATCCGCCGAGTTGTTCGAGTTCATAGGCGTGTCGCTGTAAGGCGCAACAAATGTCGCGGCGATCTCATTTGCAGGCATCTCGTCTGCCCATGACGATCTCTGAGTGGCAGCCAATGACAAGACGCTCACGATAAGAACAGCGCGGAACTGTAGAACGACCACAGCAAGCCTCCTACGTCTACGGAAACAGCATGCCCCCAAAGGCAGTGCGCTGTCTATAAGAACATGAATTGGGCGTCGTTCCACATCGAGAGCTATCTTGCGGTAGCTGCGAAACGCGCATACGCTCACAGATGGTCCTGTGTTGAGAAGCATGCGATGCCCAGAGCGAATCTCAGGAAGGGTCGACAAGCGCGGGAAATCGGCGCGGCCATTGTCGAGACGTGGCTCAAACTCCTGCCTACGCCGGCCACCATCTTGTCGGTCGATAGTACGGTTGGAAACCCTCTGAAGATTACAATAAATCGCCAAATATTCACAGCTGCCGGCCAAAGTATCAACCTTCGCTACAGCGATGGTAGTACCAAGACTAACCTCAAGGTCGGAACCCCAATCGCGCTGGCGGACTATAAGCAGCAACTGACGATATTCCTTGCCGACGGAGCCACTCCTTTTCCAACGGCGGGCGATTTCACGAACGGGTTGGCCTTTTCTAATGTCGGCAGCCCCAGTTCTCATTTGAAAGCCGAACTTACGGCCGTTTTGAATCAAATCGTCGATGGGGTGACGGTGGAACCTGAATTCGACGAGGCGGGAAAAATCTACGTCGTGGTACCGCAGATACCGGAAGACATCCTTATCAGGGCCGACCTGCTCGACTACTTGGAAAAATACCATAGATTTGGACAGGGGCGACATTATCATGACGAGCTTGGCGCGGCGGTGCTGTTTGGCTGCAGGTAGCCGGACTTAGCCCGGCAAGGCGCATCCCTTGGAGCACCTTATGCGGTCCGGCTCTAGTTGGTAGGGCTTCTTGGTCGCGAAGCGTAGTCAACCGCCATTCCAAATGAATCCGGAATGTCTGGTTTCAGGACTGCGCTCAGAACCGGTGAACGGCCGACATGAGGCGCATTGCCGCCATCCACAAAACAGCAGGGTTGCATGAGCCTGTCCCTCCTTTATAGCCCGCAGCATTGACGCGCGGCTGTCGCAGTGTCCCACCGTCTAGAGAGCGGGACAGAGGGACACCTAATCTGGCAAGCCCGCCAGACGCCAGCCATCAACAAACGGCTGCGCATCACTCGGGCTCTTGAAAGGTGAGTTCGCCACCAAATCACCGACCCTCCAAGTTGGATTGCCCGCAAGAAATAGGCGGGCTTCCTCCTGTGCCTCAGGAACGCGGCCGGCAAGGGCAAGCGCGGGAACCAGGTGCTCTCTCGAACCCGTCCCGTACGTATCTTCCCGGCTCAAGGTCACAACAGCTTCTTCGTAGTAACCGGCGGAAATCTGCGCAATTCCCATGATCCAGAAATACCAACCGGGTGGACGAGGATTTATACGGAGCGCCGCGCCACAAGCTCTCAGCGCCGCTTGCGGATCGCCTAAGTAGATTTGAAGCTCACCCATCCATGCAACCGCATCTGCATTGTTGGGATTAAGCCGAACGGCAGCATCGAATTGGGATTTTGCTTCATCCCAGTTGCGCTCATAAAGCTGAACGCAGCCCAGGATCCTGCGAGCGTGGGAATCGTCGGGATCGATTTCCACGGCCCGTTGCGCGTGTATCAGAGCCTTTGCGCGGCCGGGTTCCTGTGGCTCTCCCCAGACAATCCAGCCAAATAGCAGTGAGATGGCAAGATTGCTGTGCCCCTCGCAGTAGTTTGGATCGATCTGAACGGCACGTTCCAAGTCAGCACACGCCTCACTGTTGTCCGATCTCGAATTGTTGCACTTGCCTCGCGACCTAACACAAAGATCATAGGCTTCGAGATTTGACGGTCGGGAACGGGCAACAAGTTTCTTTTCACCAAGCTTGCCAGAAATCGCTTCAACAACGCATCGCGTGACCTCGTCCTGAACGTCGAAGATGTCAGCGATTTCGCGATCGAAGCGCTCGGCCCACACGTGATTGCCGCCTTCTGCCGCATT
This sequence comes from Mesorhizobium sp. CNPSo 4684, assembly GCF_057784315.1. Lineage (NCBI taxonomy): Bacteria > Pseudomonadati > Pseudomonadota > Alphaproteobacteria > Hyphomicrobiales > Phyllobacteriaceae > Mesorhizobium > Mesorhizobium sp. CNPSo 4684. The sequence goes on along the minus strand of NZ_JBWLUX010000031.1, from coordinate 89,842 downwards.
GATAAGCTGCACATTGACGCGCAACCGCTTGTTGGATCGCCGGGCGCTGCCCTCGAGAACATATTTGACGCCTAGATCACGGGCGATCTGACGGACGTCGGTGGGCTTGCTTTTGTAAGCGAAGGTGGAGTTGCGGGCGATGACGAAGAAGCCGGATACATTCGACAGATCGGTGATAATGTCCTCCGTCAGGCCGTCAGTGAAGAATTCCTGGTCGGCGTCGCCACTCATGTTGACGAAGGGCAGCACTGCGATCGACGGTTTGTCGGGCAGCGCGAGCGGCTGCGACAGCTTCGCCAGAACGAGGGGCTCAATTGGTGCCGCGGGCTTTGACTTGGAGGGGACGCCGACCTGTAACGAATAAACCCGGACCGGATCAGTGATGTTCTTGAGCTGAACCTCACCGCGATCGCTGATCGCGATGTCGAGCCTGGACTTTACCTGCCAATAGGCTTGCTCGGAAAGACAGACATTGCCAGGTTCGCAGATGCCTTCCAGGCGCGCGGCGATATTGACGCCATCGCCCATCAGGTCGCCATCGCGTTCTTGCACTACGTCGCCCAGGTGAATGCCGATCCGGAACTCGATGCGGCGATCATCCGGCACCCCGGCATTGCGCTCAAGCATGGCGTTCTGCACTTCGATCGCGCAGCGCACTGCTTCCACCACGCTGCTGAACTCGACGAGGCTCCCGTCGCCTGTGCGCTTGACGACGCGACCCCGATGGACAGCTATGGTGGGATCAATGAGATCGCTGCGCAGCGCCCGCAGCCGTGCCAAGATGCGATCCTCATCCGCGCCGGCTAGTCGGCTGTAGCCGACCACATCCGAGACCAGGATCGCTGCTATTTTGCGGGTCTCACTCATGTCGTGCTCCCACCTTCCAGTCTGGCACTACTGCCGAGCCAAAGGAAGATAGCTCTGAGTCGGTTCTTGGGCTGACAGCGGAATGAGGTTTCTGGCGTCCGAGAACGATACCGGATGTTCTGCCCAGTTGTGCGGGCGTTCTATAGCGGCTAGTTGCGCATAGATGCGAGTGCTAAGCTCCCAATAGGAGGCATCGTGGCGCGCCCGGAACGAAAGCTTGTGGCGGTTTTGGCAGCGGACGTAGCTGGCTACTCGCGTTTGATGGGGGCCGATGAGGCGGGGACTCTCTTCCATCTAAAGGCACTGCGCGCCGAAGTGATCGATCCAAAGATCGCGCAATTCAGGGGTCGGCTAGTCGGCACCGCGGGCGACAGTCTGCTGATCGAGTTTCCCAGCGCCGTCGATGCGTTGCAATTCGCAGTCGAGACGCAAGAACGCATAGCGGCACGCAATACGGATCTTCCTGAAGACCGGCGCATGGCCTTCAGAATGGGTGTCAACGCCGGCGAGGTTATCCTGGATGAGACGACGATCTACGGTGACTGCGTAAACGTGGCCGCCAGGCTGGAAAAGGTCAGTGAGCCCGGAGGTGTTGTCATTGGACGCAGCATCTATGATCAAGTGAAGGGAAAGATTCCCTATACGCTCGTCGACCTGGGCGAGCATACGATGAAGAACATTGCTGGGCCTGTGCGTGCCTACCGGGTTCAAACAGAAGAGCGGGATGATCCACCTCCAGCGTCAATTGCTTCAGCGGAGGATTTGCCGCTCCCGTTCAAGCCATCGGTGGCGGTGCTCCCTTTCACAAACATGTCGGTGGACCCCGAGCAGGATTATTTCTCGGATGGAATAGCCGAGGACCTCATCACGGAGCTCAGTCGCAGTCAGAGTCTGTTCGTGATCGCTCGAAATTCCTCGTTCGTTTTCAAGGGCCAGTCCGTAAACATCACCGAGGTCGGACGGAAGCTCGGTGTACGGTACGTCGTCGAGGGAAGCGTTCGAAAGGCTGCTGCACGCGTCAGGATCACTGCGCAGTTGATAGAAGCAGCCACTGGCAATCACGTCTGGGCCGAGCGCTACGATCGAGATCTCGATGACCTTTTCGCCGTTCAAGACGAGGTGACAGAGAGGATTGCCTGGGCACTGGTCGGCAAGGTAGGCGCCGCTGAGATCGTTCGGACCAGGCAAACGCAGACGAACCTCAGCGCATATGACGCGTTCTTGCGCGGCACCGATGCTATGCACCGATTCACCGAGAAGGACACCGTCGCTGCTGTCGAGTTCTTAAAGCTGGCTCTTGGCTGGGAACCTGATTTGGCGCGGGCGCATGCATGGCTCGCGGACGCCTACGCGACCCTTTCGGTTTTCAGAGCGGACGGAGACATGAGGGTGTTGGCTATGCAGTCGGCCCTGCGAGCCATCGAACTCGGCGACGCCAGCGGACTGGCAGAGGCGGTCGTTGCCGCTCTGCATGGATGGAAAGGGGACTTCGAGGTTGCCGAGACCCATTGGCAACGCGCGCTCGCGTTGGGCCAGACAAACCCGAACGTACTCGTCTGGGTCGGATACATCTGCCTTTGGGGTGGTCATCTCACAAAGGCTCGCGAGATCGGGGAAAGGCTCAGACGGCTGAGTCCGCTCGAACACCGCGATGTCCACGAGCTGCTTGCATTCGCATACTATCTGCTCGGCGACTATGAGGCGTCACTGCAGTCGTTCCGCCGCTGGGACAACGACAACTATGATCGGGGATTCGCCAATCTGGCTGCGTGTTTGGGCCAGCTAGGACGCACCGAAGAGGCACGATTGGCCTGGGGCAGATGCCTCGAGCGCAAGCCTGGTTTCACTCTAGGTGACTATAAACGCGGCTCTCCATATCGCCGTCAGGAGGACGTGGAGCATTGGCTAGATGGCCTGCGGAAAGCAGGCATTGCGGATTGACGGCTGACCGGTGAACAATGGGCGGTTCGCCGGAAGCGCAACTGCCGTCAACTACTGACCCGTGACGATTTTAGTCCAGGTGCGCGTTGCCACGCGCTGCGTCTTCGGGTCGTACGGAAAGACGGTGAAAAGATTCTTTAGCGTGGCATCGTCAGGATAGATCGAGCGGTCTCCGAGGACGCTTTTTTCAACGAATTTTTGTGAGGCCTTGTTGCCATTGGCAAAGAATACATAGTTTGTGTTCTTGGCGGCGACTTCAGGCTTCATGAGGTAGTTGATGAAGGCATCCGCTTCATCCACGTGCGGCGCATCTGCCGGGATTGCCAGTTGATCGAACCACATCACAGTGCCTTCCCGGGGGATCGAGTAGGCGATTGTGACGCCGTTACCGGCTTGAGCGGCACGATCGCGCGCCTTCAGGACATCCCCCGACCAGCCGATCGCCAGGCAGATGTCGCCGTCCGCCAAAGCGTTGATGTACTCGGATGACTCGATTTTGCGGACGTCGGGACGGATACGCATCAATGCCTCTTCGGCCCTACCGAAGTCTTCCGGCGAGGTGCTCTCGGGGTTCAGCCCAAGGTAGTTCATCGTGATGGGCAGGATTTCGGTGGGCGAATCGACCACGTAGACTCCGCAATCGGCGAGCTTCTTCAGCTTCTCGGGATCGAAGAAGACGTCCCAACTGTCGAGTCTGTCGACACCAAGCGCGGACTTGATCTTCGCGGTGTTGTACCCCAAACCCACCGTGCCCCACATGTAGTTCACCGAATATTGGTTGCCCGGGTCGTACTTGGCGGTGCGCTGCTCGATGACGTCCCACATGTTGGCGATGTTGGGCAACTTCGACCTGTCCAGCTTCTGGAAGACGCCGGCCTTGACCTGGCGGGCCAGGAAACTGGCGCTTGGCACGACGACGTCGTAGCCGGAGCCGCCAGTGAGCAGCTTGGTGTCGAGGATCTCGTTGGAGTCAAAGACGTCGTACACGACCTTGATACCGGTGTCCTTGGTGAAGTCGTCGATGACCGAGGGATCCAAGTAGTCCGACCAGTCGTAAAGGTTGACGACCTTGTCGGCACCGTGCGCGGACAGCGTGATGACCCCGGCGAGCAAAGATGCAGCCGACCAAAGAAGCGCCTTGCGGATCATGTGCTCACCATTGAGTGCAGTCCCCAAGCTGCGAACGCCGTACTTTGTAGACGACCGGACGCGGTGCAACATTAGCACATGTTGAAAGAAATAAGAGGCGAATGAGCAAACTCGGTCGTCGAACGCGCTCTACCATGACGTGCGGAGCAATCAGATCGTTTGCGGAAGAAGCCGCCTACAAGACCACTTGCGAAGCTGGTTGGCGATGGTCGGGGAACTGGCGCAAACGTGCCGCGTCGGCTGTTCGCTCGGATGTCCGCTTTTAGGATGCGGGTAGGATCGGCTCAACGACTTACATGAGGCGCAAAGCCGCCATCCGCTTCAGGATTGAGAGTAAGCGTTGGGCTGGAGGCAGCGCAAGAAAGTGGACAACGCGACTGGCGGCACTAGTCAGAGATGACGCCGCCGCGCGCGCAGCAATTGGCGATAGCCGCGCTCGACCATCCTAAGCCCGTCGCGGACGAGGCGATATGTCTGGTAGCGAAAAGTGGAGTCATGCCAGTGGGCGGCGCTGACCAGCCGCGGACCGAACAAGGCGGTCGCGACTTCAAAATGGGATGCTTGCTGGGCGCGGCCATCAAGGCATCGCAGCATGTGGCCTAGGCGACGGCGCTGGGCCGTGGTCAAGCGGGCGTCGGGAGGGTGTTGCCCATGGATAGAGCGGATGAACCGCTCGATCGCCTGGAGCCTGTCGTGCGCCATGTCGTCGAGCGGGATCATGGCGGCAAGGGGTTCGCCTGGCTTCGCGTCGCCGATAAGCGCAAGTTGCGTGCTGCCCGGCGAATAGCGCATGTGAAGGCCCACCTCGTCATGGCGGCCCGCGGCCAGAGAGACGTCGGAGGCGATGCCCTCTCGCGCTCGCAGATCCGGCGGAACCTCGACAAGGTTCACGACCCCAGGATCGATCTGAGGCGCCCAATAGACGGTCTGCTCGACCGCGGACTGGTCAGGCCGGGCGGCGAAATTGCAAACCCCAGCGTTTGCGCAACGCGCGCATCGCCTTGGCGGAGCTGGGGGCGGCGAAGTCCTGCTGATACTGGGGATTGCGTCGTAGGAACTCCCAAGCGATCACATCGGCGGCGGCGGCTTCGACGAACGCATATGCCTGTGGGTCACGCCACTGCGATGTATCCGGCTTCATCCGCATCCCTTCCCTTCTCAAGGATTTGATAGGGGGACGCGGCGTTGAGCGAAATCCTTGGATTCCGTCATTGACGAATGAACGAGGAGATCTCGGCGCCGGGCAGTCAGGCTGAGAGTTTGCGATGCCTACTGGCTCGCGCCTTGCAACGTCTTGAATGTGTCCGTCCAGGCGCGATAGGCATCATCATCACCCTCGCTCCACGCGCTGAAGGCGCGCCAGGCAGCGAACGATGATGCAGGCTGCTCGAACAGCGAGCAGATCGACTGATCACCTGCGGACCAGCGGGGAGGCTGGTCGCTTGTCGCTTCACGCGTGAGGCGCCGCAGATCGGCCAACGCCGAGCGGATGTGCGGCAGCGGAAATTCGCAAAAGTCGGTGTTGTCAGTCGCCTCCCGAAGGATGACCGCGAGCTTGGCGACCACACCCGCCAAGGATTGAGCGGGCGTCGCCGCAATCTCAGCCAGCAAGGCGTCGGCCTTTTCAGCGCCATCCTGCTCTTCCTTCAGGAAATCAGGACAGTCGCGGTCGGCGCAAGCCCCCTCCCCGCGCCCAATTACTTCTCCGACACGCAAGAGCGCGCCGCTCTCCAGGAGCCCCTCCTCAGCCTGCTGTTGCCGGACACAGGAGGCCAGCATCCCAACGTGAGCGTCGATCCAGGCAAGGGACAGGGCAAGCGCTGGATCGGCTTGCGGCTGATCTTCGACTGCCTGGTCGGCCGAAGGCTCAGCGCGCTCTGTGGTCAACGGAGATCGAGCTCCGCTCCCAGCGTGACGGAAGGCAAAGTCGTGGTATTGTCGGAATCAGCCATGATCCGAGCTCCACACAGCTTGGCGTTGGTCAGGTCGAAAAGGGTGTTTGCGCACCCTCTTCGACCGCAAGTTCGAGACAGGGATAATATACAAATTGATTGAGGTCAATCAGAATATTGGAGAGAGCGCGGCGAATTTCAGCGCCGAACAGTGCCGTGGTGCGCGTGCAATGTTGGGATGGAGCCAAGATGATTTGGCCCGGGCGGCAAACGTCGCCAGGCAGACAATCGCTGATTTCGAACGCGGCGCGCGGACTCCAATCGCAAACAATATATTAGCGGTCGTGAATGCGCTTGAGAGAGCTGGCATCGAAGTACTGCCCAACAACGGAATTCTGTTGCGAAAGAGCAGGTGATCGAGGCTCCGCCACTGAAGCCCGCTGTCAGATGCCGAAGCCCGTCCGACCGAAGTCGAACGGGCTGGCTGTTGGGCATCACACTCTCGTCGCTGGGCGATGTGTCGCCGCCGGATCAACGTCAATTGCGGTTCGAATTATAGCGCTGCGTCGGGCCGGGGCGCAAAGGACCACCGGCCGCAACTTGTCCGGATCATCGCTCATGTGGATCGATCTCGCGGACGATCTGGGCGACCTCTCCTTCATACTCGTCGGCCCGCACGACCGAAAGTGTTCCGTCGCCGGCGCGGAAGATGACGATGCTGACCATCAGGCTGGTGGCAAGGCTGAAGGCGAAGGCGTTGGCTTCCATGAGAGACATTTTTCCGGCTCCTGTTCTGGAAGCGGGGAGCGATCCCCGCGTGACAGGCGCCCGATGTGTCCGGCCGAGGGCCGCAATCACCGTGAAGGCAAGGCCGAAACGGCGGCACGCTTTGCGTAGTCCGACCCTTTATGGGTTGATGGCATCAGGCCCTCGGACCGGACCAAGGAATAGCGCCGACAAACGCGGCGATCGGTTCCCTGTTCTTCCTTCCAGGACGGGAGGGGATGTGAAATCTCGTGGTTGCCGCCCTTGCCCTCATCGACGCCACATCGGCAGGAACGGTCGTCCGATCAACGCGCGTAGAAGGACGGAAACCACGGCGAATGACTTGAGGCGAGTGGAACTGGTGGCCCCGTCATGCGGCGCCGAACTTCATCACCGGGATGCCGAGTCTGCGGGCCTTGTCGGCGAGATTGTCCTGAATGCCAGAGCCGGGGAAATGAACGACGCCGATTGGCAAGGTGTCGAGCATGGCGTCGTTGCGCTTGAAGGGCGCGGCCTTGGCATGCCTGGTCCAGTCCGGCTTGAAGGCAATCTGTGGCACCTTGCGACTGTGAGCCCATTTGGCCGCTATCAACTCTGCACCTTTTGGCGATCCGCCGTGTAGCAGGACCATGTCCGGATGCTTGCCATGGACCTGGTCGAGCTTGGCCCAGATCAGCGAATGATCGTTGAAATCCAGCCCACCGGTGAAGGCAACTTTCGGTCCGGGTGGCAACAGCACCTGGCTGTCTGCATGCTTCCTCGCGGCAACGAAGTCCCGGCTGTCGATGATTGCCGCGGTCAGGTTGCGATGGTTGACGACAGAGCCCGAACGCGGGCGCCAGATCGAGTGGGTGTGACGCTCGTAATGCTCGGCGGCCTGGTCTCGCATCAATTCGAAGGCGCTGCGGCGTTCGAGCAGTGTCTGACCTTGGGCGATGAGGCGCTCGAGCTCGACCGACTTGACCTCGGATCCGTCTTGTTCGCGCTGCAGCCGTTGCTGGCAAAGCTCATTTTCATCGAGCTCGCGTTCGATCCGCTTGGTGGCGCGATGGAACAGATTGACCGTGCCCCACAGCAGCTCCTCGAGATCGGGCTCAAGGCGTGTGTCGGCCATCGCCACCAGGAGAGCGTCGAAGATGTCGGCGATGCTGGCCGCCACGACCCGGCCTTCGGGAAGCGGGCGCGGATCGGGTTCATCATCGAAGGGACGGTAGCCGTAGAGCTGAAGCTCCTGCAGGACGTAGTCGATGGGTGATGATGCGGGTTGGCGCTCGAAGTCGGTATCGTGCTCGGTGCTCATGGCGGCTCGCCTTCGTGCGCCGCACGGGGTGGCAAGGGCCGCCGGAAAATAGCCGGGCGCAGCCATTGCCTGTCCGGACCGGCCGGCGCCCGATCGCCCTCTGGAAGGCCGTGGGCCGGCGCTCGCCTCAGCGAAGGTCCCCTGCGACCCGAGCCACGCATCGCTGGCGCACCCCTCTTCCCCTTTCCGGTCAGGCCGCCAGCTCCATGAAGCGTTCGACATCCTGCGGCGCGATCTGGACACGCAGGATCGCCCTCAGTGCAGCAGTACCGAGCAGACGCAGATCTTCGTTGAAGTCACCGAGCCGCGGTGTGAGCACCATCGCCTCGATACCGGCCGCGCTGGTGCGTTCAATGAGGGTTGCCACAGCTGTGTGACCTGCCGGATCATTGTCGCGGGCAATATAGAGCCGCCGCAATGTGTCAGGGAACAGGATTGCGGACAGATGCGCCGCCGACAGCGCCGCGATCGCTGGCATGGTGGGCAGGAGAGAGCGTTGCGACAGCATGGTCTCGATGCCTTCGCCGGCGGCCATGACGTCGTGGCAGCAGCCGAAGCGGACGGCGTGTCCGAGCAGTTCGCCCATGGCCCGCCTCGGCGTGTCGATCGGAGCGCGGCCAAGATTGGCCGCGCTGAATCCGCCCGGATCAAGCCAGGTGCGGTGGGCGCCGGTGAGCTTGCCTGTGAGGTCGGTGACCGTCGCGATCATTGCCGGCCATGTTTCGGTCGGGCCGCGCTCTGGACGGTAATAGCAGCGCGGATGAAACCGAAGGCTCCCGGTTTCATGCAAGGCTGTAATCGCGCGTCCGCGCAGATACGTCTCCACAAGCGTTCCTGGTATCGGCTGCGACATGGAGACCAGCCGCCGCGCCGCTTCGGGAGAGCCTCCGGCAGCGGGAACGGCTTGCTCCCACCGGTCCTTTGGTTGGTTCGTCGTCAGGGGCATCGACAGAAAGCTGCGCGCCTCGGCGCAGACGTCCTTGAAATCGACAAGGCCAAGCGATTCCCGAATGACGTCCAGAAGGTCGCCATGCTCGCCGGTGGCGGCGTCGGTCCATTTGCCTGCGGCGCCCTTGCCGGAATCCGATCCCTTGAGACGGACAAACATCGAGCGCCCCGGCGCATTGCGGGCGTCGCCAACCAGCCAGTAGCGGCCCTCACGGCGGCCATTGGGAAGGTAGCGGCGGCAAACCGCCTCCGCCCGTTGGGCGAGACGGCTTGCCAGTTCGGATGTATCGCGAGGCGGCATCACGTGGCCTCCCTCTCGCTGATACGCTGTATCGGATGACGCTCGATGACCTTGGCAAGAACCGCAGGTCCACTTGCGTCCGCGGGCACGAACATGCGCAGCTTCCAGGAGATGATCTCGTGGAAAAGTCCGTAGGCCGTTAGCCGCTCGCGCATGGTATGGGTGAAGCCCGACAGCTCGATGCGATTGGCGCCCATGACGCGGACGCGGCGCAGATGAAGTCCCTCGGCAAGGTCGAGCATCGTGCGCCCATCTGCAAGGGCGTTGAAGGCATCTGATGCTGTGATCGCGCTGACACCGGTTTCGAGCGCGCCGGCGGCCCATGCGGCCGAAACCCTGCGTCCTATGATGCGCTCCCCCTCGTCGGTCTGGAGCCGATAGACTCTGCTCGATTCGTTTGGAAGTCGCTTCCAGATCGGCAGCAGCAGCCCCGCGACGATGTGGATGGTCGAGTCCGAGAAAGCCGGGACGCTCGCGACCTCGGCACTCCAGGCGTCGGTGAAGGTCTCGCGATCAGCCTGCTGCCAATGACTGTCCTCCATCATACGCAGGGAGGCATGGTGTTGCTCCATCGGCCGGATCAGCCTGACACGCCGTTCGATTTCACCATCATCGAGCATGAACGACGGCGCGGGGACCTGCACGGCAGCACGCCCTGAGCGTTCGTTGACCAGCAGGATGGCGCGCTGGTCGTCGAGCTGGGCGACAGCGTCCTCGACGGGCAGGGGTCGGTTGCGCTGGCGCTGATCGATGGTGAGGAGCTGCGTTTCGGCGCCGGTGCCCGGATGGGTGTAGATCGTCCGCCGGTCGGTGACGATGAAGCTCTCTGCTCGCAGCGTTTCGAGTCCGAGATCATAAATCCCAGCCGCGATGGCGCCTTCCACCTTCGCGGAGAGCAACTGCTCGAAAGCCGCGAACAGGATGTCCTGCAGGTCGATGGTGAGCGCCAGCAGTCTATTGAGGAAAGTGGTGATCGGCGGCAACTCGTCCTTGATGCCGTTCTCGTCCGTAAGCGTCAGCCCCGTGGTCTGCTCGAACAGCGTGAGTGAGCAGCCCCCGACCTTGCCGCGGACGATCAGCAGGTAGAGCTGGCGTAGCGCATCGCGCGCATAATGCGATTCCAGATTGTCCTCCGGCCGAAACAGGCCTTGCCCGCCGGTCTGGCGCTGACCCCGCGTGATCGCGCCCAGCGTATCGAGACGCCGGGCAATCGTGGAGAGGAAGCGTTTCTCGGCCTTCACGTTGGTGGCGATCGGGCGAAAAAGCGGCGGCTGCGCCTGGTTGGTCCGATGCGTTCGGCCAAGGCCCTGGATGGCGGTATCGGCTTTCCAGCCAGGCTCGAGAAGATAGTGGACGCGCAGACGCGTGTTCCGCGCCGAAAGCTCCGCATGGTAGCTTCGGCCCGTCCCGCCGGCATCGCTGAACACCAGGATACGCTTGACGTCATCCATGAAGGCCTGGGTCTCGGCGAGATTGGCCGAGGCCGCGCGGCCCTCGACCATCAAGCGTTCGCCCTTCCTGACGATGCGTCGCGACCGGCCCGTCACCTCCGCGACCATGCCGGTGCCGAAGCGCTGGACGATCTGGTCGAGCGCGCCAGGAACCGGTGGCAAGCTCGCCAGCTTCTCCATCAGGGCCGTGCGGCGCGCGACAGCCTCGCGGCTTTCAACGGGTTGGCCGTCGCGAAACACCGGCCTTGCCGACAGGTTCCCTTCCGAATCCGTGAAGGGTTCGTAGAGTTGAACTGGAAAGGAATGCTCGAGGTAATCGAGCACATATTCGCGCGGCGTGATGTCGACGCGGACATCGTTCCATTCCTGCGTCGGCACCTCCGCCAGCCTGCGTTCCATCAGCGCCTCCCCGGTGGAGACGATCTGAACGACGGTCGAATGCCCGGACTGGAGATCCTGCTCGATCGAGCGGATCAGCGTCGGCGTCTTCATCGACGTCAGCAGGTGACCGAAGAAGCGCTGCTTGGCGCTTTCGAAAGCCGAGCGCGCGGCGGACTTGGCCTGGCGGTTCAACGTGCCGCTGTCGCCGGTGATGTTGGCGGCCTGCATGGCCGCGTCGAGATGGTTGTGAATGACGGCAAAGGCGCCGGCATAGGCATCATAGATGCGCCGCTGCTCGAGTGTCAGCTCATGCTCGACCAGTTCATATTCGACGCCGTCGAAGGAAAGCGAGCGCGCCGTATAAAGGCCAAGCGCACGAAGGTCCCGGGCGAGCACCTCCATTGCCGCCACGCCACCCGCCTCGATCGCCTCGACGAACTCCGCGCGGGTCGAGAACGGGAAGTCCTCGCCGCCCCAGAGGCCAAGCCTCTGGGCGTAGGCCAGATTGGAGACGGTGGTCGCGCCAGTGGCGGAGACATAGACGACACGGGCGCTGGGCAAAGCATGCTGCAGGCGCAAGCCGGCGCGACCTTGCTGTGAGGGCGCGACATCGCCACGCTCTCCCTTGCCGCCGCCGGCATTCTGCATGGCGTGCGCCTCGTCGAATATGAGCACTCCGTCGAAACCCGAGCCCAACCATTCGACGATCTGCCTGACGCGCGAAACCTTTTCGCCGCGGTCGTCGGATCGTAGCGTGGCATAGGTTGTAAACAGGATGCCTTCCGGCAACGTGACAGGCTGCCCTTGCGGGAAGCGCGACAGCGGCGTGACCAGCAGACGCTCCATGCCGAGCGCGGCCCAGTCGCGCTGGGCGTCCTCGAGCAGCTTGTCTGATTTCGAGATCCACACGGCCTTGCGCCGGCCTTGCAGCCAGTTGTCAAGCACGATGCTCGCTGACTGCCGGCCCTTGCCGACGCCAGTTCCGTCGCCGATGAAGAAGCCGCGCCGGAAGCGCACGGCTGCCGGCGCGTCATCGGGTGCTGCTTTGACAACATCGAGCGTGTGGTCGACTGACCACGATCCGGCGAGAAACCCGCAATGTGCGTCGCCGGCAAGGATCACCGTTTCGAGCTGGGCGTCGGAGAGCGACCTCAGGATATCGTCGGGCAGGGTCGGGCGATAAGTGGGCTTTGGCGGCGCGACCGACGCCATCGCTGCGGACTGAACCAGCCTGGTCGGGTGCGCCTGTGAGCCGGGAATACGGATCGTCTGCAATCGATAGTCCTCGTAGATCGCGTCGGTCAGCCGTGCTCCCTCGTCGGGCGTCCAATCGACCGTCTCGTACGACAGTTCAACGCCGACGGGCTCGGACAGATGCCGGTGAACTGGGCCTGTGACAGTGCGGGCGAGATAGCCGCGGACCGTCGGTGGAGTGGAGGGAACGACCTTGGCCGCTTCGGCGACCGGCAGCCGGGCCGGAACGTGTTCCTCGATCCAACTGAGCAAGGTGGCGACATCCGGCGCAACGCCGAGTGCATTTGGGATGAGGGACGTATCACCAGCAGGCGTCTTGTCGATGACCGTAAGTCGGGTCTCGATCGTCGTGCCATGCTTGGCAAAGACGGCGCCGCTGATCGTGGCGGTGAAAACGACACGACCATGCTCCTGGAGGCGCACGAATGCATCGCGCCACGCCGGCATCTCCGGACCGAAACTCGCACCTGTGATGGTGACCAGCCGGCCCCCGTCAGCAAGTCGGGCGAGGGCTGAGGCGACATGGCGATAAGCCGCATCTGCGACGCGACCACGCACATTGGCGAGGACCGAGAATGGCGGATTCATCAGCACGACGGTGGGCAAGCTGACGGGATCGAGATGATCATCGATCTGGGCCGCGTCGAACCGCGTGACCATAAGGGCCGGGAAGAGATTGGACAGAAGGCCCGCACGGGTCTCTGCAAGCTCGTTCAGGACAAGCGAGCCGCCCGCGATCTCGGCGAGGATGGCAAGCAGCCCGGTACCGGCGGAAGGTTCAAGGACCCGGTCGGACGCCGTTATGGCGGCCGCGGAGACGGCTGCGAGGCCCAGCGGGATGGGTGTCGAGAATTGCTGTAGCGCCTGAGTTTCCTCGGAGCGGCGGGTATGCGTTGGCAGAAGGTCCGCAATCCGGCTGAAAAGCGGCAAGGCGGCAGTCACGGAGCCGGCCTTGCGCAGAAGCGACCTGCCGTATTTGCGAAGGAACAGGACGGTGGCGGCCTCGCAGGCGTCATAGGCCGTCTTCCAGTCCCAGGCGCCGCTTGTGTCGGATGCTCCGAATGAGGCTTCCATCGCGGCTCGCAAGACGACGGCATCGACGCGCCGGCCGGATTCGAGGCGGGGGAGAAGACGCAGGGCTGCCGCGTAGACTGGTGCGGCTGGATCGACAGGCGCAGCGGCGGAAGAGACCGGGTTGCCGGTTAATGTCGGAGACAAGAAATTCATCGGAGATCCTCTGGAGAGCGAGACCGGGAAAAACCCATCGGCGCTCTCTCTGACCGGACGGGCTCAACCCGTTCCGGCCGGACACTCACTCTCACCACCGTACGCAGAAAACGCCCGGCACTCTTGCGAGAGCCGGGCGATGGGCGCGGAAGGAAAACGGCCTACTCGGCGGCGTCTAGCTGTTTTTCTTCCTGGTCGACCAAAGCGACATCGTTGTCACTTGCCAGGAACTCAGGCAGGGCTTGATCTTCGTCGCCAGCGTTGGTGTCGACTGCTTCGGCATCACCGTCGACAAGCCGCAGAGGCTCGGGCAGCCAGCCACTATCGGCGAGCAGGCGTTCGGCTTCCTTGGCCATGTCGCCCTTCTTGAGGTGATCGATGAGCTGGGAGGCGCGCTCGCCGGCACCCTCGCGAACGGCTTCGAGGATACGCGCCTTGGTGACGCGGCCGAGATAGTTGCCGACAGTGGGGCGCCATCCGGCGGCGATCATGTCGAGCCCAACTGCCCGGGCAAGGTGATCGGCATCCGCAAGGCGCTGCTGGACGCCGTGCGCCGAGATGGCGCCGTTACCGTAGCGATCAGCCCTTTCGTATAGGGCGTTGACGCCGAAGGATGCGCAATGAGCGAACAGCTCAGTTTGCTCGGTACCCGTGAGTGCAGAGAGCGCGTCCCACAGGTCGGCGACGTCCGTTGGAAGACGCTTTTCCCAGGCCTCGTGGCGGGCCTGGATCGAGCGCGCATACGTCGTATCCCGAAGCCCTTCGGACTGGACCGGAAAGACGGTGCCACGGACAAAGACTTCCATCGCAACGCCTTGCGCGCTGAAGCGAGAGAAACCGTCACGGACGAATTTGTGAAGCACGGCCAGAAAAGCGGTTGCGGGATCGTTTGCGAGCTTGTCGCGCAGAGCCAGCGTGCGATCCGCGGTCAGTTCCATGATGAGCCGATCCGGCAATGGCTTGTTGCCATCCTCCTCATCATCGTCCGGGTCGACCGGCTGGCCACCGATGGTGATGATGGCCCGCTGAACCGAACCCGTCGCCTCGACGTCGGACCCGTCGACGTCGGGATGGTTGTCACCCTCGGGCGTAACCGGCGCCTCATCTTCGGGCTTTACGTAACCGCGCTCCACGAGAAGCGCTCCGTCGGTATCGATGCTGACGAAGACACCCGCACGCGCGATTTCCGCAGGATCGAAGTGAACGGGACGCGCCTCGATCGACTTGATCGCCGTTTCGATCTCGCCAAACCGCTGGTCGACGTCATCCGGCAACTCGTCCGCCTCCTCGTACTGCGCCTGAAGCTTGTCGAACTCTTCACGCAGCGCATCGAGCGTTGCCTGTTCGTCATCTGTGAGTTCGATCGGCGTGCCCTCAAGCTCGCGCAAACCGCTTGTAGCGCCATAGGGGAAGCTCACCGCGACTTCGATCCACTTCCAGCCCTCATTGGCGATCTCGCCGGCCATCGTCTTTAGCTTGCCACTGACGAGCCGTTCAAGCAGCGGGACGTCTTGGAGCCACCCGCCATCATCAGACTGGAACAGATCGCGCAGCACTTCGCCGCCTGCCGCCTCATAGCTTTCGAGGCCGACGAATACGGCCCGCTTGTCGGATGCACGAACCGTCCCCTCCGTCAGCATCCGGCGGATCTGGTAGGGTTCCTTCGACCAGCTGTTCTTGATCGCGTCCCAGACCTGCTCCTGTCGGGTGTGGTCGCTGCTAACGGAGAATGCCTCGAGCTGAGCGATCGTCATGCCGTCATCGGCGTAAACGTCGAGAAGCGCCGGCGATACGGTTGTGAGCTTGAGACGTTGCTTGACGATGTTGACCGAGATGAAGAAGGCGACTGCGATCTCCTCCTCCGACATGCCCTTGTCGCGCATATCCTTGAACGCGCGGTATTGGTCGAGAGGATGAAGCGGAGCGTGTTCAATGTTCTCGGCAAGAGAGATCTCCGCGGCGGCTATCGGACCGGACGAATTTCCCACGACACAGGGAACGGACGCGGTCTTCGCGAGACGTTTCTGGTTCACAAGCATCTCGAGCGCGCGATAGCGGCGCCCACCGGCGGGGACCTCGAACATTCCGGTCTCCTCGCCGCCGGCATCGAGCACGGGACGAACATGAATGCTCTGGATGAGACCGCGGCGGGCGATCGAGGCCGCGAGTTCCTCTATTGAGACGCCGGCCTTGATATGTCTGACATTGGTCTGGGCGAGCACCAGCTTGTTGAAAGGAATATCGCGCGAAGGCGACAGGGTGATCTTCTGAGCAGCGTTGGCCATCAAGGTTTCTCCACGACGGGCCGCCGAGAGCCTCTCTCTCGGCCTTGAACCCGTCACGAAATCCCTCCAACCCTCTCCCTCTCCTACCAGCACGAGCCGGCACGCCGTTGTTCGACAACCGAGCCGGCACCGCAGGCACGCTTGGAAAGGCTTGTGGCCGTCAATGCGGTTTCAGCATGACCGATAACGAGAGGCGGTCGATGAAACGCGGCTAGCAGTTGATACCTATGCCGATCGGCAGGGCCGCGCGTGCAATCCGGAGGCGGAACTCTGTGAATTCAAAGCAGCCGGTCCGTGATCGACGGGACCGCGCTTGCTCCGGTCGCGTCAACGAAGGTTATGCTGCCCTTCTATCGTTGGCCGCGTCCACCTCGATGGATGCTCCGACCTCTTGCGGCAGATGGCCAAGAAGCCACTCCGCCGCCTTGCTGGCCTGGCTGGCGGCACGAACGATGGCGCGACTGTCCTCGCGCAGAACCTCCAGCCATGAGCCGATATAATCCGAATGCCGAACCGTGGGTACGATGCCTAAGGCCGCGCAGCAGAAGGCCGCGTTGATCTCTGCCACGAGTTCTTCGAACGCATATTTTCTGGAGGCGGTAGAGCCGGAGAATTTGCGATCCAGGCGTGAACTGTGACCAGTGGCATGTCCAAGCTCATGCAAGGCTGTCCGATGCCAATTGATCGGCTCGAAGAAAGCTTGGGGCGGAGGCACCTGGATATAATCGTGGGCAGGCACATAGAACGCCCTGTCGCCGCCAATACGGAAGTCGATACCGGTGGCCTTGATCAGCGCCTCGACCCGCGGTTCGATCGGGCTTGCCACCGACAGCGGGGCCGAAGCTGCGACTTCGTCAGGTAGTCCTTCACATTGCTCGACGTTGAAAACGGTGAAGCGCTTGAGGAACGGTATGGCTTGAGCATCCTCGCCCGTCTCGCGAGCGCGCTTCTTCTCGTGATCCGGGACAAAACGATCGGCATAGACGACCGTTATCCCGTGCTCTCCTCTGCGGACGTTCCCGCCGAGCGCGAACGCCTGTCGATAGGTTATCCAATTCTGTATTGGGAACCCGTGTTCGACGACAGCACCCCAGAGGATAAGTACATTGATCCCGCTGTACGTGCGATGCGTGCTGGCATTCCGCGGCAGGGAAAGCGACGCTTTTATCGCAGACGTCCCCCATGGCTGAACCCAAGGAAAACGACCCGCTTCCAGCTCGGCAATTATCTTGCCAGTGATCTCGTCGTAGAGGTTCGGCCGGTCGGCGACGGCATGCGTTCGATTGGTCCGGACAGACATCGCGGTTCTCCGCCACGGGCGCCGAAGGCCTCTCCTTCCGCTTTCAACCCGTCGCGAAAACCCGCCCTCCTCTGACTCTCCGTCGGGAGAGCCGCTGCTCTCCCGACCAACGTAAAAAAGGGCGTACAAGGCGGAAGCTCCGAAATGTCCGTCAGCGGGAATAAGTCAGTTCGGTGCTGGAGCAGGTTCGTGGCCCTGAGACCGGTTCAACAGGGCGGCCGAAGGAGCATCAGCATAGCGCCGCCGTGAGGCGGGATGCGGGACCGACCGCCCCCGGCGAAGGGCGCCATATGAAACTTTGCTCGCTAACCTGACCGCAGAACAGGAAGCGATCCGCCGCGCATGACGTTCGATCCGGGCCACAGCTAACCCTCACCGGCCGATATGTACGAAATGACCGCCCTGCATACGCTTGCCGGCTTTCCCCATTTCCATCCCTGAAGACCATCACCTTCAATTGTCTGCCTAGCGATGGAGGAATGGCGCCATGACTGGTCCCGGGAAAAGTGCAACAAAGCGGACGATCCGCCGCAAGGAGCTGCGCGAAATCGTACCTCTGGCCGACACCACAATCTATGAAATGGAACAACGCGGGCAATTTCCTCGACGCTTCGCTCTCACCCCTCGGTGCGTGGTTTGGGATCTGGCCGAAGTAGAAGCCTGGCTACAGGCTCGCAGGGCAGTTCCGATCCCCCGAGCGAGTCCTCCTGATGTGCGTTTACGGAAAACCTCGCCGGTCAGAGCACGAGATCGGGCACAAATACCGTAAGCATCTAGGACCGATCGTCACGGTGCGGTGTCGATGATCAATCTGTTCGGGCACATTTGCCGCTGCGGCGGACGCATGGCGCCTCAAAGCCCACTGAGCAAGTCGCTCCAGCACCCGGTTTGGACTCCAGGTAGGCGTCCATGAAACCAGGTTGAGGGCCGTGAACGTCGAAAGCCGCTAACCCGACATCCGGCACATCAGTGGTGACCATCTATCCTGCCGAAGATCAGCGATGCTCATGTCGGCACGATCACGCCGGCGGCATGTGCCGTAGACTCCACTGCGGGCTGCAACCGTCGCTCATGCCCAATTTTCCAAGCATTCCGCCGGCGCGGGCTCGTCCAGTTAAAGCGCCGGATCAGGCTCCAAGATCGGCATCGACGGCGGGATCAGTGTCGGCACATGTTTCTTGCCACCGACCCAGGCATCGACGATATCCGACCATTCCTGCATCATGTGGCGGCGTTGCACCTCATATTCGGCCTTGTTGTAGACACCACGCGACGAGCGCCCGTCTTCGTGTGCCAAGCATTTCTCGATCCAATCGCTGTTGAAACCAAGTTCATTCAACAGCGTCGAGCCCGTTCGCCGCAGGTCATGAACCGTAAACGGCTCCAGAGGCAGCCCCTCGGACTTCGCCCGCTCGACGACCGCGTAGGTAACGCGGTTAAAGGTGGCGCGCGACATCGGAGCATCCGCATCGTACCGCGATGGAAGAAGGTATCTGGAATTCCCTGCACAGGTCTTCAGGGCAATCATAATGTCGAGCACTTGGCGTGACAGGTAGACGTTATGCGCCTTCGATCGCTTCATGCGTTCTTTCGGGATCGTCCAGACCGCATTCTCGAAATCGACCTCGTCCCAAACCGCGTCCTGCAGCTCGCTCTTTCGCACCATGGTGAGCAGATAAAGCCGCATTCCCAAACGGATCGTGGGAAGTGTGGGGATGTGCTCGAGTTGCTTCAGCATCACACGAATTTCCGAGGCCGACAGCGAGCGGTCCTTTGGCACGAAAGTCGCAATTGATGCGGGTGCGACTTCATCGGCAGGGTTGGCGACCTTCTCTCCATGCAGGATCGCAAAGCCATAAATCTGTTTCACGATATCTCGTACGTGAATGGCTGTCGCCGGAGCCCCACGTTCGACGATGCTGCCGCATAGGGCTCTTAGATCGTCCGGCGTGATCTCAGTCAGGAGTCGATTGCGCCAGGCCGGAAGCAGCTCTCGCTCGAAGATGGAACGCCGCATGGCGCGCGTACTGTCGGCCATCGGCGCGGCGGTGAGCCACTTCTGCCCGAACTCGCCAAAACTCTTGGCCTCTTTCAAGCGGCGCTTCTCGCGCTGCTTCTCGATGGCCGGCGATCGTCCCTCGCGAACAGCGCGCTTCGCGTCGAGGCACTTCTCCCGGGCCAAAGCGAGCGAGATGCCGTCTCTGCCATATCTGCCTAGATAGACCGTTTCACGGCGTCCATTCAGCCTGTAATCCAGCCGAAACGAGATCGCGCCACTCGGCATGACGCGGATGTACATGCCGTCACGGTCTGCAATCTTGTAGATTTTCTGTTTTGGTTTCAGCGCCTTAAGGGCGGCATCCGTCAGCATGCCTACTGCCTCCTGAAAAAGTACCGTCAGTACAATTTTGAGGCTTCTTGGCAGAAAATTCCTTTTTTCTTCAATGCCTTATGGGGCAAAAAAGTACCGTCACCAGCCTCATTGACCGTGACGGTACTCAGAAAATTTCGGGTGGGCAATATGTACGCGACCCGTTAGTCGGTCTGTCACAACCAATCTCTGCGTGCCGATTGTCGCTGATTGTCTCTGAAAGGATTTATCTTTGTTTTCAGTACGTTACGTCGCAGATTGGCGTAGGTTCGGCGGCGTTTGAGTGGGTCTGAATCATTCCCACTCGATGATCAACTAGAGCGATATAACGTTGATTTTATTTAAATATGTATGCTCAATTGCAGTGTCATACCGTCAGAAATACCGTCATATTGCCAGGCAGTTGAAACGCGGTTGCCGCGTGTACATTTTTGACTACATCGTTTCAAATGACTCCCCCCGGATTGTCTTCGTTTACCAGACACGGCGGAAAAGCTGAACAGACCTAACACAGGCCGCGCTTTTTTACGGAGGCGAAATCACATCTCGCGTGCTTCGTTTTTGTAGAATAGGTTGAAGCTGGAGTAATTCTTTCAGACACATCAACACCTATCCTGGGCTGATGTCGATCTCGCCGACATTCTTGGCGCGTTCCGTAAGGCCAAGACCGACTGCTTCTTCGATCGGTCAATCTACTGCGCCGAGATTTTCCACCTACGAACAAAACATA
Organism: Mesorhizobium sp. CNPSo 4684; assembly: GCF_057784315.1. Lineage (NCBI taxonomy): Bacteria > Pseudomonadati > Pseudomonadota > Alphaproteobacteria > Hyphomicrobiales > Phyllobacteriaceae > Mesorhizobium > Mesorhizobium sp. CNPSo 4684. The sequence continues at coordinate 69,680 of NZ_JBWLUX010000031.1, read as the reverse complement.
CGTGCGATCAACCGCTCGATGAAGATGCTTGTGGTATACATGGCGACAACATGCCACTGGATTGCGACGTGAGGACTCCTGCCTGAGGCCGCAGAGCTGCATTGCCAAGGGTGCTGCGGTCATCAGTAAGTTCATGAGCAGATAGGAGACAACCCCGCAGATCACTGCCGTGATGAAGCGCGGCTGGCGGGCGATGACACCGGGGCGGCCGCCCGCGACTTCCACCTTGATTGGCGTCGCAAGGCCATCAGCAGCAGCGCCGAAATCGCCGCCAGGGCCGCCTGAGCAAGGTAGCTCGCCGCGAACATGAGCGGCATCCAGAGATACATGGTGTTGTTGACAAGCTGCGGCCCGATCACGCGAGCCAAGACCCCGCCCACCATAACCAGATACAGGCCGCGCAGACGCCGGTAAGCGGGTACGCAGTCTGCCGCCGCGAGGTTCTTTTCAGTGATCCGTTGGCCGGCTTGACTGACGCTCCGCTGGGTGGATTCACGAATTGCGTTGACCAAGTCGCTTTCGTTTTCCCCAAAGCTCACTCGGTGCCGACGCCCCGATGTATGGGCGTCGGACGCACGACCTTGGGCATCATTGTTGCAGACAGCCTGGCCGCCGTCAGCCAATCCGACCGTACCTTTCGGAGGTTATCGAGGGGGCTTCGAAAAAATGCCGAAAGCAGTGAGCTGCTCTTCCGACTGTCTTATCCTTTCTGCGGCATCCGTTTCGGACCGCACCGCCGTCAGTGCCACCAGAAGCTCGACGGCGGCGAACGCCGGTGCCATGCTACGAAAGAAAGACTGCGAATTTGACGTAACAATAATTGTCTCCCGCGCGATCCGCGTCAACGGAGACACGCTGCTGTCGGTGATTGCGAGCACGCCGATGCCCTGCCGGACCGACTGGCGCGCCACGTCGATGGTCGTCCGTTCATAAGGCGACATGCCTACAGCCAGAAGCACGTCGCCACGTCCGGCGTGTTGGAGCTCATCCAGGCCATGTCCGGCCATCCCGCCGAGAAGCGTCACCCTGCGATCGCCGCCAGCCACAAATGAAATGATCTGAACGAAGTGGCTTGCAACCGGGTGGGCGGAGCGTGCACCGAGAGCGAACAGATTGCGAGATCGGGCAAGGAGGTCGGCGGCGGCGACCAAATGTGAGGCATTGCCGAAGTCACCCAATTTTGAAATCTGGGCTGCGATAGCTCCGGCAACGACGCCGGCAGTCGAATATCCCCGATCACCATGCTGTTCGGTCCCCTGTCGCGCCGGCTCACCGGTAATTGTTTCTCGCAGCGCGCGTGCATAAAGGGTGCGCATATCTTCGTAGCCTTGCAAGCCAAGCCCTCTCGCCAGCCGCATCATCGTGGTGTGCGAAACGCCGGCCTGTTGCGCCTGCTCGCGCATCGACATCAGTGCGACATCCTTGGGATGATCGAGCACAAAACGGGCGGCGACACGCAGTTGCGCTGGCATGTTCTCGAATCGTTCGACTAACAGCTCCGCCAAAGGACCTTTTTCCATTCTGAAATACCCCATTCAGCCGCTTCAAACTTCCCTTGGCACCGCCGCGATCAGGCACGTTGCCAAACCGGGGATATGTGTCACGCGTGCAGCGGGGCGTCGCTTAGAACCCCGCGCCGACATGAGGGTACGATCTCGACCGCCCTCCGAGCGCCTTCATCTACGTTGTTGCCGCTACCTCGACCTCGCCGTGACCCGAATGTCGTCCCGTCTACCTGATCGCCCAAACACGACCTGCGGAATCCTCGTTTAGGTGATGCTCAAGGCCGCTTGGGCCGCATCCTCCTATCGCAGTACGGGGGCGCGCATTGCGAAATTTGGATCGAGTGGATCGGGGTTGCGAAATGGGTCGATGATAGCCCTCCGAACAGCAGTGTTTTGGCTAGCCTTGGCGTTGGCCTGTTATTTTGCCCAGCTTTCGAAAAGCTGACGACTGTTAAGGATTCACAATGAGCATTGACAGCGCAGCGTTCTCTCGAAAAATCCGCCGTCGGTGGCGGGCCGAAGCAAGCGGCACTGTTGCGTTAACCTCGGCAGGTTAATCTAAAGTGGAATCGAGGAGCCAACCTGTTGTCGACCTCGCGTCCGGGAAGTTTTGGCGCTCAACAAACAATCGCGCGCCAACCAACGGAGCAGAGCGCAGTGATCGGATCGGAGGATCTGCGGGGTCGATAACCGTCGGGAAGACCAGGTGTCTGGCGGCCCTGGGCGCGAGTTGGAGTTGAGGGGGGAATCGTGTCCCTCAGAGAGACGAAGAAGCCAAAGGCGGCGATACAGAGACTGGCATGGTGATGGAAGCCCCGCCACCGGCCTTCGTAGTGGCCTAGTCCCAGCTCCTGCTTGAGCTCCTGATAGTCTCTCGATCCGCCAACGCGGCTTGGCGGCGTGGACCAGCTGGGTGATCGTAGCGTTGGCGGGCAAGGTGGAGAGCCAATACTTGCTCGGCTCGACCTCGCCTTCAGGCCATTCGATCAGGAGCCACTCTTGGGCGTGAGCCTCGGACCGATTGTAGTCCCTGGAGTCGGCCGCAAGCGTACGGCGGCGAGGCGGGAATTGAGTTCAGTGTTGGTTCCTTCACGCCAGGCGACCGTGCGCCAAGCCTCAGCTTCGAACTTCTCGGCCAGGGCCTTGGCCGAGATCGGCTTGGTGATCGTCGGTTCGGCCGACCCGGAACGGCGGCCGGCCTCTTCCGCTCCAAGGCTTGGGGGTGGCAGAGGACTCTCGCCAGGACGCCCGACGCTGAGTGTGGGATGAACGCCGACCACATAGGTCAGATTGAGCTCGGACAGGCCCGCGCGGAAACCGCCGTCGGCGCCATATACGGCGTCGGCCAGAACCACGCCGGGCGCGACGCCCTCGGCCATGGTCATCCTGATATGTTCGAGCCCGAATCTGCGGCTTGGTCTGGAACATGATCTCTGCAGGAATCTTGGCCTTCTCGCGCTGTTCCGGATCCTCCGCCCAGCTGTGCGGGAGATACAATTCGTAGGCGATCAGAAGCGAGGCTGCGTCATTTGCGATCGATAAGCTAACCACTGTCTGACCGTTGTCCTGCTTGCCCTACTGGCCGCAACACTGGCGCGCTACGCCCACTGAGTGATTGCCCTTCTTGGAAAAGCCGGTGTCGTCGACGATCCACGCCCGGATCGGTCCACGCTGCTCGATCTGTGGAAGAACCCAGTCGCGAACCCGTGCCAACAGGACCGCGTCCGACCACGGCGCCTGTCCCACGAAATGCAGCAGAGACTGATGCTTGGCCGCCATCCGCGATGGCGCCGTGACGGCCGCCAACGGCTCCACGCTCTTGCGCTCCATCGGCATCAGAAGTCTCAGGTCGACGACAGCAGCTTTTGCGCTCAGGAAACTTCCCGGTGCTGCCGTTCATCATTATCTCTACTCAGACAAGCCGAGCCGCCCATGCTACGCATTGTCTAATGTTGAAGCTGATTGCCTTCGTGGTTTCTCCGACACGCCGGCTCCGCCCGGCAGACCTTCTTTCCTCGCCTTGGCAAACGCCCGGTCGCCTTCCAGGAACCCGACTAGCATAAAGGGGATGAGTTCAGCCACGGTTTCGGACTCGCCATAGGTCTGACGGTAAAGTGCGGCATAATCGTTCAGCGCCTGGTTTAGATCGGCGCTGACGGTGATGGTGATCTTGGACGGTGTGCGGTCCGGAAGCTTGCCGAGTTTCAGGTTCGCCATGAACTGCTCCTGTTTACCCCGTGTATGGCCGCAACACCAAATCCTTGTGCACGATGACGCGCAACGGCCAACCAGGGCGGACCGTGATCGTGGGTTGGATGTTCAGGTTCTTTTCGGTGATGCGTTGGCCGGCTTGGCTGACGTTCTGCTGGGTGGATTCACGAATTGCCTTGACCAAGTCGCTTTCGTTTTCCCCGAAGCTCAATTCCGTGCCGACGCCGAGCAACGTGGCGAGAGCAACGCCCTTGATCAGCTGCCATGTGTGGAAATCCACCTTGTCCTCCAGCCCTGCATAGCCGGCGGCGTCCGTCGCTGGCAGATTGTCGATTTCGATCGATGACCCGTTGGGCATTATGATCCGTTGCCAGACCAGCAGCGCGCGTTTCTGGCCAAATGCGACAACGCTGTCATAAGTGCCGATGAGGCGCGAGCCTTGCGGGATGAGCAAGGTGCTGCCGGTGACTGTGTCGTGCACATTCTCGGTAACCTGCGCGACGACAAGGCCAGGCAAATCGGAATTGATGCCAGTGATGAGGCTTGCCGCGATCACGCTGCCGGCCATCAGCTGATAGGGCGAGGCCGGCATCTGCAGCGCATGCGGATTGTAGATCCCTGTCGTGCTTTGCTGGCTGACAAAATCGAGCTTGCGCTGTTGGTTGTTCTGATCGCCCTCCGCTGGCGCCACGGAAGCCGGCGCATTTACAGCACCGGATTTGGGAAGCATTCCATCAAATGGCGAACGCGTCCCTTGCCCGTTGCTGACAGCAGCCCTTTCCACGAGCCGAGTTTCAAGCCGGAAAAGGACTTGCGACTCGCGCGCCTCGATCGCCTGCTGGGCAAGCCGCTGCTCCTCGGCGGAGACCTCTTGCCCCGGCGCGATGCCAAGCTGGCGCTGGTGCTCAAGAATCGGCCGGCCGAGATCGCCAGGTAGCGGCGGGCCAAGCACCGGAACCTTCGGCTGGATCCCCGAGTAGTCCTTGGGCAGAGTTTCAAGTCCCTCGGCCGTCGGCTTGCGGTCGGCGCTGTAAAGCTCCTCCGCCTGCTGCTTCAGGCGCAGTGCCGGTCCTTGCAGCGCCATCATTGTGACGCCAAAGATGGCGCCGGAGCCAACAGCTGCGATCGCGACGATTATGCCGCGCCTGAAGCGCACGGCGCGGCGCGGCGCGGCGCGCAGCTGCAGCTGTTCCGGATCGAGCTTGGGCGGAGCATTGGGGCGAGTGGTCTCGGTCATGAGCGCTCCTCTTACCTGTCGAGGCGCGAAAACAACGACACCCGCCGCGGTGATTGCCGGCCATCGGTCCTCGTAATGCGCACCACCTGCTGTTGCTTGGTGCCAAGCCGCAGCTCGGCCGCGGCAAAGAGGCGATCGACGATGTAGTAGTTGGCGCGCATGCGATAGTTGACGAGCTGATTGTTGCCGTCGGCGCCGACGATGAAAAGAGGCGGCGCCTCACCCTGATCGATGCGGCGCGGGAATTCGATGTAGACCTTGCTGCCGTCGTCGAAGGCGCGAATCGGGCGCCATGCCGGCGTGTCGCCGGTGATCGAATAGCGGAAGCGGATGTTTTCGAGGGCGACATTTGAGGCAACGGGCGTGGCAGCCTCGGCTTCAGCGTTGCGGCGGCGAAGCGCGATGATCTGGTCTTCGCTATAAGTCCAGGAGATCGCCGCCATGGCGGTCTTGTCCGTGCTTTGCAGCTGTAGGTGATAGCTTCGGCGATCCGTCGTGATGACCAGATTGGTGGCAAGCCCCGGCGCGAAGGGTTTGACGAGCACATGGGTGCGCTGGTCGTCGCCGGAGCCGCTCGTTGTGTCGCCGATCACCCAGCGGACGGTGTCGCCCGCCGATACTGAGGTCAGCTTCTCGCCTGGCTGCAAGGCGATATCGGTGACGCGCTCCGGCGCGGCGTAGAGCTGGTAGAGTGCGCCATCGGCAAAGGGATAGACCTGCACCGCGTTGACATAGCCAAACTTGGTGGGTTGCTGCGTCGCCGCCTTGTTGGCATCGGCGACCCGTTCTTCGGGCGATCGCTTGTCTTCGGCGACTTTGCCGGGCTCAGGCTGCAACTGGCCGGGCAGCGGCAGAGGCTTGCGCACCTCAACGACCTTGACCGGCGGCTGCGGCGCCTTCTCGACCGCCGCCGGTTTGAAATCAGCCGCGTCATAGGAGATCTGCGGGGGCGGCACCGGCTTCGAAGCACAGGCCGACAGAACCGCGGCCGACGCCGACAGCATCAACGCAGCACGAAACGATGGGGCTCTATTTGTCATTGGCGGGCTCCTTCGGGGAAACGGACGTCGGCGCGGCACTGTCGAGCTCGCGCGACCAGTCGATGGCGTTGATGAAGACGCCGAGCGGGTTCTTGCGCAGCTGATCGGTGTTGTTCGGCGGGCGGATCACGATGGTGAGGATCGCGGTCCAGCGCGTCGTGCTGGCGAGGCTGCCACGCTCAAACACCTGCTCGGTCCATTTGACCTGGAACGAGGCGTCGGACGCCCGGACCACGCTGGTCACCTGCACGGAGACGCTGCGCGTACCGATCTGACCGAAAGGGTTATTGGCCTTCGCATATTCGTTGAGGAACAGCGCTGCTCGGTCGGTGGCGAAATCGTAGGCCGAGAGCCAGTTCTGCCGCACCAGCACCGCATCGGTGGAGATAGAGCGGACATTCTGGATGAAGCGGCCGAGATGCCAGGCGATCTGGGCATCGTCTGGCTGGTAGTCTTGATTTGCCGGCGCGACGGCGCGTGTTTCGCCGAAACGGTCGACCTCGACGACGTAAGGCACAACACGTCCCTGTGTCGATTGCCACAAGAGCCCACCGGAAAGCCCCATGGCCATTGCCAGGCAGCCAAAAGCCATCAGCCGCCAGTTCCTGGCCTGGACGCGCGCGGTGCCGATGCGCTCGTCCCAGAGTTGGCCGGCCTTCTGATAAGGTGTTACGGCCTCGGGCGTCTTTCCGTAACGCTGAACGGGTCGCTTGAAGAGCATCTAGTCTTCCTTGTCGTTGAGAGAGGGATTGGCGCCGCTTCCGCCCCGATCGCCATCGCGCAGCGCCTGCGTGGCGGCATGGCGATGAGCACGGGCTGTCTGTTCGGAACGCAGACGCCTTGCCCATGCCGGCGCCGCGACTGGATCCGCAGCAGTGGAACTTCCGGTCATCGAGCTGGTCGGCGTGCCGCCGGTTGCTGTCCAGGCGATCTCGCGACCGGCATCAGCGCTGCGCCGGAACGGTTCTGCTGCGGATCGCATGCCGCGCATCGCGGCGCCGCCAGCGGCACTCGCAACGCCCTGCAGGCCGCCAGCTAAGCCAGAGAGACCGGACTCGGGTGATGTTGCACGCCCCATCTGCCATGCCGTGGAAGCAGCCGATACCATAGCCGTGCCGGCACGGAGGGCGGCGAGACCGCCGCCGGTTGCCATGCGCGCGCCGGCGAAGGTAGCGCCTCCCGCGACGAGCGCTGACCCGGCGGCGGCCGCGGTGGTGCCGAGCGCGGCGCCCGCACCAAGCTGCGGCGCGCCGGAAACAAGACCCGAGGCAATCCCTGGCCCAAAAATACCGAGACCAAGCAGCGCCAGTGCTCCGAGCACCTGGGACATGGCCGCGGCCAGGTCCGGCTCCTTGCCCTGCAGCGCGGAGGCGAATTCGCCGAACAGCGTCGAGCCGATGCCGACGATGACGGCAAGCACCATCACCTTGATGCCCGACGAGATCACATTGCCGAGGACGCGCTCGGCCAAGAACGCCGAACGGCTCCAGAGCGCGAAGGGCACCAAGACGAAGCCGGCGAGCGTGGTGAGCTTGAACTCCAGGATGGTGATGAACAGCTGAATGGAAAGAATGAAAAAGGCGATCAGCACCAGGAACCAGGCCAGAAGCAGCACGAAGATGGTGAGCGCATTGCCAAAGATCTCGGGGAACCCGACCAACTGGCTCGCTTGATTGAGCAGCGGCCAGGCGCCTTCGAAGCCGGCCGCTGCAATGCGGCCTGGCCGCAGGAGACTGTCGGCCGATAAATTGCCGGCCGATGCGTTGATGCCCAGCCCGGCAAAGGAGCGGTAGATGATGTCGGCGAGATTCTTGAAATTGTTCAGGATGAAGGCGAAGGCGCCGACATAGAGCACTTTGCGGACAAGCCGGCCAAGAATGTTGGGCTCGCCGCCGAATGCCCAGACCAGGCCCGCCAGTGTGATGTCGATGCCGATCAGGATGGTGGTGAGGAAGGCGACGTCGCCCGAAAGCAGACCGAACCCGCTATCGATATAGCGGGTAAAAGTCTCCATGAAGCGATCGATGACGCCGAGATCATTCATGTCGCCGCCTTCCTCGTCGTCTTGAAGAACTGCTGATCAGTTACCGGGATAGGCCGTACCGGTGCCCAGGAAACGCTTGGTCGTCTGGCGGGCGGCTTCCTCGGACTGCGCCTTGCGCGCAGCATCCTCGGCCTCGGCCCGGAACTGCGTCGCGAGCAGCGTCTGGATCTGCATCTGCTGCTTGGTCGAAAGCGCGATCAGCTGGTTGGTAGCCTGGCTTGCCTCAAGCGCACCGGCAGCACCCTGGCTGCGGTTGACGAGATCGGTAAGCAGATCGCCATCGGCGCGAACGTTCGCGACGATCCGCGATTGCGCGCTCATGGTCTGGCGAAATGCCTGCATGGCGTTTTGCCAGCGCTCGCGTGCGGCGCTCGCCACGTCGCTGACCTTGATCGTGGCGTCGTAGGTTTCCGGATATTGCTGGCGCCACTGGTCCTGGAGCTTGTCGAGATCGAAGCTCAGGCCGCTGGCCTGGGTCATCAGACCGTCGATCCGCTGCAGCGAGCCGGTGAGCTGGCCCACGGATGAAAAATCCAGGCGCTGAAGGTTGCGCGCCATGTTCTGTAGCATCGTCGCCTGATTCTGCAGAGACTGTATCTGGTTGTTGATCTGCTCCAAGGCGCGGGCGGCCGACAGCACATTTTGCGTATAGTTCGATGGATCGAACACTATCAGGGCGTGGGCCGGCTGGACGTAGTCGGCCAACGGTTTGGCGATCAGCGAAACGGTGACGAGACTGGTGAAAAGGCGACGTCCTATCATGGCGATTGCTCCTTGTTAGGTTGAGGGAATTGCTGGAGAAGCTCGGCAGCCCAATCGAGGCCGCGCAAGCTGAGGAAGCGGGCGGCAAAGCTTTCCTGCCCGTCTTCAGACAGGATGTTATCGATCAGGGTCTGCGTGGCCGGATCGGAAGCGCCGCAAAGCGCAAGAGCGATGGGTCCCAAGCCCAGCTCGAAGAGGCGGTTGCCACGGCGCGACTGCAGATAGTAATGGCGCTTCGGCGTGGCGCGGGCGACCAGCTCGATCTGGCGCTCGTTCAGGCTGAAGCGCTCGTAAGCTGCTCGCGACTGCGGCTCGACGGCACGATCATTGGGGAGAAAAATGCGCTGGGGGCAGCTCTCGATAATTGCGGGCGCGATCGACGAGCCAGCGATGTCGGCGAGCGATTGCGTCGCGAAGATCACCGACACGTTCTTCTTTCGCAGCACCTTCAGCCATTCGCGGATGCGAGCGGCAAAGAGCGGATTGTCGAGATAGACCCAGGCCTCGTCGAGCATCAGCAGTGTCGGCCGCCCGTCGAACCGCTCCTCGAGCCGATGGAATAGATATGTGAGCACCGGCAGCACGGCTCCTTGGGTGTGCATGAGCTCCTCGGTTTCGAAACACTGCACATCCGAGATGGCGAGCCGATCATCGTCCGCATCGAGCAGCCGGCCGAAAGGACCGTCGAGCGTGTAGGGCATGAGCGCCGACTTCAGCGCGTTGGACTGAAGCAGCACGGACAGGCCGGTGAGCGTGCGTTCCTGCGCCGGCGCCGTGGCAAGGCTGGTGAGGGCCGACCAGATCGCTTCCTTCACTTCAGGCGTGACGGTGACGTTCTCATGGGCAATGAGGCCGGCGATCCATTCCGCCGCCCAGCTTCGGGTAGCGGGGTCGCTAATCTTGCGCAGAGGCTGGAAAGCAAGCGCACCACCGGCACCAAGGGCATGATGTTCTCCGCCCATGGCAAGGGTTGCCGCGCGCGCCGAATTGCCCTTGTCGAAGACATAGACCTGGGCACCGGCGTAACGCCGGAACTGCAAGGCGATGAGCGCCAGCAGCACCGACTTACCGGCGCCGGTTGGCCCGACAATCAGCATGTGGCCGACATCGCCTATATGGGTGGAAAGCCGAAACGGTGTCGATCCGCCGGTTTCGGCGAACAGAAGCGGTGGGGCCTCTCGCCCAGTGACCTCGGCAAGATGCTCGTTGTCCGCTAGGCCCGCCCACACAGACGACAGCGGCATGAGATGGGCAAGGTTCAGCGTGTGAACAAGCGGCTGGCGAACGTTGGCGTAGACATGACCCGGCAATGAGCCAAGCCACGCCTCGACAGCATTGATGCTTTCGCGGATGGTGGTGAAGCCGAGCCCGTTCACGATGCGCTCGACGGCACGAAGTTTTTCCGCGGCGGCTTCACGGTCCTTGTCCCACACCGTCACCGTCGTGGTGAGATAGCCGAAGCCGACATGATCGCCTCCAATCGCCTGGAGCGCAGCGTCCGCATCGAGCGCCTTGTTGTCGGCATCGCTGTCGACGAGCAGAACCGGTTCGTTGGTCACGACCTCCCGCAGGATGGCGGCGATCGATTTGCGCTTGGCGAACCACTGCCGCCTGAGCCGCGTCAGCGTCTTGGTGGCCTCCGTCTTGTCGAGTGGGATGAAGCGCGTCACCCAGCGATAGGCGAAATCCTGGTGATTGAGCGCATCGAGAACCCCTGGCCGGGTGACGTTGGGAAAGCCGCGGATGGTGAGCGTGCGCAGATGCTGCTCGCCCAGCACCGGCTCCAAGCCGCCGGTAAGCGGCGCGTCGACCAGCAGCCCGTCGAGATAGATCGGTGTTTCCGGCACGGCGACCGGATGGCGCTGGCTCGAGATTGTCCCGTGCAGATAAGTCAGCGTCTCGGCATCATCGAGCGCGCGCACCTCGGGCATGAAGCCCGAAAGAAGATCGAGGACGCGATCGGTCTCGTCGCGAAACCGGACCAGTTCCTGGCGCCAGTCTCTGGGGCTGCCAGCGTGATGCGCGTCGACGAGCGCGCTTTGCGCTCGCGCCTGGCCATCCGGCGGCGGCATGAAGACCAGGGTCAGATGATAGACGCTCTCGAAATGCGCGACCTTGCCCTCGAAGGCCGCGCGCCGTTCCTCATCGACCAGCCAGGACGCGGCATCGGGAAAAGCCGAGCTCGGATAGCCCAGCGCTTCAACGCGGTCGGCCTCGAAGAACAATGCCCAGCCGGAGCCAAGCCTTCTCAGCGCATTGTTCGCTCTCGCGCAAATGCCGATGAGCTCAGCTTCCGTCGCGCTTTCAAGGTCAGGGCCGCGAAACCGCAACGTCCGCTGAAAGCTGCCGTCTTTGTTGAGCACGATGCCGGGCGCGACGAGTGCTGCCCAGGGCAGATGATCGGCAAGCCGGTCGGCGTTGCCGCGGTACTCGGAAAGGTTCAGCATACAAGCCAGCCCTTCTGACGGAGGTGGCGGACAAGCACGCTGGCGAAATCCGGATCGCGGCGGGCGGCAAAGACCGCGAGCGTGTGTCCGGCGATCCAGAGAGCCAGACCGGCAATCCACTGCTGCAGGCCAAGCCCGATTGCGGCGGCCACCGTGCCGTTGAGGATCGCCACCGCCCGCGGCGCACCGCCGAGCAGGATGGATTCGGTCAGTGCCCGGTGGACGGGCACTTCGAAGCCTTCGATATGCTGCTCTGCGGTGCTCATCCGACGAGTGCTCCGCCGCCGAAGGAGAAGAAGGAGAGGAAGAAACTCGAGGCGGCGAAAGCGATCGACAGCCCGAAGACGATCTGGATAAGCCGGCGGAAACCGCCTGCCGTGTCGCCGAAGGCAAGGGTGAGGCCGGTGGTGATAATGATGATCACCGCGACGATCTTGGCGACCGGTCCCTGCACCGATTCCAGGATCTGCTGCAGCGGCTGTTCCCACGGCATGCCGGAGCCGGCCGCGTAAGCCGGGGCTGTGAGAACAAACGTGAGCGCGGCGGACGAAAGAAAGCGAAGCTTCTTGCGCATGAAGTGACCTCTCAAAACTGCTGGAGTTGCGGAAGCGTGAGTTGGGTGACGGCGTAGTCGCCGCTCCCATCGAGACCAGTGACCTCGGCGATCGCGTCGATGCGGCGCGCGGTGCCGCGTCCGGCGATGAAGACGATGAGATCGACAGCGTCGGCGATGAGGCGACGAGGCACGGTGACGACGGCCTCCTGGGCGAGCTGCTCGATGCGATAGAGGGCCGAGTGCGCTGAGTTGGCGTGAACCGTGGCGATGCCACCGGGGTGCCCCGTATTCCAGGCCTTCAGCATGTCGAGGGCTTCAGCGCCCCTGACTTCGCCGACGATGATACGATCGGGTCTAAGTCGCAGCGTCGAACGCACGAGGTCGGCAAGCGTCACCGAGCCCCGCCTGGTCCTCAAGGCAACGCAGTCCTTTGCAACGCATTGCAGTTCGCGCGTGTCCTCGATCAGGATCACCCGCTCATCGCAATCCGCGACTTCTGCCAGCAGCGCATTGGCAAGCGTGGTCTTGCCTGACGACGTGCCGCCGGCGACCAGGATGTTGCGCCGTTCCCGGACCGCCTTCCTCAATGCATCGGCCTGCAGCGGCTGCATGATGCGGTCGGCGACATAGTTTGCCAGCGTGTAGAGTTTTGCTGCCGGCTTGCGAATGACGAAACAAGGGGCCAGAACGACAGGCGGCAGCAACCCCTCGAAGCGCTCGCCTGACGGCAGTTCTGCGCTGACGATCGGGTTGTCCGAATGCGCCTCGGCACGGACGTGGGATGCAACCAGCCGGATGATGCGCTCGGCCTCGGAAGGGTGCATGTGCACGCCGGTTTCGACCCGGCCATCGCCCAGCCGGTCGAGCCTCAGCGCGCCATCGGGATTGACCATCACCTCGATGACCAATGGATCGGCGAGGGCCTCGCTGATCGCTGGCCCCATGGCGGTGCGCAACATGGCGCGACGGCGATGGTCGGCCTCGGGATGAGAGCTCATTGTTCTCCTCCCTTGCTGTCGTCATTGCCAAGCGAGCGCTTGCCGGATGCAATTTGACGGCCGACCTGCTCGACGAACTTGTCGAACCGCTCCTGGGCAATTGCCTGCGTTGCCTTGTCCGGAACCGGCGTGTGGGCATGAAGCGTGATCGAAAAGCGAATGAAGAGAACTAGGCTTTCCAGGACCATCTCGGCATCGCGCCTGACATGGCCGAGATCGCGGGAAAGACGGTCGAGCCGTTTGCCGTAGCGCTGGTCGATTTCGTTCTCGCCGCGTCGCTCGATGAAGGCCTCGACCGCTTTTGCAACGATGGCCGATTTGGTGGTCGAAGGATTGCGGCTGAGGGTCTCGAGTTTCTCGCTTAACCCGGGCTCAAGCAGAAATTGATGGCGAATGCGCTGGGACTTCATGCAGCTCGTTCCGACAGACCGGTGCTGATGCGCCGGCGGGAACGAGCATCATCGAGATCCGCAAAATCGCTTATGGGCGTTATCTACGCCGAGATACGCCCGAGCCGCAAAACCGCTCAGAAGCCGGGGACGATATCCTTCTCGTCGCCCCTGCCCTCGTTGATGCCGTAGGCACGCGCCGCAGCGGAAATCCGGTCCATCACGCGCTTGTCGGCGAGCGCTTCGCTATCATCGTCGGCGGGCATGAACAGGTCGTCCTGTTGTGGATCCTGGCCGACGGCGGTCTGTTCTTCGGGCAAACCAGGATGGCGTTGCTGCTGGACGCCACCTTCGTCTTCGATCGTCGCGCCGGCGCTTTCGTCGTCGGCGGCTAGGCGGTGGTCAACGCTGCAGACCTGTCCAGACCAATCGTCTTGGCGCGGCGGAAGGCAGTCTCCGTAGGCACCCTCATTTAGAACCGGCGCAGGCAACACGCGCTCGGTGAAATTCCGATCCTGGTAGTAGCGGAGCTTCTGCGCGCGGATCGGCGGCAGGCCGGAAACCAGCACAAGCTCCTCCGAAGGCGGCAGTTGCATCACTTCGCCCGGCGTCAGCAGCGGCCGGGCAGTCTCCTGGCGGCTGACCATGACGTGGGAAAGCCAGGGCGCCAGCCGGTGACCGGCATAATTGCGCATGGACCTCAGTTCCGTGGCTGTGCCAAGTGCATCCGAGATGCGCTTGGCCGTGCGCTCGTCATTGGACGAAAAGGCAATGCGCACATGGCAGTTGTCGAGAATGGCGTTGTTCTCGCCATAGGCTTTCGAGATCTGGTTCAAGGATTGCGCGATCAGATAGGCGCGAATGCCGTAGCCAGCCATGAAAGCGAGTGCGGTCTCGAAGAAATCGAGGCGCCCGAGCGCCGGAAACTCGTCAAGCATCATCAGAAGCTGATGCTTGCGGCTCTTCTTCGGATCACCCTCCAGTCGCTCAGTCAAACGGCGGCCGATCTGATTGAACACCAGCCTCACCAGCGGCTTGGTGCGCGAGATGTCCGATGGCGGTACGACGAGATAGAGCGACATCGGCCGCTCGGCGTCCATGAGATCCGCGATGCGCCAGTCGCATGCCGATGTCGCCGCAGCCACGGTCGGATCGCGATAGAGCCCGAGAAACGACATAGCCGTCGAGAGTACACCGGAGCGCTCATTCTCAGACTTGTTCAGCACCTCGCGCGCTGCGGAGGCCACGACAGGATGGACCCGGGGCTTGCCCGCCGGGCCAAGGTGGTTCGTCGTCATCATCCGCTGCAGCGTTGCGGCAAACGAGCGTTGCGGGTCCGACAGGAAGGTGGCGACGCGGGCGAGCGTTTTTTCCTCCTCGGCGTACAGGACGTGCAGAATGGCGCCAACCAGCAGTGAGTGACTGGTCTTTTCCCAATGATTGCGCCGTTCCAGAGCACCCTCTGGATCGACGAGGATATCCGCGATGTTCTGGACGTCGCGGACCTCATTCGATCCCTTGCGCACCTCCAGCAGCGGGTTGTAGCGCGCCGATCTCGGATCGGTCGGATTGAACAACAGGCAGTGCGAGAAGCTTGATCGCCAACCGGAGGTCAGCTGCCAATTCTCGCCCTTGATGTCATGAACGACGGCGGAGCCGGTCCAGGAAAGAAGCGTGGGGACAACCAATCCAACGCCCTTGCCTGAACGAGTCGGAGCAAACGCCATGACGTGTTCGGGTCCGTCGTGTCGCAGATAGTGATCCGTTAGCTTGCCAAGGAAAACACCAGCCGGCTGAAACAGACCTGCCTTGTCCATTTCCTGCTTAACGGCCCAGCGGGAGGAACCGTAGGTGGTGACCAGTCCGCGCTGCCGCGCGCGCCAAAGAGAGGTCGCGATCGCTGCCGCACAACCTATGAACCCGCTGGCGCCGGCGAGCGCGCCTGCCTTGTCGAATATCTCGGGCGCGTAGGCTTCAAAGTGGAACCACCATTCGAACAGTTTCCAAGGCTTGTAGATTGGCCAACTGCCCAACACGACCCATGGGTCGCCAAGCTGCGGCTGATAGCCGAGCATGTGAGCGCACCACTGCGTTGCTACCCAAATGCCAATGATGACGATGGCGAACACAATTGCGATCTGGCCAATCAGTAGCTTCGTGGGTGTCATGAGCTTGGTCCGCTGTTTTGCGGATCAAGTTTCGCGCTGCACGAGGGGAACTTGAATGCACCCTACGTACGATCGGGCGCTATCAACGATGTGCAATGCCGTTAGCGGTAATTTGCCTTTTTGTGCGGCTTTCGAGTGAAAATGCGGAAAGCGGGCCTGCCGCCATTGGTGGTTTGGAGAATGATAATCAGACCACGTAGGGTCTTCGGTATTGTGGCGATCACTTTGCCATCGCTAATCGTTCTTGCACGGATGTCGTTTGTGCTCCGTGTCGGATCGCCAGCTATTGCTGCCTTTGGCAAGTTGGGCAGCGGACAGGCTTGGCGTCTCCGCCTTTATCACCACAGGTCGATAGTCTCGGTACCAACTTACTGCTTTTGGTGGCATTGTTACCTGTCAGTGTGATTTATTGGGTAGTAATGCGCAAGCGCGCCACTGAATCTGTGCCGCCCCGTTGGCGATGTTGCTATATGCCCCATGCTAGAACTGAGGCTACTCATAGCACGCGTTTTTCCGTGACCCTCAACAGAATGACAGCACGCTGGTCATGAAGAGTTAGATGACGGCGACCACGCTCAGATTTCGACCGCTCTGGAATTAGTCGCCATCCATTTGAACCGAGAGAAGCTCCTGCTCGCGGCCCACCGTGAGGCCTGACGGGGGCGGTTGTAGGTCCCAAAATCGAAAGTAGCTAATTGTGATAAGCGGCCCTACGCCGCGATTGTCGCTAGGTTGAACGCGCCGAGAACCTTTTGTCCAGGAGCAACGCTCACATTGTCGATCAGTCGCGTAGGTCCGAGCCAGGCCGCGGCGAGCAGCCGTGCAGGACGGTCCAGCGCCGCCATTGGCACCAGATCCTGGTCGGCACGCAGTTCGAGATACTCCACGCGTTCAAAACCAGCAGCAAGAATGGCCTCGCGTGCGACAGCAAGAGCGCGTGCAACGGGTTCTCCCGCTGTCAGATGCCCGCTCGCTTCAAAGAGAATTTCGGCCAGTCGCGGCGCCGCCTGGCGTTCGGCCTCGCCCAGCCGGGCGTTACGGGATGACATCGCCAATCCATCGGATGCCCGCACGGTCGGGCAGGCGACGATCTCGATCGGAATGTCGAGGTCACGGACGAGTTGGCGCACCACATGCAATTGCTGAAAGTCCTTCTCACCGAAGAAAGCGAGATCGGCACCAGTCTGTAGAAAAAGCTTCGTCACGACAGTCGCGACGCCGTCGAAATGGCCGGGCCGGAACTCCCCGCATAGGCCTTCGCTCACCCCACTTACCGAAACGGTTGTGGCAAAGCCTTCCTGATACATGTCCAGCGCAGCCGGTGCGTACAGGATGTGAGCGCCGACCTGCGCCAGCTTGACGGCATCGTCATGTTCTGTGCGCGGATATGCGTTGAGATCGGCGGTGCTGTTGAATTGCTTCGGATTGACGAACAACGTGACGATTAAGCGGTCGGCTTTTGCGAGTGCGGCTCCCACCAAGCTGAGGTGCCCCTCATGCAGGGCACCCATCGTTGGTACGACGGCAACCTTCAAGCCCTCTCGGCGCCACACGGCTACGATGCTGCGGACTTCCGCAACGGTCCGAACGATAGGAATGCTCATGCCGCTCCTCCTCTGGCTTGGCGCGTCGTCGAAACTGGCCGCAGCTGCTTCGCTCACGTCTCTCGAAGCATGCCCTGCGATCGACGCCTCGGCAGTTCCGTAAACACAACAGTTGTTGCGCTGACCAACGTCCTTCCGCTGCGTCAGGCATTACGGCTTTGCCACATTTTTGTGCAAACGCGAAAGGGAAAATTGCAGCGCACAATAATTTGCCGGCGGTGTTTGCTCGCCTGCAGCGGGTCCGATGCCATGGTTGTCCTGCGTGAGCGGGGTGCGAACAAACGCTGTCTGGAAGAACGCCTCTGCAGCTTTGATCGGTCGGGTCATCCTTGGAACTCCAATCAGTCGAGCCTCAGTGGCAAAGTGCTGAAACAGCAGCCTTCAAAGCGAGGGCGTAGTCTGGCCGCCGTGCCGGTACTCCTTTGCTTTTAGTGGCCCGGCATCATTATGAACAAAAATCTTGCTCCCTACTTAGATTTGACCAGGAGCTCACCGTGGCGGAAGAGGCCGACAACGCGACTGATGCCGTCCTCGAGCTTACCGCTGATGTCATCTTAGCCAACGTCTCGAATAATCCGGTTCCGGTCGGAGAACTCCCAACCCTGACCGACCAGATTCATGCGCGTTGAAGGGCAGGATCGACGGCGCCCCGGAAAAGCCTGAGCTCCCGATAGCTGTCGTCCCCGTCAGGCAGTCGGTTGTGCCCTTGCGCCCGACTCATCAGCCTCGAGGATGGAAAGAACTCAAGTCGCTCAAGCGGCATCCGGCGAAGCCCGCCGGCATCTGGCATGTCTTGGATGCCCTGCTCACAGCCGCTGCACGGCGCAAGGCGCTCCATTCAAACCCCGCAGGTTTGCGACTGCCTTATTGCAGTCCTAGCCTTCTCTTCAGTTCCGCGTTCTCCGCGCGCAGACGTTCGGCAAGCAGGTTCTTCAACCGCTTGTTTTCTTCCTCTAGCGCGAGAAGATCCTTGAGATCATCACCGGCTGGTGGCGCGACGGCGGCCCTCTTCTTCCATTGATAATAGGTCTGCTCCGTCGTACCGGCCTGCTTAACGGCGCTCTTGAGAGTAGCGCCACCGTTAAGTAACGTTTCTATTT
The DNA here is from genome assembly GCF_057784315.1 of Mesorhizobium sp. CNPSo 4684. Taxonomy (NCBI): domain Bacteria; kingdom Pseudomonadati; phylum Pseudomonadota; class Alphaproteobacteria; order Hyphomicrobiales; family Phyllobacteriaceae; genus Mesorhizobium; species Mesorhizobium sp. CNPSo 4684. Next base: position 51,619 of record NZ_JBWLUX010000031.1, on the reverse strand, counting down.
GACCTAGCTTTTGAGCGCGCTGCTCTTCGGAGTATACCTTGCGCCCGAGCTCCACGGATCCGACCGCCGTAATGGCCTCAGATGAGGCCCCGTTCTTCCGAGCAGAAGCCTTCAACTCAGTCTTTGTATTTCGCGGCCGACGGCTCTTCTTCTTGGTGTCTGACGACTCGACTTTCACAACGCCTTTCGCGGCGGTATTTAGAGATTCGGTATGCTGGGTCTCTGCCATGTGAGGCTCCATTTTTGCCTGGTCCAAATGATCAGCATTAAAGGTCACGATATTCGGGCCAACAACAAGCTGACGATTTGACGTGTCCATCTCGTCGAGTTGCCGTGTTGTTTCGGCGAAAGCTGCTGAGAGATCGATGTCGCCCCAAATCGAATTATCGCGTTTTTGATAGCTGCGCCTTTGCTTGACTTCCACGGTGAACGGTCTGGTCTGCCGCCTCATAATTTCTTCCTTAATTGTATGCCAATTGGATTGGGAAACCACTGCCGAAGAAAGCCGCATCGGGCAGGTTTTTCCCGTTTCGGTTCTGAGCGTTATCTGAGGGGAAAGGCGGGTATGTGCGAACCGATCAATCAGGCCTTGGACTTCCGCCTGCCCAATTTCGGCACCGGCGATCCTTTTGCAACTTGTTGGGGCTTTCGCCCTAAGCCCGCCTTCTTTGCTAATTCCGAGCGAGTTGCCGCATAGTTCGGCGCAACCATTGGGTAGTCGGAAGGCAGGCCCCATCTCGCACGATATTCGCCAGGTGTCATACCGTAGGACGTAGCTAGGTGACGCTTAAGAGACTTGAACTTCTTGCCGTCTTCCAGCGAGACGATGAAATCCGGCGTCACGGATTTTCTGATCGGAACCGCCGGCTTCAACGGCTCCGCCTCCGGTTGGGGCTGAGCACCGGATGGCAACGAGTTCAAGGACCGGTATACCCGGTCGATTACCGCGGCCAGTTCGCCCACAGGAACTGGGTTGTTGGATACATATGCCGAAACAATCTCGGCGGTTAGCTCAACAAACGCGTTGCTTGTTTCACCCTCAGCCAACACATTTCTCCTAGTCGGACAAATCGCACAAAAGACGAGAATAGACGAGCCACTCGATGTCTTCAATCCCATCGTGCCCCTTCGCCGCCAGCCATGCTGGCATATCGATTACAACAGCATTGTTGCCAACGCACCTGGGTCGGCTCCTTCGATAAGCGCCTGTATCTGCTCGAAACATTCAAATGTCTGGAGCTCCTTCAAGGCTGGCTAGGTGTTATGCACGAAGGTGGCCACGTGAACCCACCTATCATGTTAGGGCGTCTAGGACGGCAACCGGCTGCACAGTTAGGCTGTACTGTTCCGTAGGCCGATCAGACAAGCTCGGATTTTGGGCCGAGAAAAAATCGAAAACGGGCTCAGGCTGGCCGGGTTTTTTTGGATTCCGCAAGGTAGCCGGAAAGCTACTGCCGTTTCGGCATGTGGTGCGAGCGCGGCAGGCGTCATCCCAAGTGTGGCCTCAAACGGCGCCAGCGTCACGACCTGACGAAAAGGCGCTGCAGCTCTTTTGGCATGGCGCACCGCAGCGTCTCGCTTTCCTTCGCGGATTTTCACCCCGGCCGCCGCCAACAGTCCCTTGAAGAACAGGCGACGCCGGGCGCTTGGTTTTGCAGCGCGCCAAAGCGGCTGCCAAGCCTCATGGGCTTCCCAGTAGTAGCCGTGGTTAGGTCGATCCCCCATCGGAACACATCTGAGCCAAGTGCTTCGCCGACGGCGACGGTCACCGGGTCAGTTCGGTAGCAAATATGGATATGGCGGGAAGCTCTTTTCGGGCAGCAAGCGTGGGAGTGACATAAAGCCAGCAAACATGAAAGCACGTCCATGGCTATCACGTCGCATAGGACCGCATACATCCCAGCCCAGCCGGCCTTCCGTGTTGCGGATTTGACTAGATCTCTCGGCGATAGGTCCAGAGCTGCGCCGGCGGTATGTTGCGGATGACAAAATCATAGTGGGAAACCACATAGCGGTCGGGCATCTTGATCACCGGCGACAGAGGCCCATAAGTGATCTGAATCACCGGCCGCCCGGCGGGAATGCGGGCGAGCAGATCCTCAACCAGGGCCACCCGTTGTTCCATTGGAAAGCTCAACAGCGGGACCGCACTGACGACACAATCGAACTGTTTATCTCGGCAGTCACCCAGAACTTCATTCAGCGCAAATGCGTTGCCCAATCGGAAGTCGACGCCCGGGAAGCGTCGCAGCAGGCCGTGGTAGAAAATTCTGGAGTACTCGACCGAAACCAATTGATGCGGTTCGACACCCCTTGCCAGGATTGCTTTGGTGATGACGCCGGTTCCCGCGCCGAGTTCCAGAACCGGCAATCCGGACCGCGGGTTCACCACGCTTGCCATTCGGCGTGCCGCATAAATCGAAGTGGGGATAAGAGCCCCCACGCCCTTCTTGTCCTTCTGCCAGCCTTTGAAGAACTGCACCTCTTCTTCAAACCGCCTGCCGAGTCGTTCTTTCAGTCGCAAAACCATGTCAACTCCTTGCTCCAGCCCCTCACCCAAAGGACATTTGGGAAGCGCTTTGTCGTCCAATCAGCGCGCCCTTTACAAGCTCGCTACGACTTACTTCCTGCGCCGGTCGGGCGAGAAGCGACATGAACGGAATTGACTTGCATCAGGGATCATTTAATGCATACATTACCGAATTCGACGGCGTACTCATTGAAAACTTTGCCCATGGGAGGAACGGAATGAACCAGGAGATTCGCAAACCAATCCGCAGCTTGGCGATGATCGTTGCGCTCGCGCTTAGCGCCGCCTACACGCCCAGTGCTTACGCCATCGACATTACGCAGCAAGTCAAAGAAATCGAAAGCAATCCCGCCCCCGGACCGAACGGCGAAAAGGCCACCCTCGCCAGCGACCTGAAGCTGACCCCTGAGGAGATCGATAAGATAAAGGCGAAGAAGGCCACGGCTGCCATCGTCATGCACTACACGGCCTCGGATTGGGCCAAGGCTCAGATGGCTGGCCAGAAGAAGGCGCTCGATGAACTCGGCGTCAAGATCGTCGCCGTCACCGACGCCGGCTACCGTGCCGAGCAACAGGTGGCCGACATCGAGAGCGTCATGGCGCTCAAGCCTGATATTATGATAACCGTACCTGCGGAGCAGTCGGCAACGGCCGCAGCCTACATGAAGGCTGCTGCAGCCGGGATCAAGATCGTCTTTCTCGACCAGGCGGGCGCCGGCATGAAGCCCGGCAAGGACTATGTCAGCCTGGTGTCGTCCGACAATCGCGGCATGGGGAAGGTCGCGGCCCTGCTGATGGCGGAGGCGTTGGACGGCAAGGGCGAAATTGCGCTTATTCCGCACGCCTCCGATCTCTTCGCGACGGTCGAGCGCGTAGTCGGGTTCAAGGAAGCGATTAAGGCATTCCCCGATATCAAGGTAGTCGAGGAACAAGGCGTCGGTGGCCCCGACTTCTCTGGTGACTCCGAGCGCATAGCTTCCGCGATGCTGACCGCGCACCCCAACCTAAACGGAATCTGGGCGGTATGGGACGTTCCGACCGAAGGCGTTTTGTCTGCTGCGCGGTCTGTCGGCGCTTCCACGAATCTTGTGATCACCACGTGCGACCTTGGCGTTAACATAGCGCTCGACATGGCCAAGAAGGGCTACGTCAAGGGCACCGGTTCGCAACGTCCGTTCGGCGCCGGATACGCGGAAGGCGTCCTGGCCGGTTACGCACTGCTCGGCAAGGAAGCCCCTCCCTACGTCGTGCTTCCAGCGCTCGCCGTTTCGCGTGAGAATCTGCTCAAGGCATGGCCTCTTTCCAATGGCGATCAGGCTCCCGAGATTCTCGTGAAGGCGATGAAATGAGGACCTGGGGAGCGGCGTTCGCCGCTCCCCATTTTAGCACAGCGATGGAAAGCGCTATGACCGACCCGAAGAAGGCGCATGATGATGTCGCGGCCGTCACCATGACCGACATCACGAAGTGCTACGGTGGTGTGCGGGCGCTGCGAGGTGTGAGCCTGACGATTCGGCCGGGCACCATCCATGCGCTGGTAGGCGAGAACGGCGCCGGCAAGAGCACCTTGCTCAAGATATTGCAAGGCGTCGTAACCCCCACCGATGGCTCGATCAAAATCTTTGGCGAGCCGATGATGACCATTTCGCCGGAAAATTCGCGTCGCCTCGGAATCGAGATGATCTTCCAGGAACTCAGCCTGATCCCCACGCTTTCGGTTGCGCAGAACATCTTCCTGAAGCGAGAGCCAAGGCGGTTCGGCATGTTGGTCGACCAGCGCCGCGAGAACGAACTTGCAGCCGCTATCATCGGCGAGCTCAATCTGACCGTCGATCCGCATACGCCGGTTTCGGACCTCAGCCCAGGCCAGGCCCAGCTCACCGAAATCGCCAAGGCAATCTCCCAGAAAGCGCGTGTCCTGATACTCGACGAGCCGACATCGTCGCTGAGCGCGCAGGAAGTGGACACGCTCTTTGGCATGCTGCACAAATTGACGACCGTCGGCACGGCAATCATCTACGTGTCCCACCGTATGACTGAAATCATGACGATTGCCGACGAGATCACGATCCTCAGGGACGGGCAGAACGTCACTAGCGGCAAGATGGCGGACTTCACGCTTGACCTTATCGTCCAGCATATGGTCGGCAAGCGCGTCACCGGCTTCGAATACCGCCCCCATCCCGTCGACAGGACGGGTCCACCGGCGCTCACAGTCCGGAACCTTTCGGGACCGCACGGAAAACCTGATCGCATCAGCTTCGACGTCCACAAGGGCGAGGTCTTGGGAATCGCGGGGCTCATGGGCGCGGGCCGCAGCGAAATGGCGCGCGTGTTGTTCGGCGTGGACGCCAAGACGGCAGGCACGATCGAGCTGGGCGGTAAGCCCCTTGAGTTGAGGTCTCCTTCTGACGCAATCGGTGCCGGGATCGTGCTGATCCCGGAGAGCCGGCATGACGAAGGCTTGGTCGTCGAACACAGCGTCGGTCACAATCTCGGGCTTCCGCAAATCGAAAGCCTGGTCAAGGGGCCGTTCATCGACAGAAGGAAAGAAAGCGTGCTGACCTCGGACCTCATTGCGAGACTGAGGATCAAGACGCCATCAGCGGAGAATCGGGTTCGGAATCTGTCGGGTGGCAATCAACAGAAGATCGTCATCGCGAAATGGCTTGCCACCGACCCGTCCGTGGTGATCCTGGATGAGCCGACCGCGGGTGTGGACATCGGATCGAAGGCTGAGATCGTCGAATTGATCCGTGGCATCGCAGCCGAGGGTAAGTCGGTCATCGTCATCTCATCGGAGCCGGCGGAACTGCTGGCGACAAGCGACCGGATACTGGTGCTGAGCAACGGCCAGCTGGCGCGAGAAATCGATCGTGAGGAGATCGACGGCTGGGCCACGGCCGTCGGTGACGAAGCGCAGTCGGCGCTGATCCGGACAGAACTGGGATTGCAGGTCGCGATACAGAAGGCTAGCCAAAATGTCCATTGACACCAAAGCCCTCAAAAAGGAGCTCCCGGCGGCGCAAACCCAGCCGTGGTACGGCAATTGGCGCGACTATGTCGTCTATATAGGGTTCGTTGCAATTTTTGTGGTGTTCGCCGTGCTGCTGCAGGAGCGAGGGTTCCTGTCGGCCAACAACTTGCTCAACATCCTGCGCCAGACGGCGATCGTCGCAATTATGGCGATGGCGATGTCATTCGTGCTTTCCGCCGGTGAAATCGATCTTTCCGTTGGCGCGATCGCCGGCCTGACTTCCGTTGTGGCCGGTATGGCGCTCATGCAGTACGGCATCGTAGCCGGCGTTGCCTCCGGCTTGGTGCTCGGGCTTCTGGTCGGCGCGGTGAATGGCGGGCTGACGGCCTATCTCAACATTCCCTCGTTTCTGGTAACGCTCGGCATGATGGGTATTGCCAGAGGCGTCGGCATGTGGGTCAGCGGCACCTCTCCGGTGCCGGTCGTCGACGACGCCTTCATCTTCGCCTTCGGGTCCGGCAACATCGGCCCGTTACCTGTGCTGGTCGTGTGGGTCGCCGTCCTCGGCGCGCTCGCTCACGCGGCGCTTCGCAAGACGCCGTTCGGACGTCAGGTCATGGCGGCTGGCGGCAATCCGATCGCGGCGCGCTATAGCGGCGTCAACGTCAGGAAGGTCAAGTTCCAGGTGCTGCTGCTGACCGGCCTGGCCGCCGCGATCGCCGGCATGCTTTATGCCGGCCGTCTGCAGTCCGGCAGGTTTCAGCTTGGAGAAGGTGACGAGCTCTCGGTCATTGCCGCGGTCGTCCTTGGCGGCACCAGCCTTTTCGGCGGACGCGGAACCGTGATCGGATCGATTGTTGGAGCGCTGTTGATCGGCGTTATCAACAACGGCTTGATCCTTGCCGGACTGGAATACAGCCAACAGCTCATCGCCCGCGGGGTCCTGATCATCCTCGCGGTCGCCATCGGGCGCGGCCGGTAAGCGAGTGGCGCAACATCAGACGAGGATCTTCAAATGAGAGTTTTGGTAACAGGCGGCAGCGGCAAGCTTGGACGCGCGACGGTGAAGCATCTGCTTGATAATGGGCATGACGTCATCAATGCCGATACGACCGAGCCGCGGGAAAACCTCTGCCCCTTCATCAAGGTCGACTTTGAGGACATGCGGGCAACCCTTGAAGCCATTACCGGCTTTGACTGGGACCATAACCGCAAAACCGAAGCGGTCGTGCACCTTGCCGCTATCCCGATGCCGGGTAAGGTCGCGCCGGCCGAGGTCTTCAGGGTCAACACGGTCTCGACCTTCAATGTCTTCGAGGCCTGCCGGCTTCTTGGCATCAAGAACGTAGTGTGGGCGTCCAGCGAAACGCTGCTGGGCATTCCCTACACGATCAAGCCGGACTATTTCCCCGCCGACGAGAACTATGCTCCGCGTCCCGAAACCTCGTACTCGCTGTCCAAGCACCTAGGCGAGGAGATGGCCAAACAGTTCTGCCGCTGGGACAAGGACCTGAAAATCGTGTGCCTGCGCTTTTCCAACGTCATGGAAGAGAGCGAATACGCCGACTTCCCGGCGTTCGAAAAAAATCCGGGCGGGCGCCGGTTCAACCTGTGGACCTATATCGACGCCCGCGATGGCGCACAGGCAATCCGCAAATCTCTGGAATGGAGCGGTAAGGGAGCCGAGGTGTTCATTATCGCCAACCAGGACGGTGTCATGATGACGCCCAATGATGAGCTGGTCGAGCGCTTTTACCCAGGCGTACCCTTCAACCGGCAGGTCGGGGATAACGAGACATTGCTGTCAATCGAAAAGGCAAAATCGGTGCTCGGGTACAACCCCGAACACAGCTGGCGCCGCTACGCCGGATCGTGAAGCGAACGAATAGGGAAAGAAATGGCCACTGCCACGAAACCGGAAGCCGCTCACCTGATCAAGGATGAGACGTTCGCCAAGACGATGACGACCACGGCATATCTGAAAATCCGCCGGTTGATTCTGGAGAACAAATGGTCGCCCGGTTTCCAGGCCACCGAGCAGGAGGTCGCAACAAGCCTGGGGATGAGCAGGACACCTGTTCGCGAAGCGCTAATGCGTCTTCAGCAGGAGGGACTGGTCTCCGTTGTTCCACGTCACGGCATGCGCGTCTTGCCGGTGTCGACGTCGGACATGAAGGAAATCTATGAAATCCTCACGTCGCTCGAAAGCACCGCCGCCGAGCTCGCGGCCGGCCGCGCGTTAACGGACAAGCAACTCAGCGGGCTGGAACGGGCAACCGCCGACATGGACAAGGCGCTCGCCGCCGACGACCTCGACCGCTGGGCGCAGGCCGACGCGCGGTTCCACGAACTGCTTCTGGATCTCGGCGGCAACCAAATGCTGAAGTCGGTGGTCATGAATTTCATCGACCGGGCTCACCGCGTGCGCATGCTGACCCTCAAAATGCGGCCGAAGCCGGTGAACTCGACCCGCGATCACGCTGAGCTCGTGAAGGCTATCCGGGCCGGTGATGTTGCGAACGCCGGACGCATCCACCGGGAACACAGGCAGCGGGCGGGGCGGGAGCTCCTCGATCTGCTTGATCGCTTTGGACTGAACCATCTCTGACTGGATCGAAAATGATGAAGAACCAGACGCTCACTATCGCCGTGCTTCCCGGCGACGGAATCGGCCGGGAGGTCATGCCCGCCTGCCTTGAACTCGTCGAGGCCGCCCTCGACCTCGTCGGCGCCCCGGCGCTAACGTTCCAAACATATCCGGCGGGGGCGCAGTATTATGCGGAGAGCGGCGAGGCGTTGCCGAGTGCAACGCTCGAGGCGTGTCGCAAGGCCGAGGCCATCCTGTTTGGAGCGATGGGCTGGCCCGACATTCGCTTTCCCGACGGCACCGAAATCATCCCGCAGCTCGATCTTCGTATGGAGCTCGGCCTGTTCGCCGGCGTGCGGCCGATTCGGTGGTTTCCCGGCTTGCCGCGGGTGCTGACCGACCCTCGGGCCGAAAACATCGATTTTGTCATCGTGCGCGAGCAGACGGAAGGTTTGTTTTATGCCCGGGGCCGCGGTGAAATCCGCGACGATGAGGAAGCCTATGACACCATGCAGATCACCCGGGCTGGTACAGAGCGCGTGGTGGAGTTTGCCTTCCAGATCGCCTCACAACGCAAGCGTCGCGGCAAGCCGGGAAATGTGACCTGCGTCGACAAAGCGAATGTGTTTCAATCGATGGCCTTCTTCCGCAAGGTCTTCAACGAAGTCGCGACGCGCCATCCGGACATGACGAGGGACCACGCCTATGTCGATGCCTTGGCGCTCAACATGGTCAAGAAGCCTTGGACCTTCGATGTGCTGGTAACCGAGAACATGTTCGGAGATATCCTCTCGGATTTGGCCGCGGGCCTGATCGGCGGCATGGGTATGGCGCCATCTGCTGACATTGGCGAAAATCACGGGCTTTTCCAGCCTGCCCATGGAACCGCGCCCGACATCGCGGGCAAGGGCTTCGCCAATCCCAACGCCATGTTCCTCTCGGCGGCGATGATGCTGGATTGGCTCGCGGTTCGGCACGGCGAACAAAGCCTCGCCAATGCCGCAAGCCTGATCGAGGAAGCCGTTGAGCATACACTTTCGAGCAATCTTGCGGTTCCAATGGAATATGGTGGAAGCGCCAACTGCGCTGACATGACCCGCTCGGTAATTGATTCACTCAGGGCAGTCCGCAAGGAGGTGGCATGAGCGGTGAGAGCGCGGGCGGGTTGGTGGTTGCGGTGGAGTTGGTGGTCGGCGAGGAGCACATCAATGACTTCCAGGCGGCGATGATTGAAAACGCGGCAGTATCGCTCGGCGAAGAGCCAGGCTGCATCGTCTTCGACGTATGCCAGGATCCGAAACGGCCAGGTCGCTTCTACCTTTACGAATTCTACCGCAGCCAGACCGACTTCGACATCCACCTCCAGTCAAGGCACTTTGCGCGCTTCAATGAGGCCACCACACCCTGGGTGCTGGAGAAGAGGGTTGAGACGTTCAACCGTGTTTTCCCGGTATGTCGAGTACAATAGCTATGGCCAACGACATCAAAGCTATTGTCTTCGACACCTTCGGCACCGTGGTCGACTGGCGCGGCTCGATCATCGCCGACCTGTCTGCATGGGGTCGTAAAGAAGGTTTGACTGTCGACTGGGCCGACGTCGTTGATCGCTGGAGAGGCCGTTACGACCCGCAAAAGGCGCGCGTGCGGCGCGGTGAACTGCCGTGGACGAACCTCGACGAGTTGCATTTCGAGGCCCTGAACTCGGTATTTGAAGAGTTGGCGCTGCCCATTCTGGACGAGTCGAAGATGATGCACATCAACAAGGTCTGGCACAGGCTTAAGGGCTGGCCGGACGCGTCGGGCGGGCTTCATCGCCTGAAGCGGAAATTCATCATCGGTCCGCTGTCGAACGCCAATGTCGCTATTCTGGTCAATATGGCCAAGGGTGCCGATCTGCCTTGGGACGCGATCTTCTCCTGCGAGCTCTTCCGGCACTACAAGCCCGACCCCGAGACGTATGAGGGTGTATGTAGAATGCTCTATCTTGAGCCTGCCGCCGTGATGATGTGCGCGGCACACAATTACGACCTCGCCGCCGCCCGCAACGTTGGCCTCAAGACTGCGTTCATCCTGCGGCCGACCGAGCATGGGCCTGGCCAAGTCACCGATCTGGAAGCCGAGCAGGACTGGGATTTCGTCGCCAACGATCTCGAGCATCTGGCGCAACAACTGGGATGCTAGCAAAGGTGATGACGATGCAAACCTACAAGATGTTCATTGACGGCAAATGGGAAGCCGCAGCCGATGGCGAGACTTTCGCTTCCTACAATCCTTTCACCGCCGAAGCCTGGGCAGCCATTCCAAAGGGAAAAAAGCCGGATGCGGAGCGGGCGATCAATGCTGCGCACAAGGCGTTCACAAGCGGCCCGTGGCCAAAGCTGACGGCGAGCGAGCGCGGGCATCTTTTGCGGCGGCTCGGCGATCTGATCGCCGAAAACGCCGAGCGGCTGGCGAAGATCGAAGTGATCGATAACGGCAAACTTATCAACGAGATGCTGTTCCAGCTGAAGTACATCCCACAATGGTATCACTATTTCGGTGGCCTCGCGGACAAGATCGAAGGTGCGGTGATCCCGATCGATAAGCCCGAGACCTTCAACTACACGAGGCACGAGCCGCTGGGCGTCTGCGTCGGCATCACGGCCTGGAACTCACCGCTTCTTCTTTTGTCCTACAAGCTGGCCCCCGCCCTGGCAGCAGGCAATACATTCATCGCCAAGCCCTCGGAATTCACCTCAGCCTCGACCCTTGAACTCGCCAAGCTCGTCGAACAAGCCGGTTTCCCGCCCGGTGTTTTCAACGTCGTCACAGGCTTCGGTGCCGATGTCGGCGAGACACTGACAACCCACGAGCATGTCGCCAAAATCGCCTTCACCGGCAGCGAGGCCACCGGCCGCAAGATTGGCGAGGCGGCCGCACGCAATTTTAAGAAGGTCACCCTGGAACTTGGCGGCAAGAGCCCGCACATCGTCTTTGCCGACGCCGAGATCGACAACGCAGTCAACGGCGTCATTTCCGGCATATTTGCAGCCACGGGCCAAACCTGCATTGCCGGTTCGCGTCTGCTCATCGAGCGCAAGATCCACGACCAGTTCCTTGAAAAGGTGATCGCCCTGGCAAAAACCGCGCGCATGGGTGATCCGCTCTCGACTTCCACGCAGGTTGGCCCAGTGACGACGCCGCCGCAACTCGAGAAGATCCTCGGCTATATCGACGTCGCCAGACAAGAAGGCGCGGAATGCGTCCTGGGCGGCGCACGGCCGACCAACCCAGAGTTTTCCAAGGGCTGGTTCGTCGAGCCTACCATTTTCTCGTCGGTGCGAAACGACATGCGCATTGCCCAGGAAGAGGTCTTCGGTCCCGTGCTGGCGGTCATTCCATTCGACACCGACGAGGAAGCCATCCAGATCGCCAATGACAGCCGTTACGGGCTCGCCGCCGGGTTCTGGACGCAGGACATGCGACGCATTCTGCGCGTCTCGGCGGCCATCCAGGCAGGTACGGTCTGGGTCAACACCTATCGAACGATCAGCTACATGTCGCCGCTGGGTGGCTACAAGCACTCCGGCATCGGCCGCGAAAATGGGCTGGCTTCGATCCAGAACTACCTGCAGACCAAGAGCGTCATGATCTCCACGGCCAGCAGTGTCGCCAATCCCTTCATCATGAGGTGAGGCGATGGCGGCGCCGAAACTCGCCGTCGGCTGCGTCGCTGACGATTTCACCGGAGCAACAGACGTCGCTGGCATCTTTGCCAAAAGCGGTATGAAGACCACGGTCATGATTGGCACCCCGCCCGACCGGCAGGAGGTCGGCGCGGACGCCATCGTCGTGGCGCTCAAGACGAGGACCATCGAACCGGGGGAGGCCGTCAGCCAGTCGCTGCAGGCGCTTCGCTGGCTTCGGCGCCGCGGAGCATCGAAGTTCTTTTTCAAGTACTGCTCGACCTTCGATTCCACCGACGCGGGCAATATCGGTCCGGTGCTTGACGCCATGTTGGAGGAGCTAGGCAGTGATTTCACGATCGCCTGTCCCGCCTTTCCTGCGAACGCCCGCACCGTCTACAAGAGCAACCTCTTCGTCGGTGATCTGCCCTTGAGCGAAACGGGGATGCGCAACCATCCGCTTACGCCGATGACGGATTCCAATCTCGTCCGGCTCCTTGCTCCGCAGACCAAGCGCAAGATAGTCGCGTGCTATCACGAGACGGTAAAAGGTGGCGTTGATGCGATACGGACCTGGTCCGCGCAGGCACGCGCGGAGGGTGCCGGGATAGGCATCATCGATGCGATCGACGATATCGACCTGGAGAGTATCGCCCGGGCATTCGCCGAGGCTCCGCTTCTGACTGGCGCCTCAGGCCTTGCCTATGGGCTGGCGCGGTCGATGTTCATGGAAAGGCCAACGTCAATTTACCCTCGCGAAGGTAACCGCGCTCGCACAAGAGCTCGCGCCGTGATCTCGGGGAGTTGCTCGACTGCGACCAACGGCCAAGTCGAACGGATGCTTCAGGACCATGAGGGCTACCGGATAGACATCGGCAAGCTGGCGAATGGCCAGGACGTGGTGGCCGATGCGCTCAGTTGGGCCAAGGACCGCGTGGGACACAAGCCAGTGCTCTTCTATGCAACCGCTGCTCCTGAGGAGGTGAAAGCCAACCAGGCGAAATATGGCGCGACGCAAGCCGCCGAAATGGTGGAGGCGGCGCTGGCGCGGATCGCAAAGGAGTTGGTTGACGGAGGCGTCTCGCAAATGATCGTGGCAGGCGGTGAAACCTCCGGTGCGGTCGTGAAGTCGCTTGGCATCAACCAGCTCGACATCGGCAACGAGATTGCGCCGGGCGTTCCATGGGTCAGCGCACCGTCCCGCGCGGGGCCGATTTCCCTGGCGCTGAAGTCGGGGAATTTTGGCGGCAAAGATTTCTTCATCGATGCCTGGAGCAAAATCTGATGACGGCGACCCTTTCAGAAGAGACGAAAACACGGGATCAAATCGCGCGGATCGGCAAGTCAATTTTCGACCGGGGCCTCACATTCGGATCAACCGGAAACATGAGCGTGAAACTGTCGGATGGGCGAATGCTGATGACGCCGACCAATGCGTCGCTTGGAAATCTCGACCCCGAGCGGCTTTCGTTGTTTTCGGCCGAGGGTGTGCATATTGGAGGCGACAAGCCGACCAAGGAAGCCTTCCTGCATCAATGTATGTACTGCGCGCGGCCGCACGGCCGCGCCGTTGTGCATCTTCATTCGACCTACTCGGTAGCCGTCAGCATCCTTAAGGGCGTTGATGAGAGAGACGTGTTGCCGCCGCTCACCGCCTACTATGTCATGCGGGTCGGCCGCCTGCCGCTTGTCCCCTATTTTCGCCCGGGCGATCAGAAACTGGCAGAGGCGGTGCAAGAGGCCGCGAAGGACAGTAACGCCGTCCTGATGGCGAACCACGGTCCGGTCATCGCGGCAAAGTCGCTCGAGGAGGCGCAATATGCTACCGAAGAACTCGAGGAGACCGCCAAGCTGTTCCTCATGCTCCACGGGCGCGAGTTGCGCCCGCTTACTCCCGAGCAGCGAAACGAGTTGGCGGGCGGCAACTGAGGCGCCCTAAAAAAGGATGCCGTGCCCGACAACAATTGTTGCGATCTCTGTCTGGTGTTGCCATCGCAAGGAAGGTCGTCAGGCTTAGCGGGGCACTGTATTGTACTTGGCATCAACCTCGTTGATCGCCTTGACGTTACCTGCCGAACGGCCGTTCTCATCGAAGCTGTGCGCGAGGAAGGCGTCGGCAATCGATTTAGCAAGCTCCGGGCCAATGACACGCGATCCCATGGTGATGATTTGCGCGTTGTTCGAGAGCGCGGCGCGCTCTGCCGAATAGGTGTCGTGCGTCAGGGCGGCGCGAATGCCTGGCACCTTGTTGGCCGCGATGCAGACGCCGATACCAGTGCCGCAAACAAGGATGGCACGGTCATATTCGCCCTTGAGCACGGCTGAGCCGACGCGATCCGAAAGGTTTGCATAAAAGGCCTCGGGGCCGGCGTCGGTGCGAGAGACCTCCTTCACATCGTGCCGATCCTTCAGGTGGTCGGCGAGAACCTTGGCGAGCCCCTCGCCCGCACTGTCTCCTGCAACAGCGATTTTCATGTTCGTCTCCTTTTCAGATTTTGGCGGCGCAGCGCGCCAGGATGTCGAGGTAGCCCTCGACCTTCCAGGCCGAGCGACCAATGAAGAGCCCGTCGATGTCGGGGCAGGTGATCAGTTCTTCGCAATTGCCGGGATTGACCGAGCCGCCATAGAGGCAGGGGATGCGACGCCCGAGGATCTCGTGGGCGAACCTGGCGATTTCGGCATGACGGGCGTTGGCATACTCGGCCGTCGCAGGGATGCCACGTTCACCGATCGCCCAGACGGGCTCGTAGGCGAGAAGGATCGGAGCCCCTCGCTGGCCGGCAGCCAGCTTGCCGAGCGCGCCGCGCACCTGCGTTGCCAGGACTTGGCTCGCCCTGCCGCTCTCGCGGTCCGCAAGCGTCTCGCCGATACAGATCAGCGGCACGAGGCCGTGGCGGACGGCGGCCTCCGTCTTGAGGCCAAGGGTTTCATCGGTTTCCCCAAAATGCTCGCGGCGCTCCGAATGGCCGAGCTCAACGATATCGAGATCGCAGTCCTTCAGCATCACCGGCGACACTTCCCCGGTCCAGGCGCCTTCATCTTCCCAATGCATGTTCTGTGCACCGACCTTGACCGAAGTGCCTTTGAGCATCCTCTTGACTTCACGGACGGCGGTGAATGGCGGGATGACGAAACGCTGGAGGCGGTCATGCCGGCCGGACTCGGCGCGGCACAAGCCATCGGCGAACTCGCGGGCTTCCTCCAGGGTCTTGTTCATTTTCCAGCTGGTGCCGACCCAAAACTGCTTGTTTGCGGTCATTGTGTTGCCTCTGCGGTAGCGATCCTGACGACGGTTTGTCCACCTTCGAGCTCGACTGCCGTTTGGTGTGGCAACGGTTTGTCGGAGATGATCGTGCTGAAATCATTGAGGTCGGCGAGTACATGCAACGCCGTGTGGCCGAAGCGTCGGCTATTGACCAGGAGGCAGCTTTGTCTGCTGGAGGCGATCATGGCGCGCTTGCTGCGCACGACGGTCTCGTCCATGTGATAGGCGAGGCGGCCCGACGCGGCAGGCGCCGAGACAAAGGCAATGTCGGCACGCAGGCGCGAAAGCGCCTCTTCAGTGACAATCCCAAAATAGGCGTTGAACTTGGAGGAATAGACCCCGCCTACGGCGATCAGCGTGGCGCCGCTCTCGCCCTTGTTGCGATCAATGATCGCTGCATTGTTGGTGATGATCGTAATTGCTCTTTTTCTTGCCAGCACGTCGCCGAGCATCGCCGCCATTGACCCGTCGTTGATCATGACGGTCATGCCTGGCTCGACGAGCTCGGCCGCTGCGGTCGCAATCGACCGCTTCACATCGGCTTCCTGCAGCTCACGGAAGCGGAAATCGCTCTCGAACTGGGTCCCTGGTTCGATGGTCGCGCCACCGCGCACTTTGCGCAGCACACCGGCTCGCTCGAGGTCGTCGAGGTCGCGGTGGATGGTCATCTTCGAGACCGCGAACCGAGTGGCGAGATCATCAAGATCAACCGCGCGGCTGGCAACGAGAAGATCGATGATTTCCTGCCTGCGCTCTTCTCGTCTCACGATCATCTCCATTGCTGCGTCGCCGGCTGCCGGACGACCTCCGACACGTGGCATAAGGCGCTTCGCCGGCGTGTGTAAGCGCGTGCGCCAATGTCCAACATGTCGCTCTCAATGGACAGTCCCGTTGCGATAGCGCTCAGCCATTTCGGACAGCGTCAAGGGGACGATGCCATGAGCGTGGCCCGCCGATCCGAAAGCCTCGAAGCGCTCGCGGCATAGCTTGGAAAGTGCTGCCATGGCGGGCTTCATGTATTTCCGCAGATCGAATTCGGAGGGATCCTCGCTCAGCACGCGTCGGACCTGCCCGGTCATCGCCATGCGGCAATCTGTGTCGATGTTGATCTTGCGAACCCCATGCCGGATGCCGCGCCGAATTTCCTCGAGCGGCACCCCCCAGGTGGGTTTGAGCTCCCCGCCGAACCTGTTGATGATCTCCTGCAGTTCGTCCGGCACGGACGAGGAACCGTGCATCACAAGATGGGTATGGGGCAGCCTGGCATGGATGGCCTCGATCACGTGCATTGCAAGCACGTCGCTATCGGGCTTGCGGGTGAATTTATAGGCGCCATGGCTGGTGCCCATTGCGATCGCCAAAGCGTCGACCTTGGTCTCCTTCACGAAGGCCGCAGCCTCATCCGGATCGGTCAGGAGCTGGTCGTGCGACAGTTGGCCTTCCGCGCCATGCCCGTCCTCGGCCTCGCCCATGCCGCTTTCCAACGAACCGAGCACGCCAAGCTCACCCTCTACCGACACACCGCCCCAGTGAGCGAAATCCGCAACACTCTTCGTCACGCCAACATTATAGTCCCAGTCGGCCGGCGTTTTGCCGTCCGCTCGCAGCGATCCGTCGATCATGACCGAGGTGAAGCCGGCCTGGATCGCTGTCATGCAGCTGGTTGGCTCATTGCCGTGGTCGAGATGAACACAGACCGGGATGTTGGGGTATATCTCCGTCACGGCGTCCATCATGTGCCTGAGCATGACGTCATTGACATAGGCGCGCGCACCGCGGCTGGCCTGCATGATAACGGGCGAGTCCGTCAGGTTGGCCGCCTCCATGATCGCAAGCGCCTGTTCCATATTGTTGATGTTGAATGCTGGTACGCCGTAGCCATGTTCGGCCGCGTGATCCAGCAATTGACGTAAGGTAATTCGCGCCATGGCTTTCCCCTTATGCTTTCCGGACCAGACCTGAGATCAGTTCGACTTCGTTGACAGAGCCGAAGACCAGCGGCGTCCTGCAATGGTGGGACGCGGGCGGCTTGTCGAGTATGTCGATGCTGCCGTCGGTGGCGAGGCCTCCGGCGGCCCGCATCAAAAATGCGATCGGATTGGCCTCGTAGACGTGGCGCAAGCGGCCCTGCTCGTAGCCTGGACGGCCATCGGCGCCGTAGAGGAAGACGCCACCGCGCAAAACAATGCGATGGAGCTCTCCAACGGCGGCGCCCAGCCAGCGCATATTGAAGTCGCGGCCCCGGGGACCCGAACTGCCCTTCAGGCAGTCGTCCACATAGGAACGGGTCGACGGCACGAGATGGCGATGCAAAGACGCATTGTAGGCGAGATCCGCCGTGTCGGGCTTTATCCGGACACTTTCCCGGATGACGTAGAAACTTCCATCATTGGGGTTGAGCGTCGCCAGGACGACCCCTTCCCCGACCGAAAAGCCAAGATCGACGGTGTTGCCATAGGACACGTAGCCGGCAGCGACCAATTCCCTTCCCGGCTTGAGGAACGGATCCTCGCCGACCTCGAATGGAACGATCGAAAAGAGCGTGCCAAGGGAGGCCCCAAGTCCGACATTGCCCGATCCGTCAAGGGGATCTATCGCGACGGCGAGGCCTGACGAACCAAAGACAGCCGGCACTTCCGCCTCCTCGGACAGCACCTGCGCCGCGCCGGCATCCCGCAGCAGGGCCAGGAACAAATGATGTGAGGCAACGTCGATCGCCTTCTGTTTGTCGCTGTCGGAATTTACGCCGACGATCTCGGCGGGATCGCCAGGAAGTTCACCGAGGGCGATCCTGGCCGACAAGGCCCGTGCGCCCGTCATCACGGCGTCGATTTGCTTTGTGATCGCGAGGCGGAGCGCGTCCGCGCCCGCCCAATCCTCCAGAAAATCCTCCACGGCTCGCAGTGCGCGAGCCGGTTGATCATTGGCAAGCCTGAGAACGTTCATGGCGTTGCTCCGAGCTTTTCGAGAGCGAGCGCGACGATCGCCTGGCTGGTGATGCCGAATTTCTCGTAAAGCACATCGGCGGGCGCCGAGGCGCCGAAGCCGGTCATGCCGATGACGTCGTCCTCGCTGTCCACATAGCGGGTCCACCCGAATTTCGACAACGCCTCGACCGCGATGCGCGGCGCGTTGCCGAGCACGGCCACCCTGTAGGCTTTCGGTTGCTTCTCGAAGAGATCCCAGGCGGGCATTGAGACGACCGCTGCATGAATGCCCCTCTCCTTCAGTTGCTCTGCCGCGGCAACGGCGAGCGAAACCTCGGTCCCGGTGCCGAGAATGGTCAGGTCACGAGTCGGACCGGACTCCTTAATGACATAGGCACCCTTTTGCGCCCGGTTGGCGGCGTCGCGCTCCAACCGGAGTTGAGGAACATTTTGACGCGAAAGCGCCAGAACCGATGGAGTGTTTCGGTCGCGCAGAGCGATGTCCCAACACTCCAGCGTCTCAACGGCATCGCAGGGTCGGAATACGTGCAGGTTCGGAACGGCCCGCAGACTGGCCACGTGCTCGACCGGCTGATGAGTTGGACCGTCTTCGCCAAGCCCGATCGAGTCATGCGTCAATACGTATATCGAGCGCACCCCCATCAGCGCAGACAGCCGGATTGCGTTGCGACAATAATCTGAAAAGACCAGGAACGTGCCCCCATAAGGAATAAGTCCGCCGTGCACGGCGATGCCGTTCATGGCCGCGGCCATGGCGAATTCACGCACCCCATAGCTGACATAGCGCCCCGAGCTGGTCGGCGTGAAGTCGCTGTCGACGGCGGCAACGCGGGTAAGATTGGAATGGGTAAGGTCAGCTGAGCCGCCGATCATCTCAGGCAGGGCGGCGGTGAGGCTTTCCAGAGCGATCTGGCTTGCTTTTCGGGTTGCGACTTGTTGAGGATGGTCGAGGAGCTTGGTCCGGGCTACCTCAACCTGCCCACCATAGTGATCGGGAAGCACGCCGGAGACCCGGCGTAGGAATTCCGCTTTCTTGCCGGCGTCAATGGAATCGAGCCGCCCTTGCCAATCGGCACGTGCGCCAGCTCCCTTTGCGCCAATGGCGCGCCAGCGTTCGAGGATCTCCGGCGGTATCTGAAATGGCGCGGCCTGCCAGGCATAGGCAGCCTTGGCCGCAGCCGCCTCGGCTGCCCCGAGTGGCGCGCCATGAGCCGAGCTTTTGCCGGCCTTGGTTGGTGAACCATAGCCGATGACAGTCTTCATCGCGATCAGCGACGGCCTGCCGGTTTCTGCCTTCGCGCGAGTGATTGCCGCATCGATGGCGGCCGGATCATGGCCGTCGATGCTTTCGACATGCCAGCCATAGGCCGCGAAGCGGGCAGGAACGTCCTCGGTGAACGAAACGGCGGTGGAGCCGTCAATCGTAATTGCATTGTCGTCATAGAGCACGATCAGCTTGCCGAGCTTCAGGTGACCGGCCAGCGAGGCCGCCTCCTGTCCGACGCCTTCCATGAGGCAGCCGTCGCCGCAGAACACGTAAGTGTGGTGATCGACCAGGTCCGCGCCAAACTCATCCGAAAGGCGTCTTTCGGCTATGGCCATGCCCACCGCTCCCGCTATGCCCTGCCCGAGCGGCCCGGTGGTGATCTCCACGCCAGCTGTATGACCGTATTCAGGATGGCCGGGGGTCTTGGAACCCCATTGGCGGAAATTGCGGATCTCCTCGATCGAGACGTCCTCCACACCGCTGAGATAAAGCGCGCTGTAGAGCAGCATTGACCCATGCCCGTTCGACAGAACGAAGCGATCGCGATCGGCCCAGCGAGGCTGGCTGGCGTCGAATTTCAAATGCCTTGCAAACAACACGGCCGCGGCGTCAGCCATGCCCATCGGCATCCCCGGATGACCGGAATTGGCTGCCTCCACGGCATCGATGGAAAGAACGCGGATCGCGTTTGCGAGATCAGAAATCGATACCTTGGCTGGGATCATTCGGCACTCCTCTGTCGACGTGCGAGAGATCCCCAAATATAACATATTTTATCACAATTCAACATGCTTGGTTGTGATACAGCGAACATTATCACATCACACCGGCGCAAACATCGCCAACGCCCGCCAGCCTACAATGATCGGCGGATATGCCCGAATGGGAGATATCACATAGTGCAATCGCAAAATTGGTTGATTTGATGTTATTTTGTGAATTTCCTTGTAACATTTATCACATGGTGGTACGAGCTGCCTTCCTGTCGCGAAACAGAAAATGGGAGGGATTGAGTGAAGATCGGAGCGCTGCGCGAGCGGCTTGTCGGAGAATCGCGCGTCGCATTGACGCCGGACTCCGCATCGCAGCTCAAGAAGCTTGGACACGATGCCGTGGTTGAAGCCGGAGCCGGGGTGGCGGCCGGCATCTCCGATGACGCCTATCGTGCGGCAGGCGTCACGGTTGTCGAGAGCGCGCGGGCGCTTGTCGCGGCCGCCGACGTCGTCGTCAAGGTTCGTCCGCCGTCCGACGATGAGCTGAATTTGCTCTCGTCCGGAAAGACGCTGATTTCTTTCTTTTATCCGGCCGCAAACAAGGAGCTGCTCGAACGTGCCCGGGCTTGCGGGGCGAATGTCATCGCCATGGACATGGTGCCGCGCATCAGCCGCGCGCAGAAGATGGATGCCTTATCGTCGATGGCCAACATCGCGGGTTATCGCGCCGTGATCGAGGCCGGAGCCAACTTCGGCCGCTTCTTCACGGGCCAGATCACCGCGGCTGGCAAAGTGCCTCCGGCCAAGGTGCTCGTCATCGGCGCTGGCGTCGCCGGATTGGCCGCCATTGGAACCAGCACCAGCCTCGGCGCGGTCACTTACGCCTTCGACGTTCGGCCCGAGGTGGCCGAGCAGATCGAATCCATGGGCGCTCAATTCGTCTATCTCGACTTCGACGAACAGCAGAACGACGGCGTTGCGACGGGTGGCTATGCGACGCCTTCATCAGCTGAGTTCCGTGAGAAGCAGCTGGCCAAGTTCCGCGAACTCGCTCCCGAGATCGACATCGTCATCACGACTGCCTTGATACCCGGCCTCGACGCTCCGAAGCTGTGGCTGGCCGACATGGTCGCCGCGATGAAGCCGGGCTCGGTCGTCGTCGATCTCGCGGCCGAGCGCGGCGGCAATTGCGAGCTTACGGTGCCCCGGGCGGATCGGCGGCAAGGCGCTCATCCTGCCGGGCCGGCATCTTTTGAACGCGGGCATGATCGCCATCTCTGTCGCGCTGATGCTCCTCTACATGAACCATGCCGGCGCATGGCCCCTATACGTGATGACCCTGATTGCTTTCCTCCTCGGCGCTCATCTCGTCATGGCGATCGGCGGCGCCGACATGCCGGTCGTGGTCTCAATGCTCAACTCCTATTCCGGATGGGCGGCGGCAGCCACGGGCTTCCTCCTCGGCAACGATCTCCTCATCGTTACCGGGGCTCTGGTTGGTTCCTCCGGCGCAATTCTCTCCTACATCATGTGCAAGGCGATGAACCGCAGCTTCGTGTCCGTGATCCTGGGCGGTTTTGGAAACACGGTTGGCCCGCAGCTGGAGATCACGGGCGAGCAGATCTCGATCGACGGCGATGGGGTCGCCGCGGCCCTCAACGACGCGCAAAGCGTCATTATCGTCCCTGGCTATGGGATGGCGGTCGCGCAAGCCCAGGGTGCAGTTTCCGAACTCACCCGCAAATTGCGTGCGGCAGGTAAGACCGTACGCTTCGCCATCCATCCCGTCGCGGGTCGACTGCCCGGCCACATGAACGTGCTCCTCGCCGAAGCCCGAGTCCCTTACGACATCTTCTTGGAAATGGACGAGATCAACGAGGACTTTCCTGACACCGACGTCGTTATAGTCATCGGTTCGAACGACATCGTGAATCCGGCGGCTCAGGAAGACCCGAATTCACCGATTGCCGGAATGCCAGTCCTCGAAGTCTGGAAGGCCCGGCAGGTCTTCGTATCGAAGCGTGGTCAGGGGACGGGCTATTCCGGGATTGAGAATCCGCTCTTCTTCAGGGAGAACACCCGCATGTTCTATGGCGACGCGAAGAACTCGGTCACCCAGTTGATCCCCTTGCTCAGGTAGATGTGAAGGAAGCGAAATGGAAAAGGCCGGGGTCGTCGACACTCACCCGGCCTTTCCCTGCGCATCGTCTTGGGAGGACGATTGTGAACTACGCAACTTTCATCACACTCTTGAAGGTTCTCCGTCAGCCAGACATATCTCGACGAGCATGAGCTCGCGATCTGTCGCGCGCGACGGATAGATCTTTGACAGCCGTTCCTCGTGCATGGGAATGATGCGGCGCTCGTCGTTGCCGACGATCCCAAGCATCTCCTCGGCGGTCTCGATCAGCCGCGTTTGACTGCCGTTGGCGAGGCCCGGCGGAACGAAACACGGATCATTCGAGTCGCCCCCGTTGAGGTTTCTATAGGTATAGACCACGTCGCCTGACAGGACGATCTTGTCGTCTCCGTCGCCGTTCTGCACCACCACATATTGCGAGCCCGCAGTGTGCGTGTCGAATGCGGGATAGAGGTGAATTCCCGGCAGCAGATTTTCCCTCTCGCCTTCCACCAATTCGAGACGGCCCTCAATGTTTGCCTGGGTCAGGTAGAGGATGTCGGCAGGGTTCAATCCCGCCTGAAGAGAGCGGAACCGGCGGCCCTTGGCGAGAATCCACATCCAGGAGTCCAGCTCCTTCTTCTGGATGTAGATCTTGGCGTTGGGGAAGAATTTTAGGCCTCCGATGTGATCGAAATGTGCATGCGTCAGGATCACATGGGTGACGTCCTGTGGCCTCACGCCGCACTCGCCAAGGACGATGTCGGGACCTGTCCATCCGGTGACGCCAATCGAGTTGGCGATCTGCCCTCCGAAGTCGCCGGCGTCGTGTCCGACGTCGACCAGGACGACGGCGTTGCTGGTCTTGATAACTATGTAGGCGAACGGCAGGTTCATCGTTCCCCGATTGTGCTCGCCGTAATAGACCCCGCTGACCGGGTGCACCGGGCTGCGCGAGTATTCAAGCACCCAGATTGAATGTGCTCCCATGGTATTCCTCCCCATGACCAGATAGAGACCCTGCACAGCAGCTGCTTGTGTCGAAAGTCGTTGTGTCGAGTATTGCGGCCGAACGCTCGAGCTCGGTTACGGCGTTTGAAAGCAACCCCAAGAGCGGCGCGTCTTGGACGAGGACGCCGCGCTGCAGCAGCGTGTCCGCGTCAGCCAGCAGACGGTCTGCCTTTCCCAGATGGGCGAACGCGTGCTGTTGGCCAGCGACGCCCGGCAAGACAGAGCGTGCTGCCGCGACCGACCCTTTGATCTCGGCTGCACGGTCGGCGAGTTCGCCGACCAAAAAGCGCATACCCTTCTCCTTCAATGCGAGATGCATGAACGAGTAAATCGCAAGAAGCTCTCCATAAGTTCTGACGAGCGCTTCGACGCCCTTGCGCGCTTCCGCTGACGCAACCGGCTCGACCACCGCGTCACATTGGAAAGTACGGCCGATGGTGGCGCAATTCATGGTCCGGCCTTCGGCAGCGGAGCCTTCGACGGAAGGAGGTTCGCAGCCTTCAAGGCGTCCCAGAACGCCGATGGTATCTTCTCGTTGATCGCCTTGATGTTCTGGTCCACTTCGGCGGCGCTTTTCGCTCCCATGACCATGGTCGCCACAGCCGGATGCGCGTAAACGAATTGCATTGCCGCCGCCGGCAGACTCACTGAATATTCCACGCAAACGCTCTCGATGGCCTTCACCTTCTCCACGACGGCGGCCGGGACCTTGCCGTAGTCATACGTGGCTGTGGCTGCGCCAACGCCGGTCGCAAGGATTCCGGAATTGAAGATGCCCCCGGCGATCACCGATACGTTTCGCTCGAGTAACTCGTCAAAGGCGGCTTCGAGGGGCCCGTGGTTCAACAGCGTATAGCGCCCTGCGATCAGGGAGCAGTCTATCTGAAACTCGCGCGCGACACCGACGACCGAGTCCGTTTCGTTGACGCCCAGACCTATGGCCGAGACGGCGCCGCTCGACCGGAGCTCGTCGAGCGCCTTGTAACCGGAAGCGCGCAGCTGGTCCCAGTAGAATTCGCTTTGGTCACCGTGCCAGGCGCGACCGACGTCATGGACAAGAAGGACATCGATGTAGTCGAGACCGAGTCGCTGCTGGCTGTCCTCGAACGCACGCATGACACCGTCATACGTGTAGTCGTAAGTGTCGAGGAACGGCAATGGATCGATCCAGTCGATGCCGTACACGGTCTCGAGTTTCTTCGTCCTGCTGGCGGGCTTGAGGACGCGCCCAACCTTGGTGCTGACCACGACGTCTTGGCGCAGCTTGTTCGCCCGGAGGGCATGCCCCAGGTAGTGTTCGGACTTCCCAAAGCCGTACATCGGCGCGCAATCGAAGTAGCGGATTCCGGACGAATACCCTGCAAGGATCGTGGCTTCGAACTCGTCATATGAGACGTCGGCGTTGAAGCCCGAGAGGGGCACCGTGCCGAGCCCCAGCGAAGTCACCTGCACTTTGGTTTTTCCGAGTGGCCTGAGTTCGAGGTCGGTCATTGGTCATCCGTTGGGTATGTCGTTGGAAGGCGCGCGGTAGGCCGCCTGGAGGCCGCGGCGAGCGAGCACCGCCAATACGGCGCCACTCGTGAAGATTGATGTCGTGAATTGTTCCCACGAAACCTCCCAGCACAGCTCCTCCAAGGCGGCGACGTATAAGGTATAAGGTCATACCTTCCTATGCAAGTGATTTTTGAGCCCGGCATTTCTAAAGCTACCGCACATGAGTCTAGTCAGGTAGCGCGGAGGCACGTCTCAATCGGTCGTTTATGGCGCGGCCAAGGTCGACCATCGGTAGCGGCGCGAATCCGATCACCTCGCCCGCTTTTGCAAGAGCGTCAGCCTCGGTCATGACTGCGTACAGGTTTCGAGCAGCCTCTTGCAGGTCGCCGGAAGCGGACAGCGTCAAGTGGCAACCCTCGGATGTCGGTCCGAAGCCAACCCAAATCATATTCGCCCTCGGCTGGTCGATGTCGATCCGGACGGCAGCGTGAGGCGCGTAGTGACTTCTCAATTGCCCCGGCGCTGATATTTCACGCGGGTCGCTGTCCTCCCCCATCGAGCCAAGAAGCTCTTCGAGCAGCTCTTGCGGAACCGAACCCTGACGCAGGATTGTAGGCGCTCCGACCAAGGACAGGATTGTGGACTCTAGCCCGTGGTCGCAGGTGTCATCTTCAATAATTCCTGCTATGCGGCTGTCGAGTTGGTGAACCACTTGCGCGAAACGCGTCGTGGATATCTTCCCCGAAAGGTTGGCCGACGGCGCCGCCACCGGGAATCCAACTGCTCGGATAAGGCGTTGGGCAACCTGTGAAGACGGAAACCGGATCGCTACGTTCTCCAGGCCCGCAGTCACCGCAGGGGCCAGTCCGCAATCATCCTTCTTCGGCAGCAGTATCGTCAGGGGGCCTGGCCAAAACCGGGCAGCGACTAACTCGGCATTCTGGTTGAACTGGGCGATCCTGCGGGCCATATCCATGTCGGCAACATGGACAATCAGCGGATTGTACCGTGGGCGTCCCTTCGCCTCATAGATGTTTTCAATTCCGGCGGAATTGCTGGCGTCGGCTCCAAGCCCGTAAACTGTCTCCGTTGGAAAGGCCACAACTTCACCGTTGCGGAGCATTTCGGCCGCTGTTTCTATGTCGTGGTCTTCGTTTCTGAAACGGCGGGTAATCCGCATTAATTCAGGCCCACGACCTGATGGGGCACATAGGGGGCTTCGAGTTCCTTTATTTCATCTGCAGTCAGCTTCACGTCAAGGGACGCGGCCGCATCCTTCAAGTGCGATAGTTTGGTCGCGCCGACAATCGAAGCAGTGACGCCCGCCTTCGAGTTGAGCCACGCCATAGCGACAAGCGACCGAGAGACGCTCTTTGCGGCGGCGATCTTGGCGACGACATCCACCACGCGCCGATCCGCCTCGTCGGCATGCCCGTAGAATCGTGCTGTCACGTTGTCGGTCTCAGACCTCAAGCTGCTTTCTTCCCACGGTCGGCTAAGACGTCCGCGCGCCAAGGGGCTGAAGGCTATTATGCCGACGCCTTCGCTCCTGCAGAGCGGCAGCATCTCGCGTTCCTCCTCACGGTAAAGGAGGTTCATTTGCGCCTGCATAGAAATGAAGCGCGACCATCCGCAGGCGTCCGATTTGTAGAGCGCGCGCGCGAACTGCCAAGCGTAGCAGTTGCTTGCGCCAATGTATCGTACCTTGCCGCTTCGCACGAGGTCGGTCAGCGCCTCCAACGTCTCCTCGATCGGAGTCGAGTTGTCCCAGAAATGGATCTGGTAGAGGTCAATGTAGTCGGTCCCAAGTCGCCTCAGGCTAGCCTCTGCCTCGGCAATGATCGCCTTGCGTGACAGGCCAACGGCATTGGCACCATTCCGCATCTTGCCGTAGACCTTGCTAGCGATGACGACCTCGTCGCGCGGCGCCATCTCTTTGAGAAGTCTTCCGACAATCTCCTCGCTGGTACCGTCAGAATAGACGTTGGCGGTATCGAAGCAGTTAATGCCAAGTTCGAGGGCTTGCCTGATGAAAGGCCTGCTATCCTCTTCAGACAACGTCCATGCATGGTTGCCGCGTTCCGCGACGCCGAAGCTCATGCAGCCCAGGACCAATTGCGAAATTTTCAGGCCAGACCGACCAAGTTGACGGTACTCCATCGCGTCATTTCCCTTCTGATATCGGTGATTTCGAGCCAAACTTGGCGAGCGCCTGCGCCAGCTCCGGATGAGACTTCGCGTGTTCCTGGAGCTCGATCCCTGCGACGGCAGCGTCCCATGCGGCCCGAACAGCCTTCACCCCAGCTGCAGGTCCGCCAGGATGGCTAACCACACCACCACCACACAGATAGAGGTGGTCGACTGTCTGTCCGGTCCGCCGATAGGTCTCGGGTGCCTGGCCGCCCCATTGGCCCGAGCAAACGACAGGCAACGGGCGGTCGGCGTCATGGAAGATCGGCTTCTGTAGGTCGTGGAAAGACTGAACGAAAGAGTCGTCCGGCTCCCAGTATTTCGCTGCGATGCCGTTGATCTGGAACTGGTCGACGCCCAACAGGCGCCAAAGCTGCTGATAAACCGAGAAGTCGAAACCGAGGCCCGGATGCCGGGTGATGAGGTCCCAACCGTTACGGTGGGCGTGCAGCACGAGCGATGAACGCCGGCGCAGGAACAGGAATGCGCCCATGCCGATTGAGTTGATGTTGATGACCGCGGCGTTACCGCCTTCGCGAACCACCATGTCGTGCTTCCGCACCATCTCGTCGGGATCGACGTCGGAAATGCCGAAGGCGTACATGACCTTCTTCCCGGTTCGCTGCTCGTGGTCCCGAATGAGCGGCATGATGGCCTTCACGCGCGCTTCCAATGGGGAGTAAGGCGGCGACATCAGCTTCTCGTCGTCTTTGATGAAATCAACGCCGGATGTGACCAACTCGCCGACGACTTTCGCCGTTTCATCAGGAGTAAGACCCAGCGCAGGCTTGATAATGGTTCCTATAATCGGTCTGTCGTTGACACCTGTAAGCCGCCGCGAGCCTTCGATCCCGAATTGGGGTCCGGGATAAATCCCGTCGAACTCGGACGGCAACTGAAGGCCGATGACCCTAAGTCCCGTGAACTCCTTGATCGACCAGACACCGCCGAGCGCCACCGTCGCCAGGGCCGACAGGTCGGTGCCGACAGCTTCGAGCGGATAAGCAATCGTCACCTGCGCCCGATTGAAAGCCGCTCCCTTGGCGGGAAGAGAAGGGATTTCGGTGGTGTCCAGCTGCTCGAAAGCGATAATCCGCGCGGCCGCGCGGGCTTTGAGTTCAGCCGTCTCTCCCGGCAGGTCCACGAACGTTCCGGTGGACTGATCGCTTGCGATCTTGGCCGCCAACGTCTCGGGACTTCCAGCCGTTTCGACACGGTAGGTGACAAGGACATCCGAGGGTCTTGGCCGAGCCAACTCCACCGTCATCGCCTTTACGCCGCAGGCACTGGGGCGGCCGCGGGAATGAGACCCGACGATTTGAGGTCATCCCAAAATGCCGTTGGGATTGGCGTGGAAATCGCGGCGACGTTCGCCGCCACATGTTCCGGCGTCAAAGCGCCCTGGACGACCGCAGTCACTGCGGGATGCGCGTAGACGAATTGCGTCGCCGCGGTCGGAAGGGATACGCCGTGGCGTTCGCACACCGCCTCAAGTGCCTCGACCTTGCGAACAATCGCCTCGGGTGCGGGCTGGCAGTCGTAGGTCCGGGTCGTCGTCCTTGACTTGCTGCCCTCGGCCAGGATGCCTGAATTGTAAATGCCGGCGGCGATAATGCCGATACCTCGGCGCTGCATTTCCGGGTAGAAATGGTCGAGGGCGCCATGGTTCAGGAGGGTGTACCGTCCAGCGACCATCGAGCAGTCCAGATCGAACTCCTCGGCTACCTGCAGGACAGACGCCGTTTCGTTGACGCCGAGGCCGACGGCTTTGACAGACCCCGTGCGGCGCAGCTCGTCGCAAGCCTTGTAGCCGCTGGCCCTCAAGGCAGAGAGATGCGTGTCATATGACTCGCGATGCCATTCACCGCTCACGTCATGGAGATACAGGATGTCGATGTGGTCCATGCCCAGGCGTTGCTGGCTGTCTTCAAAAGCGCGCATGATGCCGTCGTACGAATAGTCGTATTCGTCGACGAACGGCAGCGACTTCACCCAATCGATGCCATAAAGACTTTCGGCGCGCTTGGCTCGGCTCTCAGGCTTGAGGATACGCCCCGCCTTGGTGCTGACGACCACCTTCCCGACAAGATCGTTGTTCCGAAGCACATGGCCGAGCGAGTGCTCGGACTTGCCAAGACCGTAGAGCGGCGCGGTGTCGAAGTAGCGGACCCCGAGTTCATAGGCCTTGAGGACGACCGCTTCGAAAGTTTGAAAGGTCACGTCGACGTTGCAGCCTCCGAGCGGTGAAGTCCCCAGCCCAAGGGAGGTCAGCGTCACATGGGTCTTTCCGAGTTTTCTTTCTTGCATGGTGCTCATCCTTGATTTCGGAACAGGTCATGCGGACGGCCCAGGGGCCGTCCGCAGTCAAGCCTTCTGATTACATGTACTTCTCGACATTTGTGGAATCGAGGATCAGCCACGGCACGACGTAGTCCTTCTCTTTGCCGTCCTTCCATTCCATCAGAGAGCCCCAGATTTCTGCCTGCGGCTTGTAGCTGTCGCCCTTGATCGCATGCAGAGCGAGATCGACGGCACCCTGGCCCTCGGCACGCGCATACTTGTAGAGGGAGACCGCCAGTTCGCCCTTCTTCACCGCGCGCTTGGCGTCGGGAATTCCGTCGATCGACAAGACCGGAACGGTCTTGAGATCGATGCCGGCGCTCTTCATCGCCACGATCGCACCCAGCGCCATCTCGTCGTTTTCGGCAAGCACGCCGTTGATCTGGCCGGGATGAGCCAGCAGCCAGTTCTCCATAAGGGCCTGGCCTTCGGCACGGCTCCAGTTGCCCGTCTTGGCCTCGATGAGCTTCAAATTCGGGAACTTCGCGAGCCCGGCGTCGACGCCAGCGCGGCGCTCGATCTGAGCGGACTGGCCGATCGGACCTTCCATGAGAACGACGTTGCCGCCCTTAGGGAGCCGCTTGCCGAGTTCCTCGGCGATGATGCGGCCGCCCTCGGTGTCGTTGACGATGATGGACGCGGTGTAATTCGTTGACTTCGTCTTGAGCGCCGAGACAATCAGCGGGATTTTGGCCTGCGCCGCCTTGTCGATCGGCGGAGCCGACGCCTGGAGGTCGAACGGTGCCATGATGATGGCGTTGAACTGCTGGGTGATCGCGGTATCGATCTGGTTAGCCTGGGTCAGCGGGTCATATTTGCCGTCGAAAACCGTGATCTCGACCATGCCGGACTTGACGGCCGGGTGGTTCTGGATTTCCGTCGACCAAGCCTTCATGTATTCACCGGACTCGCCGAACGATAACGCAGCGATCCGAATTTTGTCCTCCGCCAACGCCATCTGTGTTCCGGCCAGCATGGCCACGCCGATTGCCATTCCCACGCCTGCCTTGAGCAGGTTCCTCCGAGACATCTGCATTTCAAACTCTCCTCTGGTTGAAGCCGCCCGAGCGCATGCTTGTGCGATCGGGCATTGTCGCCGACCTGTCGGCGGCAATTCCTGAAATTGCGTCATTTGCGGATTTGATCGGCGATGACCGCGACCACGATGATGGTGCCCTTGAGCACTTGCTGGTAGTAGGAAGACACTCCCATCAGGTCCATGCCGTTGTTGATGGTGCCAATAATCAGCGCTCCAATGAGCGTGCCGAGCAGCGAACCGCGACCGCCGGCAAGGCTGGTCCCTCCAATGACGACGGCGGCGATTGCGTCGAGCTCGTAGCCCATGCCGGCCTGCGGCAGGGCTGCGGTTGTCCTGGCTGAGAGAACGATCCCAGCCAGGCCCGCCAGAAGCCCGGAGATGACGTAGGTCGAGCCGACCACGATCTTCGTCGAGACGCCGCTCGTACGTGCCGCCTTCTCGTTGCCACCGACTGCATAGACATAACGTCCGAAGGTCGTGTAGTTCAGGACGGTCCATCCAATCAGAAAGACGAGCAGCAGGACCAGGATCGGAACCGGCACGTACATGATTTGGCCGCCGCCGATCCATGTGAAGGGGTCCGATAGATTCGGAATCGGTCGGCCATCCGAGAAGATCAGGGTTAATCCGCGGGCGGCACTAAGCATGCCGAGGGTTACAACGAACGGCGGAACCTTGATCGCAGCGACGAGCACTCCGTTGACCAGCCCAAGGACGGCGCCGACGGCAAGCCCCGCCAGGATGCCCCAAAGCACGAAGTGCTCGTTCGTGTCGGTGACCAGGCTGGCGGCGATCATTCCGGCCAGCGCCATGACGGATCCCACCGACAGGTCTATGCCCTTGGTGAGGATCACGAAGGTGACGCCAATAGCCAGAATGCCATTAATGGACGACTGCCGGACAAGATTGAGCCAGTTCGGCCACGTCAGGAAATATTGGCTGGCGAATGAGAAGAACGCCACGATCAGGAAGAACACCAGGACGATGCTGAACTGCCTGATCAGTTCTCCTGCCCGCATGCTTCCGGGCTTCGCCGCAGCGATTGTATTCATTGCTCAAATCCTCCCTTTGAGGAACCAGCAGCCATCGGTCAGCTCGCCAGGTCCATGAGCGTCTGTTGTGTTGCGTCGGCACCGTCGATGATGTTGACGAGCTGCCCCTGTTTGAAGATTGCGATCCGGTCGCTGAGCTGGATGATCTCGGGGGCCTCCGAGGAGACCACCAGGACGCCATTGCCCTTTGCGGCGAAATCCCGCAGGAACGCGTAGATCTCCTGCTTCGAGCCTTCGTCGATGCCGCGCGTAGGCTCATCGCAGATCAAGAGCCGCGGGTCGGTCAGCAGACAGCGTGCCAGAACGACTTTCTGTTGATTTCCACCAGACAAGGTCTCGACGGTGACGTCGGGCGACGCCGACTTGATGCGCTGTGAGTCGATCATGTCGCGCACGGCGCTTCGTTCCTTGTCGCCGCGGATGAAGCCGCTGACTGCCATGAGGGCGAGCGAGGAGAGCGTGATATTGTGGGCGATCGAGGACGAGAGGACGAGGCCGCTGTCTTTGCGGTCCTCCGTGACCATGGCCATCCCGCGCCTGATCGCTTCCTTGGGGCGGCCGGGTCTCACCTTGTCGCCGTTGAATATGACCTCTCCGCTCGTGGGAGAGTGAAGTCCGAAAATCGTTTCTAAGAACTCGGTCCGTCCTGAGCCAAGCAATCCATAGATGCCCACCACCTCGCCCGACGCGACTTCGAGGGAGATGCCGCGGAAGTGTGATCCGCGTGCCAAGTTCGACACCGAAAGGAGGATCGGAGCGTCTTCTAGAGGTTTACCCTTCTCGACCAGCTTCACTTCGCGACCAACGATCTGTGTCACGAGGTGGCGACGATCGATGTCCTTGATGTTTCCCGTCGCGATGAACCGGCCGTCGCGGAAAACGGTGTATTCGTCCGCGATCTCGAAGATTTCGGTCAGCTTGTGGGAGACGTAGATGATTGCGGAACCGCGCGCGGTAATCTTGCGGAGCGCGTTGAACAGGACATGGACTTCATGTTCGCCGATTGCCGAGGTAGGCTCGTCCATGATGACAATGTGCGCGCGATAGCTCAGGGCCTTCGCGATCTCGACGAGCTGAATCTGCGCGAGGCTCAGTTCCCCCATCTTTGCGCGCGCGTTGACTTCGAAACCCAGTTCGTCGAGGAATGCCTGGGCGTCCCGCCGCATTTGAGCGAAGTTCACGAAGACCCCAAGTCGCTTAGGCTCACGACCAAGATAAAGGTTCTCGGCGACTGTCATCTCCGGAACCGGAGAAAGCTCCTGCGTGATGATCGCGATGCCATGGCGTAGCGCGTCCGCGGCGCTCTTGAAGTCGACCGGTTCGCCGTCGATTTGCACCGTACCGCCGTCACGGCGCAGCAGACCCATTGTTATGTTCAGAAACGTACTCTTGCCCGCACCGTTGCCGCCGCAGAGGGCGTGTACCGTGCCAGCTTTGAGTGTCAGCCTTCCGTCGACCAGCGCGGGGACGCCGTTGAACGACTTCTGGACTCCTTCGGCCTGGAGAAGAATGCGAGCCGTTGGCATCTGCCCGACTTCCAAGAGCTCCTGCTGTGCGTTCGCCTCAACCATGATATGACGTCATACCTTTGAAAAACTACAAATACGCCGCTGGCTGAGCGGCGCCATGTCGGATCGTTTTACTTACTGTCCAATCCCAGGATCGTCCGCGCCTCCGCGGGCGTGGCGGGCTCGCGTCCGACTCTTTGGGCGATCTCGACCGCTCGGGATATGACGTCCGCGTTCGTGGGCGTTCCAAGCTCGCGATACGGGTAGTCGCCGATGCCGATGGCCATATGGCCACCCAGTCGGCAAATCGCTGGCGCTATGTCCAGCAGGTTTCCCCCTAGGCAGTTCACCGTCCATTCGATAGGCCTGTCGTCGGGCAAAAACGCAAGGTGCGCCAGCAATCCGGCCTCTGTCGGCGGATGCCCGGTGATGTAGCGCCCTCCCGTCAGATGGAGCAGGAAGTAGGCCGGCCCCGCGACCAGACCTGCATTCATCAAGGCGATCGCCCGCCGCGTGAATCCGACCGACCACGTGACTAGCTTTGGCTTGACGCCAGTTTCTGCCAACCTGCGGGCATAATGCATCAGACTTTCGGTCGTGTTGAGATAGAGCCGCTCCGGATTTTCGAACGCGGCCCGCTCAGGATCCCAAAGCTCGAGGTTCGCCGATCCTGTATCGATCGGAGCAATGTCGGGCTTCGTCGCCGGATCCAGCGCCAGAGTGGCCACCGTATCAATACGCTTCTTGGCGTCCGAATCATTGGAGATGAAGCCAAGGGTTGGGAGGATGAGCAGATCGGTGGCCGATCTGACTTTGCGGATGATATCGCCATTGGCTTCGACGGTGTTCGTCGCCCCCCCATCCGGAGTTCTCGCGTGATAATGCAGGATCGCCGCACCTGCCTTGCGGGCCGCGACTGCGGCTTCCGCGATCTCATCGGCGGTGTACGGGATGTTGGGGTTGGATGTACGCGGCGCGTACTCGTTGACCCGCGCTTCGAAAATGATCTTCTGATGCATTTCTCTTCCCTACGCCGCGACCGAACCGATGGTGCCCCTCAGGGCGCGCATGAAGAAGTCGTCGGCGCCGATCTGTCCGCCCTTGAGCATGACTTCGAGCCCGTCGATTTCGGCGTCACCCGGCGCGTCAAGGCGGCAAACGTGGCAGTTCTGTACTTCGTCGAAAACCGCGATCTCAAGAGCTTCCGCACCGACCGTTCTGACGGCGTAGCTTGAGCTGTCCCCGCCGGAAAAGACGATCCGCGGCAGCGACACCGCGCGCCGCACCGTCCGGGCAATGGCGCAGTAGATCGCTCCAAGGCGCTCCGCCGGGACCTCGCTATCGACCACCCGGCCGGACTCTCCACGGGCGGTGTAGATGACGGTCGGGCGACCGCGGTGGAGTGCTTCAACGGCCTTCAAAGCTGCTTCGCGCGCAGCTGCGGCACCTTGCTCGCCTGAAGCGATCTTTGAGACGTCGAGATGAACCATCTTCCAGTCGGCAGCTTCCGCCGCAGCGATCTGGCGTCCAGTCTGAAGGGCGCAGCTGCCGGACAATACGAGCAGTTTCTCGACCCCGGGGATCTCGGTATTGACGGGCCTGGATCTGGACAGGAGTCCCAACCGAGCCCAGAGCGCGCCAAGCTGCTGGGCAAGGCCTTGAGCAGCAAGCGCGAAAATCGGGTGCGTCGAAGCCCTCGCCCACAACAAATCCGCCACCGCGGCCAGGTCGTCATTTTCGGCGCCGTCGAAAATGACTCCCGCTCCGTCCCGGAAAGACTCGAAGACCCATTCGTCCATCTTGGCGCGGTTGTGGATCATGGGAAGTGTGACGTTGACGAACTCCCTGTCCGTCTGCCCGGCCAGATGCATGCGAAGATCGGCCTCGTGCATCGGCGTTTTAGGATGGCGGCACATACTTGGATGACGGTCTAGCCGTTCAATCCTGTCTGCGAAGCGCGCGAAATGATTTCCGAAGCAGGTGTAGCGTCCGAAGTCGGGTGTGGCCGCGAGCACGGGAACGTCACGTTTTCCAAAGTGGATCGCGGCGCGGTCGAGCACGGCACCATAACTCCCGACCGTCGGCGACGAGTCGAAGGTCGAACAGATTTTGTATTGAATGAAGGCGCTGTTCAGCCTGGCTATGATCGAGAAGGCGCTGTCAAGTTCGGCGTCAAGCTCGACTCCCGACAGCGCCCGGGCGGTGCCGGCGAAACCGAGCACATCGTAACGTTGGGCATCGGCGGCAACCTTTTCCGTCGCGGGACGCGCCAAGTACAACTTGCCCTTGACGCCGTTCCGATGGAACTGCGCCAGATTCTCTGACGAACCTGTGAAATCATCGCCGTAAAACACGGCTTTTAACTTCGCAGTTGAAGGCACGCTACTCTCCCACACTCCCGGTCGAGGAAACCTACCTCCTCACCCCGACCGAAGCTCCACTCTTGACAAGACTCATAGAAGGAGCCCATAACTCTGTCAAGGTCATACCTCATACCTTATACCTTATTCTTCCAAGGAGGACTGCAGATGAGACTTTCGGACCGCACCGCCGTGGTGACTGGCGCAGGACGGGGGATCGGGCTCGCGGTAGCGGAAGCTTATGTTCGCGAAGGGGCGAATGTGGTCATCGTCGATCGTGATGCGAACGTGGCAGACGAAGCTGCGGCGCGCCTAGGCGAAAAGGCGTTGGCGGTTCGTGCCGACATTTCTGTCGACGAGGATGTCGCCGCTATGGTGGAGAAAACAATCGAACGGTTTGGCACCGTCGACATCTTGGTCAACAACGCGGGCGTAGGTGCAACCACGTTGTTCCTCGAGAGCACGAGAGAAGAATTCGAACGCGTCGTTCGGATCAACTTGACTGGGACCTTCCTCGTAGCGCAGGCGTTTGCACGGATCATGGCGGCCAAGGGATATGGGAAGATCATCAATATCGCCTCTCTGTCCGGCCAGAAGGGAGGCGTCGGGCGCTCCGCATATGGTGCCTCGAAAGCCGGCGTCGAGCTCCTCACCAAGGTCATGGCGGTCGAGCTTGCCGAATCGGGGATCACCGTCAACAACATCGCGCCCGGCCCCATCCTCACAGAGGTATCCAAAGCTATGCACACGGTCGAAACCCGGGAGGCGTATCATCGGCTCGTCCCGCAGCGCCGCTATGGCGAACCGTCGGAAATCGCGGACGCGGCAGTGTTCTTGGCGAGCGATGAGGCGGCCTACGTTACCGGGCACACGCTCAATGTCGACGGCGGCTTCCTTGCTGCGGGTTTGATGTTCCCGTTCGATCCGAAGGCCTCCAAGCGACTGGGACAAATCAGCGAAAAAATTCCGATACCCGCTGGCCGACCATAGTCGGGTGTTTGTCGCAAAAGGCGAAACGCGGTATGACCTCGTACCTTCCTCATTTATGACCGGAGCGTGACTAGGAATGCTGTCTGTTGATCCAAAGAAAATCCCAAGCAGGTTGGACATTGCACTCGACTACATCACAGGCGAAATCGCTAATGGAAACCTCGGTCCCGGCGACAAACTTCCGAACGAAAAGGAGCTGGCCCAGAAGCTGGGAATAAGCCGGACACCAATTAGAGAGGCGATCAAGACGCTCGCAGTATCGGGGATCGTAGATACCAGGCACGGATTCGGCAATTACATCCGCAAGGACGAAGGTCTCCCGGCAATGCCGCTGGCTATGTTCAAGCTCTACCTCCAGAGTTCGACCCCCGAAATGCTGATGGAACTGCGATACATCTTCGACCGCAACTGCTCGGAACTCGCTGCGATGAGGCGCACGGACGAGGACCTTACTGTCATGAGAGAGTGCATCGACCGCTTGAAGAGACTGTCGGACGACGCGAATTCGCCAATCGAGGAACTCCTCAAGGCCGACCTCGATTTCCATCGCGCTATCTACAAGGCAGCTCGCAACCCGCTGATCGTGGTGATCGCCGACTTCGTT
This sequence comes from Mesorhizobium sp. CNPSo 4684, assembly GCF_057784315.1. Lineage (NCBI taxonomy): Bacteria > Pseudomonadati > Pseudomonadota > Alphaproteobacteria > Hyphomicrobiales > Phyllobacteriaceae > Mesorhizobium > Mesorhizobium sp. CNPSo 4684. The sequence continues at coordinate 14,960 of NZ_JBWLUX010000031.1, read as the reverse complement.
CTGAAAATGGTCGCACCGTGGGTCCAGAAGTCGCTTGAGGTAAGCGGCAAGTGGCGCGCGGTCGGACTTCATGAGCGCATGTACGAAATGATTCGCGACAGGAAGACGGGTGACCTCAGCCGCGAAAGCGTTGAAGAGAACATGGAGCATTTCCGCATGTCATTGTTGAAATGACGTGTTCCCTACGAGCTGATCCGGATATCAGTCTAGGTCAGGAGAGGTGTGCCTTTTTCCGCAATTGTCCCTTTGGTTAAAGATCAAGTGCATGCTTTGGACGATGATGCGCTCGCCACTCAGGGACGGCTGCTGCGCTTCCTCTTCTTTACTACCAAGCGCACGTTTCGGTCTCATCGGCTTGTCGGTGTAAACGCGGCCGGATCAATACGCGCAAGACGGCGGAATTGGCCGCTATTGACCGCAGTGCAGGACCCACATCGCAATAGTCTTGCCGAGCCTTTATTGCTTTTAGCGGCAACCAGCCCTATGCACCGACACTTCCTCGACTGTCTTTCATACCACCCCGGAGAGTTTCATGACAGAAGAAGCCGACAACACCTTCGAGGTCCTCATCGGACTCACCGCAGATGTCGTCTCAGCCTATGTTTCCAACAATCCGGTCCCGGTCAGTGAGCTCCCTGCCCTGATCAGTCAGGTACATGCGGCACTCAAAGGCAGAGCCGGCGCCAGTGGTTCCGCGGAAGAACCGGAGGTTCTCAAGCCTGCCGTATCGATCAGGAAGTCCGTGACGCAGGAGTACATCATCTGCCTTGAGGACGGCAAGAAGTTCAAATCACTCAAGCGCCATTTGTCGACTTGCTATGGACTGACGCCGGACGAATATCGCGCCAAATGGGCTCTGCCGGCGGATTATCCCATGGTCGCGCCGAACTATGCCGCCGCGCGCTCGGCATTGGCCAAGACGATGGCGCTCGGCCGCAAACCGGCAGAACAGGAACAGTCGGCACCGGCGAAGCGGGCCCGCAAGAACGTCGCAGCTTGATTTCCAGCAATCGAGCATTGTTCTGCGGCGCACAGCTGCCATTGGCATGATCTGAATCTGTCGAAATATGAAAAGGTGGGCTTAATATCCCGCCTTCCCTTTCAACCGCTTGGCTTCACGCGGGCTTGTAGCAGTCTGCTCAAGCCGCCCGGTCGAGCTCTGTTCTCGTCTGCTCTTCTCATGCGGCGTCAGACCACCGTGATTTCATAGTTGATTTTCTGACCATCAGCGAGGGTGGAAAGCCCCGCTCGTTCAACGGCGGAAATGTGGACGAAAACATCTTGAACCGCCATTGTCGGGCTGGATAAACCCAAATCCCTTGGTGGTGTTGAACCACTTCACCGTTCCAGTCGCCACTTGCGTTTTCCTTAGTAACCATCGCTATGTGGGCAGGCCGTCTGATCAGTCCCGATTTCGGAAGCTGTCCGTCGGCCTTCCCCGCGGCAGCTTTAACCGGACCAAGGGACGCCCGACTTTTCGTGGGAGCTGGTCCTATGCAAAAGCCACAGGTGCGCTGTAGATGTCCACCGGGCCGGACAGGCCAAGAGCCTATGGGGAATCGACATTGCCGCTTTACCCGCCTTTGATCCGCCACCTCAAATCTCCTGACTTATTTGGCAGCCTTGACTGCCTGCCGGCGCTGGCTAAACCAGTCAGTGAGCGCACATTTGTGGTCTTCAACCCATCGACGGGCAAACTGCTGGCAGAGCTACCCGATATGGGCGCCCAAGAGACCAGCGTTGCGGTCGCCAAAGCCTATAGCGCGCAACCCGAATGGGCGGCATTGACGGCCCGTGAACGCAGCGACGTTCTGTGGCGCTGGCATCAGTTGATTATCGACCACGCCGATGACCTTGCTGCGATTTTGACGGCGGAGATGGGTAAGCCCCTGACTGAGGCAAAATCAGAAGTGGCGCATGCGGCGGCCTACCTTCAATGGTATGCTGAAGAGGCCAACCGAATCTATGGCGAGACGATCTCGGCGCCATCGACGGATCGCCGCTTGCTGGTGATCAAGCAGCCGATCGGCGTCGTCGGCACGATCACGCCATGGAATTTCCCGGCGTCCATGGTGGCGCGCAAGATCTCGCCTGCCTTGGCAGCAGGCTGCACGATAGTACTGAAACCCGCAGAACAGACGCCGCTCGTGGCGGGTGCAATGTTTGTCCTTGCGCATCAGGCTGGCTTTCCCGAAGGCGTGGTCAACCTGATCTACGCGTCTGAGGGCGACGCCGTCGGACGCGAACTCTGCACAAACCCCAGGGTGCGCAAGATCAGCTTCACAGGCTCGACCGAGGTTGGACGGCTGCTCATGCGCCAATGCTCGGACCAGATCAAGAAGGTCAGCCTCGAACTCGGTGGCAACGCGCCTTTCATCGTCTTCGACGATGCCAACCTCGATGCGGCGGTCGACGGTGCGATCCAAGCCAAGTTCCGCAACGCCGGCCAGACCTGCGTTTCCGCGAACCGCCTTTACGTTCAATCGCGCGTTCACGATGAATTTGTCGACAAATTCGTGGAGCGGGTTCGCCAGCTTCAGGTTGGTGACGGCTTCGATCCTGGTGTCGCCGTCGGCCCGCTGATCGACCGGCATGCGCTGACCAAGATAGAATCGCATATCGCCGATGCCGTCGCAAAAGGCGGTGCAATTCGCTGCGGGGGCGCACGCATTGGGAAGGAGGGTACATTCTTCCAACCGACAGTCCTCACCGAAGTTTCCAGCGAGATGACGATTGCGCAGGAAGAGACATTCGGACCGCTGGCCCCGATCATCCGCTTCGACGATGCGGATCAGGTCGTGCACGAAGCAAATGACACGATCTATGGCCTCGCCGCCTACTTCTATGCCTCGAACCTACAGCGTGTCTGGCGCGTGGCCGAGGCCTTGGAATATGGCATGGTGGGCATCAACACCGGACGCATGTCATCGGAAGCGGCCCCCTTCGGCGGGGTGAAGCAGTCTGGCATCGGCCGGGAGGGTTCGCGCCATGGGCTTGAGGACTACCTAGAAATGAAATACCTCTGCATGGGTTCTATCTGAAGAGGAGCGGCTTCTCCGGACCCCACTGGAAGCGTTCGTCACCTGAGGTGAGTTTCGCGCCGACGTCCGCCGTTTTGCAGCAATCGGGGCAAGGTGGTGAGCCGACCCGGTCCAGCCATCTCCACGATCGCCATGATGATTGCAGCTGTCCTGGCGATGGTCAGTCAGCAATTCCCGAGCCTCTCCGATTTATTAATCGCTGCGCAGAATCTTTGCTTCGAGCGCGGCTGCCACGAAAGCTCTTCGAGCAATTGCCGGGTAAGCCTCACCGCGCAATACCTGCAGACAGGCATCCATCGCGGCCTTGCGTTTCACGGTCTGACGTTGAAGATCACGCAGCAAGATACCGGCCGCGTCATTGACCTCGAACACGATCCGCTCCGAGCCGTGGTGGCCAAGCTGAACAACGACTGGCCTCTCAAATCTGCTCAAGCCGGTCATCTCCGCTCCTGCGGGGCAACAGACCCTTGGTAGCACTCTTTGCCCAACCGAACGGTTCGGCTGGTCGCCGAGACCGGCCGCTCGCGATCAATGTGCGGTTCTGATGGGTGGGAGGACTGCGCCGCCAATGTCGAGACCTGCTTCTGTGTTTGGCTACCGCTGGAATGCCGACACAGTGCCATCCTCAGCGTCCCCCATGCCAGCCACCACTATACCGTGACTTTTCCACTGCCGATTTGCAGGCAGCCAGTCATTGCATGGCGGAAATCGCATCTTCCAATATGGCTGCCCGTTTTGCAAAGCCGAAAAAGTCATGGCGCGCCCCGCTTATAGGCTTTCGCCCGCCATATGCGTCATAGCAGGCCCTAAGGGTAGTCGGTCCCTGCGGTCTTCGGGCCATTCATTGAGAAAATCGATAGCGTCCGCAAGGCTGGCAATCGTCCTGCATAATGTAGATTTGACGCTTCACGAAGACCGGGCTGCTGAAAGCCTCAGGATTCATTCGCTCCTGCCGACTTACTGAACGACTGGTCTGCGTGAGCAGGCGCTTCCTCGCACCCGCCGACGATTGCACAATGCTGTCAGGGCAACGACGGTTCAAGAGGAAATCTGCTGCTTCGGCAGACCAGCAGGACGATGCCACCGCTCCTGGAGAGCTCTAACAAGGAAGCGATGGTAGATCTCGACCGCCCGACCGCGTTTCAGAAGCACCGGCGGTCAGCATGGCGCGGATTTTCGAGCACCAGGCGACGATGTGACAGGGACCAGAAACCATGAAAGGGCGTTGGTGGCAATTCCAGATGAAGCAATCGCTTGCGCCAGAGTGCCAGCGGCAAAGAAATATCTTGCGCTGCGCCGACAAAATGCGCTCATGGTGCCATTCCTCCATGGGCAATGTGGGCCGGGAGGGCACTTCTAACGCGACCGATAGACCGAGGAAGGCTCGACCCAATGAGCAGGGTGGCGCGTGAAAATGCGAGTCCAGCTTCGTCGGCGACATTTGCGCCGCTCGAAAATGCAACCTTTCGTTCGATCTGGCTTGCCACGCAGGTCGCCAGCCTTGGCTGGCTGGTTCAAACTGTCGCCATCAGTTGGCTGATGGCGACCATCTCGACTTCGGACGTCATGGTCGCCTTGGTTCAGGCTTCGACCACACTGCCCGTGTTCGTCCTGTCGATCATCGCCGGGGCCCTGGCGGATAATTACAGCCGGCGCAATCTTATGTTCGCCGGCTGGTGCGCTATAGCGTTATCCTCTGCGATGCTGACTGTTCTTGCGGCGCTGGGGATTTTCAATCCATGGATGGTTCTCGCATTCAGCTGTTTGGCCGGAGCAGGCGCCGCCTTCACCGATCCTGCCTGGCACGCGTCGGTCGGGGATATTCTGCGAAAACGCGAAGTCCCAGCCGCGGTCACGCTCATTTCGGTTGGCTATAACGCCGTTCGAAGCGTTGGCCCGGCCCTAGGTGGCGTAGTCGTCGCCTCCTTTGGACCACTGACAGCTTTCGCTGTGGCGACACTGACCTATGTAGCGCTGCTGTGGACCATAGGGCGCCGCACATGGGGTGTGCGCACTTCTCCTCTCCCGCGCGAGCCCTTGACCACTGCCATCCATGACGGAGCGCGCTTCACGGCCCTGTCTGCGGAGATCATGGCGGCTATCGCGCGCGGAGCCCTTTTTGGCCTGACCAGCATCTCCATGCTCGCGCTCCTGCCTCTCGTCGCCCGGGATCAACTAGGGGGAGGACCAATCGTTTATGGTGCCTTGATGGCTGGCTTCGGGACAGGTGCGTTATGCGTCGGCATTTGCAACAATGTCTTGAGGCGGTCTCTGTCCCAGGAGCGCCTAACGACACTGGCATGCATTGCCTGTGCGGCCTGTTGTCTATCCCTTGCTTTCACTTCCTCAGTGGTGGTGGCGGCTATTGCGCTGGCGCTCGGCGGCGCGGGCTGGGTCGTCACTTGGACGGGGCTCGACGTGAGTATCCAATTGTCAAGCCCAAGGTGGGTCGTTGGTCGCACGCTCTCGATCCATTATGCCCTGTCGTCTGGAGGTATCGCGGCCGGCAGTTGGGTGTGGGGCACAGTGGCTGAGAACCATTCGCTCACTTTGGCCCTGGAGGTTTCCGCTGGTGCGCTCGTAGTGGTCGCGGCCACCGGTTTCCTCATGCCGATCCGTCAATGGCAAGATTCTGATCAGGATCCTTTTGGCTTCGAAACGCCGCAGCTTGCCCTCGATCTGAAGCCGAGAAGCGGCCCGATCGTCGTCAAGACCGAGTACGCAATACCGGAGGCGAACGTCGAAGCTTTCCTGGACCGGATGCAGGAACGACGGCGAGTGCAGAGCCGCGTCGGAGCTCGGCAGTGGAACCTTCAGCGCGATCTTCAGGATCCATCGCTTTGGACAGAAACCTTTCGCACGCCGACCTGGATGGATTATCTGCGCCTGAATCATCGCCTGACGACTGCGGACAAGGTGTTGGATCAACATCTGCTCGAGTTGAGCATGGGAATTCCGCCCCATACCAAGCTTTCGATCGAACGACCAACCGGGGCAACCCGTAAGCGGGATCAATCGACACGATTTTTCTTCCGCCTGTGATCGCAGGGTTGGGCTCGTATGCTTGAGGGCGAGGCGACATGACCGTCTCTGGCTAGCCAAATCTAGGTGAAGCCGGCGTTCCGCAACCCTTGTGCGGCCGTGGCGCGGGTCCTCCCGGCTATGAAGCGCTGACGCTATGAACTGCAGTTTCAAGAAACAATCGCGGACGTCGAAGAAATGGCTCTCTCCAAGTGCTATCAGCGCAGCTGCCGGCTCAGCGAAGTGACGTGCCAGGTTTGCGCCCAGCAAGACTCTTCGAAAGCTCGGAGCGGTGTTTTCCAGCACGAGGCGAGAAACGTCTGGAACTAAAAAGGGCGCCGTTGGTGTGGACCGGCTCGATCGTTCCGGACGATCGTTGAAGTTCGCACATTTGCGGCGAGATCGAGCGGGATCTCGCATTGGAAATACCGAGGCGGCAGCGCTCGTAGCAACCGGTCTTCCATGTAGCAATGGCCTCAACTGCTTCCCCGCGGGCTTGGGAACCCTTATCGTTCGAGACCACGGTCGGCGAGCACCCGGTGCATGACCTCGCGTTTGATCTCGCCAGCGATTTCGTTTCGGACTTGGGCTCCGAGCACCCGCTCGGCATCCGGGTCGCCCAACAGACCATGCTCGGCCATTCGCTGATCTAAGCGGCTTTGAAACTCGTCGCCCATGGCTTCGACCAGCCGATCTTGCATGGCTTCATGTTCGTCGGGAGCGATGCGCCTTAGCACCGTCTCCCAAGGTTGCCAGCGGGTTGCCATGTAGTCGGTGAACTGGTTCGCTTCCCTTTCGCGGACCGAGTCCAGCGCCCGCGCCGCATCATCCTCACTTACGTGAGAGACCGCCAGGAAACGCATGTCAGGGGCGACGTGACTGAGCTCTAGCGGGTCGCGCAGCCGATGTTGATAGGCCAGGTAGATTTCGATGTCGTCCACGTTTGGGTGTTCGCTGACGAGTACGTTGATCCTGTCGCGCGCGATCTCGTCCAGCGCGTCCAAGCGGAACGCGACACGGCCGAGTTGGATCAGTTCACCAAGCCGGTTGTCATATACCCCGTCCTCGACGTCAGAATTGAGCCGAGCGGTCTGCATGCCGTTCCAGTGCAAGGTAACACGATCCTCGCAGGTCGCGTTGGCCTCGGAAGCTTGTGCAAAAAACTGCTCACGCAATCTCGGATTGGCCGCCGCCTGCCGCAAATCGTGAGCCACTGCCTGCCGAAATTCGTCATTACCGTAGTTCACAGTGCCTCGTAGCCGATCCAGGAACTGTGCGTAATCCTGGGCGCCTGGCTCATCCGCAAAGTGCTGCCATTCGGCCAGCGCCGACGTGTCCTCCGCGAGCCAGTGCGCGGCAGACTCATATAAGGATTGCTGCGCAGGCTGCGGCGCTTCAGCCGCCACCAGGTTAGCGAGGACGTCGTCCGGCAGCGGGTTATTCGAGATTTCGAGGTTCTCCAAATTCGGGTAGCTGAGACTAAGATGCGGCACGAGACCCTCAAGAAGATCCTCAGGCAGGCTGGTCAGCCGGTTGCCGCTAAGATTGAGCGATTGGAGCATGCTCGGAAGACGGTCGGGGAGGTTGGCCAATTGATTGCTGCTGACATCGAGTTCAATGAGCCCCGATGGGAGGGACTCGGGAAGGTTGGTCAGCTGATTGCCACTAACCGAGAGCGAGGTGAGCCTGCTGGGGAGAGCGTCTGGCAGACTACCTAATCTGTTGCCGTTTGCGTTCAGCATCTCGAGCCCAGCTGGAAGGTTGGCCGGCAGACTGGTCAAGCTGTTATCGGCCACCTCGAGCTGAGTGAGAGTCGCGGGAAGAGCGTCCGGCAAACTGGTCAATCGGTTGTGGCTAATGAAAAGACGCTGAAGACCAAGTGGAAGCCCAGTGGGCAGGTTGTTTAGCTCGTTGTGACTGGCGCGCAGTTCCAGCAACCTTGGCGGCAGGACGGCGGGCAAAGCTGTCAGGGAGAGGGAGGACAAATCTAACGAATGCGAGCCCGTATTGTCCGAAACCCTAATTCGTGCGCGCCCCTGTTGCCGATTTTCGGCATCGCCCTGCCCCTCTTCGACAACCCAGTTGTCCAGGATCTGCGCGCGCGCGGAGGTGGGGGTCCGATACCCCGTAAAGAATTCGACCCAATCCGCCACGGCTCGTCTTAAGCCGCCGCTGTAACCTTCCTGCTCGCCGTCTGCAGAAGGCGCCGAGGAAGAGCCTGCGCTCGACTGTGCCTGTCCTGTATTCATCAATACCTTCTCCGTCGTCAGACCAAAGTAGTACGCGCGCCGCTCCACAAGGCCGCGAAGCTGGTAGTTCCGCAGCGCATGACATTCGAGAGCATGTATTCGGCTGCGGCTCCCGACCCCAGATCGAGCCCCACGGTTTGCACGGATCTCGTTGTGGCAAATGGATCGAATGCGAGGTTTCCTGCCATTTCGTTGACCAGATCCGTCCGCAGGACCGTCAACATGGAAGCGCACTGCTTCTAATAGGCCGACCTGTTTCCGGCGAACTATTGCCGCATCAATCCTGATAACTTTACAGTGCCACCGCCGGTCTCAAGGCGCACCCGACATAGCCCCTGCGATCACTGTGGAGCGAAGAAACTCAACCCGCGACTGATCGCGCACTTGTAGGCCAAGCTTGTACCTTTTCTCTCATAGCTTGGCATGTTGAATACGACCATGGTGAATTCGGCGTGACCGTCCAACCGGATTCGGTAGCGAAGGAATTGAAGAATGGGCTTACCGTCAGGATCGATCGTAAAATGCTGATCCGCAAAAGCAAGGGTGCCGTCAGAAGTGATCCTGTAGGCATCTATCCGAATTCCTCCTCGCGTCTTGGTCGGCGGCGTATCGCCGGTCGCCGGAGTACACAAACTTAGATCGACAACAACATCCACTTGCTTGCCGCTAGTCAGCGCAAGCTCAATCTCGGGAAGGGTCTGTAATATATGACTGCCATTGGCAGCATTGGCAGCATTGGCAGTTGTAGCCATAATTATCCCGAACAGGGTTGGTAGCATAGATTTCATAGGCGATCCGATTTACAGTGATGTCGAGAACGAGGGCTCGCCGACGCTATTGCCAATGCCGATTTCCGCAATGACGATAGAAGCGATCTCGAGGCTCATAGATTGAAATTATTTACGACCAGGCCATCCTCACGTTGTAGTCACCGAGGCTCATTACTTGGGCAAGCTTTCGAGAAGCTGACGAGCCCCGCCGCGGCGCCCCGCCGTCGCTGCAGATTGCATGCGGTCTCTAACTTGGCCGTCCAACGGCGGAACAATTCATCACCTGCTCGGGGGCCGATCATGGCGCAGGTGCGGCGCATTGCTGCCGTCGCCGCTGGGAGCGGCAGCGCAGTTCTGCAGAAGGGGCGTCGGCTCCCTCAACCTTGTGTTCGGCGTCACATATGGGCCGGCCTGCACATAGAGCCGGTTGGCACAACAAACGCAGGGTTCGACCTGCGTTGCGATTCTTGGACCAGAATCGCAGTCTGGACAGCCGCGTCTATGTCGGCATCGTCGAACACGATGAACGGTGCATTTCCGCAAGTCCCATGCTGAGCTTCAGGACCTCCGGTGGCGCCCGGGCCATGAGCAGCTATCCTACTTGCGCTGATCAGGTGAATGTAAGCTCGCGTACCTTTTGGTTCTTTTGCGCAACCGGACAAACGGCGCAACGGCTGACGCTAGAGCTGGTTAGGAAACGCATGTTCCTCGACAGCGTCAACGTTCGTCTTGGTGCTCACGACCGAGTTGACCGACCACGGAAAAGGGGCAATAGGCGCCGCTGGCGCGACTGACCGGGAATTGACCAGCCTGAGGGCGATTTGCCCCTGCCCTTCCCACCCGGTGGCGCACGAACCTTATTTTGTGGCTAACTTCGCGCGCAGGAGGTCGACCGCCTTCTCCAGCGCTTCGCCGAACAACCAGCTCTGGACGTCGGCTATGGCGACAAACTCGGCCATGGTTTCAGGCTTGGCCTTCATGTTGAACTGGGGATTGCGGCCGGTACGGTGCCGCCGCCGTGCCCCGTTTCGCCGGAGGCGATCCTGCGACACCACAAATCGCCTGCAGGATCGTTCCGGGCGCGAGCTGAAGCCGATCGGCATGCGCCGGAGCCAGTATTTGAACAATCGGATCGCGAGCAGGAGCATCGGCGCATCAAGCGCTGGCGCGGCCGACGCTGGTTTTAAATCGACACGCCGCCGCGGTCACCCTGTCCGGTATCGAGGGTCCACACGTTGGCCGCGGCGCGTCCATCTCCCGTTCCTTTGGCAGGGGCGACCACACACGCCGCAGCCGCAACAACGAAAGGCACCCTAGGTCCCATCGTTCGAAAAGCCCGCTGCCGGGAGGAGGTGGCAGCGGGCTCGAGATGCAGCGCAAGACACGCCGCATTCCGCGTCGGCACCTCATTTGAGGGGGGGTAGATGCCCGACACCAGAATCTTAACGATCGGCGCGCTTATATTGCCATGCACAAATTATATACCGCAATGCGACAACGTTACTCGGGCTCCGTCGGATTTCCTCTACACCGCCTGGTCCCGGAGACGCGCATCTGACAATGCCGATCACTCACCGCCGCGCCATCGGGACCACGAATCTTCTGGAACGTCTGTTTGTCGAGGAGCGGCGGATCGGCAGCCGCCGCAAGAAACTCGATGCAAAGAAACGCCCGGAAAGCGCTGAAACGTCTTGTCGGGCGCAATTCCGGCGCCGAGACGGCAAGGCTTTATAATATCACAAGCCGACCGTGTCACGCATCGTCGCCGTCCCATTGCCAGACCGGGGAGCCATGAAAGCCGGATGTGGATGCCCCTTAGCCGGCAAGGGGTGGATTTGCAGTTTTGAGACGTGGGTCGCGAGCATCCATGTATCCGGCCTCTTGATGTAGCCACAGCTGCTGGCCTTGATCGGCATCCGCGGATCGGTCCCCAATCGATCATACGGGCTCGAAAGGCCCTGCGAGGCAGTCGGGTTTGCCTCGTTCCGAGGTCGATGACCTTTTTCCCATCACTTCAATCTCACACTCGCAAGCTATGAACGCTCAAGTTCGGGCCCGGTCAGGCGGTGGTTTGCCGGAGCGTTCGATCAGCGCAGCAAGCGACGCGGTCTGCATACTATTGCTGCGTCGGGCCTATCGCAGCACGGCATGCGTGCCAACGATCAGCAGCAACGCCCAGCGCATCCGTTTGTCTGGGCATATAAGTCAGATTTTTGTCAGGTTCGACGAGTATGTCCGCAACAATAGCGCGACCACTTCCGTGCCCGCCCGCTTGCCTGGCAGACACACACAGGAGAAAGACATGCCAAGGCGTTATCAAAGTAACCCACGCAACACCGCGACCATCAGCTACAAGGGCCATCATTCCTGCCGCAGATCATCGCTCATGCAGTCCGGCTCTACAGGGTTCCCTTGAGCCTGCGTTTGCTCGAGGAAATGCTGCCGGGAATGCGGAAGCGTGGTTTGCGGGTTTCGTCTGAGACAAACGCGGGTGGGCATGTATTCGTCATCGTGACGATGGCGTTCTTCCTGATACGCGTCGCACCAGGCGGTCCGTTCAATCAGGAGCGGGGCTTGAGCCCCGAGATCAGGGCCAATCTGGAAGCTCAGTTCGGCCTCGACGATCCGCTCTGGCTGCAATATGCCCACTATCTCGGCAATCTTTTGCGCGGCAATTTCGGGCCGAGCTACAATTTGCCTGACTTCACCGTCACCGAACTCTTCGCCAAGGGCTTGCCGATTTCGGTCCAGCTCGGCACCTCCGCGCTGATCCTGGCGCTTCTGCTCGGCTCGGTGCTCGGCACCATTGCCGCGCTCAACCAGAACAAGCTTGGCGACTACATGGTCATCGCGCTGGCGACAGCCGGCAGCACCATCCCCACCTTCGTCATCGCGCCGGTGATCCAGTTGGTGTTCGGATTGACCTGGAAGCTGTTGCCGATCGGCGGCTGGGGCGACGGCGCACTGATCAACAAGATCGGGCCGGTGCTGACGCTAGCTTTGCCGCAGATCGCTATTGTCGCCCGCCTGATGCGCGGCTCGATGATCGAGAGCTTGCGCTCGCATCATATCCGAACGGCGCGGGCGCTCGGCCTGTCGGACTGGTCGGTGGTGGTCAAGCACGCGCTGCGTGGCGCCATCCTGCCGATCGTGTCTTTCACCGGTCCGGCGGCCGCGGCGCTGCTCACCGGTTCGGTCATCGTCGAGACCATCTTCTCCATTCCCGGCGTCGGCCGCTATTTCGTCGATGCCGCGCTCAACCGCGACTACACGCTGGTGATGGGAACCGTGGTGGTGATCGCGCTCTTCACCATCGTCTTCAACCTGATCGTCGACGTCATGTATGCGGTCGTCGATCCGAGGGTGCGCTATGACTGATATCGCAGCCACCGCCGCTCCGCCGGCCGTCGTCGGCCGCTCGCTCTGGGGCGACGCATGGGCGCGGCTCAAGGCCAATCGCGCCGCCATGTTCAGCCTCTATTACCTTGCCTTCATCGGCGTCATCAGCGTGTTCGGCCCCTGGTTCGTACCGCATCAATACACCACCATCTATGCCGACTATGTGCGCACGCCGCCGAGCTTCAGCCCCTATCCACGGGCCGACATGATCGAGACGGCGCTTGACGAAGCGATCAAGCGCATGCGCGTCGACATCAAGGAATGGAAACAGGACGGCGATCGCGTCACCGTCACCGTCACCTCGACCAAACCGATCGATGAGCGCAACATCCGCTATCTCGACCGCTCCGATGCCTTCGACGATACCAAGATCGAGAGCAAATCGGCCGACGGGCTCGAATTGACGATGACCGCGTCGGTCAAACAGCAGTATTTCCTGTTCGGCACCGACAACACCGGCCGCGATCTGTTGTCGCGCACGCTGATGGCAGGGCGCATTTCGCTGGCCATCGGCCTGCTTGCCGGCGTTGTCGCCGTGGTCATCGGCGTCCTTTACGGGGCTGCGGCCGGCTTTTCCGGCGGCAAGATCGACGAGGTGATGATGCGCATCGTCGACGTGCTCTATTCGCTGCCGTTCATCTTCTTCGTCATCATGCTGGTGGTGTTCTTTGGCCGCAACTTCGTGCTGATGTTCCTAGCGGTGGGTGCGGTGCTGTGGCTCGACATGGCGCGCATCGTGCGCGGCCAGGCGTTGTCGATCCGCCGTCAGGAATATGTCCAGGCCGCCGAGGCCATGGGCGTAGGCCAGCGCGGCATCCTGCTCCGCCATGTCATTCCCAACCTGCTCGGACCCGTGGTGATCTACATGACGCTCTTGGTGCCGCAGGTTATCATCCTGGAAAGCTTCCTGTCTTTCCTCGGCCTTGGCGTGCAGGAGCCGATGACCAGCTGGGGCGTGCTGATCTCGGTCGGCGCCAAGAACATCGGCACCGCCAACTGGCTGCTTTTGTTCCCGGCCTTCTTCCTCGTTTCGACGCTGTTTGCGCTGAATTTCGTCGGCGACGGCCTGCGCGACGCGCTCGACCCGAGAGATCGATAAAGATGGGAACCGTTGATATGGCAACTCCCGAAACGATCCTCAGCGTCAAGGACCTTCGTGTCCGCTTCCGCACCCTCGACGGCGCCGTCGAAGCCGTCAAAGGCATCAACATTCACGTCAATGCCGGCGAGACCGTCGCCGTGGTCGGCGAATCCGGCTCCGGCAAGAGCCAGACGATGATGGCGGCGATGAGCCTGCTGGCGTCCAACGGCGAGGCGACGGGTCACGTCGACTATCGCGGCCGCAATCTTTTGACCATGACCAAGTCCGACCTCAACAAGGTCCGCGGCGCCAAGATCAGCATGATCTTCCAGGAGCCGATGACCTCGCTCGATCCGCTCTATTCGATCGGCAACCAGCTGATCGAACCGATCCGTAAGCATCGCGGGCTGAACGCGGCCGAGGCGCGCGAGGAGGCGCTCAAGCTGCTCAGGCTGGTGCATATTCCCGATCCCGAGCGGCGGATGAAATCCTATCCGCACGAAATGTCGGGCGGCCAGCGCCAGCGCGTCATGATCGCCATGGCACTGGCCAACGATCCCGATATTCTGATCGCCGACGAGCCGACGACGGCGCTCGACGTCACCATTCAGGCGCAGATCCTGACGCTCCTCGCCGAACTGCAGCGCAAGCTCGGCATGGCCATCGTCTTCATCACCCACGACCTCGGCATTGTCCGGCGCTTTGCCGACCGCGTCTATGTCATGCGCTATGGCGAGGTGGTCGAGGAGGGCGAGGCCGAAGCGCTTTTCGCCAACCCGCAGCATGCCTATACGAAAATGCTTCTGGCCGCCGAACCGACCGGCACCAAGGCACCGCCGCCGGCCAACGCGCCGGTGCTGCTCGAGGGCCGCAATGTCGAAGTGACGTTCAAGATCGGCGGCGGCTTCCTCGCCGGCGAACCGCTGCTTTTGCGCGCCGTCGACCACATTTCGATCCGGCTGAAGCGCAACCAGACCATCGGCATTGTCGGCGAATCCGGTTCGGGAAAATCGACGCTCGGCCGCGCTTTGCTCAGGCTGTTGCCGAGCGATGGCGTCATCCGCTTCGGCGACCGGGATATTTCCACCGCCGACCGCCAGGCGATGCGGCCGCTGCGGCGTGAGATGCAACTCGTCTTCCAGGATCCGTTCGGCTCGCTGTCACCGCGCATGACCGTCGGTCAGGTCATCACCGAAGGGCTTCTGGTGCATGAGCCGAACCTGTCAGGCAAGCAACGCGACCAGCGCGCCGTCGAGGCCTTGCTGGAGGTCGGCCTCGACCCCAATGCCCGCAACCGCTACCCGCACGAATTCTCAGGCGGCCAGCGCCAGCGCATTGCCATCGCCCGCGCCATGATCCTGAAGCCCAAACTGGTGGTGCTGGACGAGCCGACCTCGGC
>NZ_JBWLUX010000004.1:0-286289 GCF_057784315.1 Mesorhizobium sp. CNPSo 4684 | reverse complement strand
GGCCTCGCGACAACCCGCCTGTTCCGGCCACTTGCTGAAGCCGTTTGCCAGGTTAGCCAGGTTCTGCGGAGTAAATTCAGAGAGTTGGTCGGCACGGCGAAGCACCTCACCGGCGATCGTGGCTGTAGCTTCGCGACAAGCCGCCGCTTCCGGCCACTTGCTGAAGCCGTTTGCCAAGTTCCCCATGTCCTGCGGATTAAAACCAGAGAGCCGGCCGGCGCGGCGGCGGACCTCACTGGCGATCATGCCTATTGTCTCGCCACACGCCGCCGCTTCCGGCCACTTGCTGAAGCCGTTCACCAGGTTCGAAAGTTTCTGCGGATTAAAACCAGAGAGCTCGTCAACGCGGCGACTAACCTCACCGGCGATCGTGAGCGCGGCGTGACGCGTGTTCTCCTCTTGCGGCCACTTGCTCATGCCATTCACCAGGGTCGCAAGATCCTGACTGCTGAAATCAGAGAGTCGGCCGCGACGAAGCAGCTCGCCGCCGACAACGGTTGCGGCGTGGCGGCACTCTGCCGCTTGCGGCCACTTGCTGAAGCCGTTCACCAGGTTCGAAAGTTCCTGCGGAGTAAATTCAGAGAGTTGGTCGGAACGGCGAAGCATCTCACCGGCGATCAGGGCTATGGCCTCGCGACACTCCGCGGCTTCCGGCCACTTGCTGAAGCCGTTTGCCAGGTTCGACATCTCCTGCGGAGTAAATTCAGAGAGTTGGTCGGAACGGCGAAGCAGCTCGCCAGCGATCGCGATTGAGGCGCCGTGCAAGCTCTCCACATGCGGCCACTTGCTGAAGCCGTTCACCAGGTTCGAAAGTTCCTGCGGATTAAAACCAGAGAGTTCGTCAACGCGGCGACTAACCTCACCGGCGATCGTGAGCGCGGCGCGACGCGTGTTCTCCTCTTGCGGCCACTTGCTCATGCCATTCACCAGGGTCGCAAGATTCTGACTGCTGAAATCAGAGAGTCGGCCGCGACGAAGCAGCTCGCCGCCGACAACGGTTGCGGCGTGGCGGCACTCTGCCGCTTGCGGCCACTTGCTGAAGCCGTTCACCAGGTTCGACAATGCCTGGGCATTAAAGTCAGCGAGCTGATTGGTGCGGCGGCAGATCTCACCGGCGATTGCGAGCGCGGCGTGACGGATGTTCTCCTCTTGCGGCCATTTACTGAGGCCGTTCACCAACGTCGACAATTCCTGCGGAATGAAACCAGAGAGCTGGTCGGCGCGGTGATGGACCTCACTGGCGATTGCAACTATGGCGTCGCGACAGTCCTTCGGCCACTTGCTCAAACCGTTCACCAGCAGCGCGAGACTTTGACTGTTGAGCTTTTGAAGTATGCGTCTGTCGTCGCGACAGACCTCGGCGATCCTGATCACGCCATTGCGGCATTCCGCCATCCGGGGATGCCGGCCGAACGATGATGACAAGAGCGCAAGCGCCCTGGGTTCGATTTGGCTGATCAGCGCATTATCAAGCTGCGCCACCCGAGCTGCCATGGCCCTGCAGGCTTCGATACCCTCCCGCCCTCCCGCCTCCCGGTTCACTGTGTTGCATGCTGTGGCATACCCCCATGTTTTCCCGGCGCCGATGTCTTCCTCCAAGTTTGGCAGCAATTCACGCGTGAACCGGGCGGCGGCCTTTTGCAGTAATATCTCGTGTTTCTCGCGGCGCGCGCTTTGCAGGAACTTGTTATGGTTCACCACAGCAGTTGAAAATCGAACGATGCCGCGGGCGCCATTGATCTCACGCAAGGCGGCGTTCAGTTGTTCTTGCTCGATTGCGTCTTGGCCGCCTTGAGCCGAGACATCGTCGATACGCCGCCCTCTTGGTCCTGCATTGAGATTGGACACGGTTTGCCCACGGGGCGGGCGCCCGCCTGCCTGCGAGCCTCCGGCCGCGCGATCGCTGCGCCAAGGTTCGCCCTTGCCTAAACGCGATGAACTTTCTTGTCGGCGGAATGCGTCCCGATGCTGCCGATCAGCCTGGTGCACACCAGCTTGCGAACCTCCGGCGGCCTCATTGCCGCGCCAGGGCTCGCCATCGGAACGCGAGGGACTTTCTTCTGGGTCTGGCGCGCCATCCTCCGGCACCCGGGAAGATGGACGACGACGTCCAACCGCACGCGGCAACGCCCCGGGGATCACAGGGGGGGCAACTGAGGAGCTGGCAGGCCTGTCTGGAACGGCATCATCGGCAAGGGGCGGGCTGCGAACGGAGGCCGTCCCTTCATGTTGAGGCTCAGAGCGCATCCGCGCCACGATGGAAGCGAACGATGGGCCGCCTGTTCCAGGGGTTAAACCTGATTCCGGGCGCCAGCTGCTCGATCCCCGCGCGTTGTCGGTTCTCGCATCCCCAATACGCGAATTCCCGGCTCGGCCAATGCCCGTCATTATCCATCTCCGATATCGGCGAGAATGCCGCTGCCTATGTTGTCAAGTCCGACCACCAGCCGGGCGACCTGTGCCGTCACGACCGCCCTGCGGCCTCCGACGCCGGACATGCCCGCTGCTTTCATCGATTGCGAAGGCGTCTGAAGGACACGCCCGCCTCATAGACCTCTTGCAAGTCTTGTCGCCCGGCTCGGACGCCCTCGCTCAAGCCGCATAACCGGACCCGCTTGCATCGGCGCCCGGCGACGCCAGCGCAGCCTGGGGCGAAGGCATTCCACAATCGGCTCGATGGAGAACATGGGCTTGGCGCGCCCGTACTAACTTAAAGACTGAGACGACCACTCAAGCCCCCGAGCAAACCAGCGCGCATCCGATCGTCACTGCGCGCCGGCCTACCCATCGCGCCAGACCCTCAACACCGAGAGGCAGATCGCGGGGGCAGGATTTGCTGGCTGAATACGCAAGTAAAGGTCCCCGTTCGCGGCATGACAAGATGTCCACCATCGCTGCAAATCAGTCGGTGCCCCTCGGCAGCCCGCGGCGCTCATTCCAAGCCACCACATAGCCTTGGTTGCTGACATAAACCTGACTTGCTCGCAACGTCCCAAAAGGGAAAACCGGTTTGCTTCTCTTCGGACGCTCAAATCACTGTTTAGGAAGTCGGCCGGAATATTGTTGGCGAGTAGCGCCGTCTCGGCATCAGGCAGGATTAGTGGCTCGTCTTCAACTACCAGAACCGCTCGATGTCGGAAACGTACGGCGCTGCCCATCCGTAGCAGGCCTATCCGAAAGCCTCGCTCCGGGGCGGGACTCAGGGATCATGCATAGAATGCATTCCTCAGCCCGGTTCACGACCAGCGTAATTGGTCATGACAGCTTAACCGGCAAATTGATCGGCCCTCGAAAGCCGAAGCCGCGCCACTGCACCACCTGAGGATCCGGCAGCGTCATATTTGGAAAACGCTCGAATAGCATGGGCAGCATGATTGCCCCTACGGTTTGACGCGAGATTTGCGCGCCTGCACAGTGATGCGGCCCCGAGCCGAAGGACTGATGCGAAATCTTTTGGCGGAAGACGTTGAAGCGCTCTCCGTCTTCGAAGAACTCTTCATCGCGATTGGCCGAAGCTTGGATGGTCATCACGGTATCGCCCTTCGAGATAAGAAAACCGCGAATCTCCGTGTCCTCCCGCACGAGGCGGGAACTCGCCTGAATCGGAGCAATCCACCGCACGCCCTCCTCGAAGGCCTGCCCCCAGCATTGCTGCCTCTTGACCTCCTCGAACTGTTCGGGGTTGGTCAGCAATCCGTAGACGATCGTACCGAGAGCGTCGCGGGGCTCGTTAATTCCCCCGCCAATGGCGATCTTGATGTTGGCATACATCTGACTCATGGGTATCGGATCAGGCGCGTTCACCATGATCGCGAATGCCGAGGGGTTCGGTTCCGCCCTGTGCTTTTCGATTAGGTTGTCGAAGAGCCTGTTCATCTCGGCATTGGCTTCGTCAGATCGCTCGAATGGCTCCGGTTGCCATCCAAAATTGCCCGCCCCGTCGATCAGCCGCTGCGACCAGCGTATCATCTCTGCGTCGGATGCTCCGCAAATCCCGAGGATATGAGCGAGAATGCGCGCGGCCACCGGGCCGCAGATCTCTGCAAACAGATCCACTGTGCCGCCGCGCGGAAGGCGATCCAGATACTCGTTCACGATGTCTCGATAGATTGGCGCCCAATGTTCCGCGATAGTCTTGGGGGCGAAAGCCTTCGCCATGGCCATTCTTTCGCGGGCGTGTTCCGCGCCATCCTTTCGCATCAGAGTATGGGCCTGAAAGGCCGGCTTCATCGGTGTGTTGGGATCATCCGAACTGAAGAGCTCGGGCTGGTCCTTCACCATCTTCGTGTCGGAGGCCTTAGTGAGAAACGTCCGCTTCACGGAGGCAACGTGCACCACGGGGGTCTGCGCGCGCATCCGGCGATAGATCGGATATGGGTCGAATGTAAGCTCGTCGATCGTGGATACCCGATCTACTGGCACCAGTCGCATGGCGGGACTTCTCCTCTTAGTTCATTTGATATCAGCCGATGTACGCTACATCCACGGCGGTTACCGCGATTGAGCACACCAAGCCGGGGGCCTTCGACCATTAGGGCGCGCACGACTGCGTGTCCGATGAAGCCTGATCCCTATCGCCATGGTTCAAACAGGGCTGCGGCTCTCCGGGTATGCCTCTAGTTTCGGGCGGGGAAAGTTCTGTCAGCCGCCCCAACCCATGGCCTCTTCCTCCGATTTGAACGCTCGCGTTAGATCTCGCGTATTTGGACAGCGCCGTCGGCAAACGCGATTTTTCAAACCGCCATGCCAGCCGGTGGCCTTATCACCGAAGAACGCTTGCAGATTCGTCACTTTAACCGCTGTCCGGGGATCGACTCCTGCATTCTCTGCGAGGGTGGCCTTGAAGTGTTATTGGCTTTCGCAGACTTCTCTGAACTCAGAAGCTCGCTCGCCTGCTCAATCTGCTTCAATTCATCGGCATCTGCTTCAATTCATCAGCCCTTTGGGCAGCACGCTCCTTCACGCGCGCCACGATCGCATCCAAATTCCTTTGTCACTCAGAACCAGGTATTTTTTCGGCCAGTTCAGATTCGCATTCGGCGCCGAGTGCTCTGACGCCACAGGTCTCGGCAGGCAAAAGACGCGAGCGGGGCTGCGCAAGCGCCGAGCGAACACTGAACACAACACGCAACGGCCTCGCATCATGTAGTGGTCGGAAGGAACATGCGTGGCAGGGCTTCGGCCAGGAGTCGCCAATCCTCGCGCTCGCCCTCGCCTTCATTGCGCTTGCCGAAGACCTGGATGATCATCTTGCCCTCGGAGTCATAGGCTTCGAGCGAGGTGACGTGGCCGTCCTTGGTCGGTTTGCGAACGGCCCAGACCTCGCGAATGTGATGGGTCCCCAGATGCAGGTGGAAGCTCTCGTCGAGCACATTTATGCACTGTCCGATCGGTTTGACCGACTTGATCGGGCCGGAATGGATCTGGGCGCATCCACGATTGCCGACTAGGCACATAATCGGCATCTCGTCTTCGGCCACCTGTTGAAACATGGCGCCAATGGCATTCTTATCGAGCGCCCAAGCGTAGTCCTCGCCGACCATACGCATCGCCTGGCAGCGTCTGAGCTTCAACGTCTTCAACATGTCGAGGAACTGATGCTCATCGTTCAGCCGGCTCCAGCGATCGCGCAAGTCCTCCCCCCTGGCGGCTTGATCCGGAATCTCTGCTTCGCCTTCTGCTCGGCTCCCCTTGACCAACATGATTGGTTCCTGGCTTGAGGTTTCGAGTTGCGCCAGCAGCTCCTTATATCGATGGAGGTCTGAGGCGGGCCCGAGATACACCTTGTGCACCGCCTCTCCGGTGGCATCAAAGAATTGCATGCTGCGCCGAATGTCGTCGCCATCGCGCTCCTCGATGCCAAAGCCGTATGCCCAAGCTTTCGGGAAGATGCGCAGCCCGATGTCGTTACCGAGCACCATGGCATGGTGACTGCCTGTGACGACCTTGTCGTAGACGCCGATCTTTTCATGCACGGCGCCTTCATTGCGGGTCTGCGCCATCACCTCGCCGACCGTTTCGAGGCCGATCAGAACAGTGTTTACGCTTGGCGCAATGCGCACCCCGCCAAAGCCACAATGCGCGCCGACCAGTTCCGCTTCCGTTATGCCCAATTTGGCGGCGAGATCGTGCGCGCGTATTTTCGGGTTGTCTTGCCGCGCTTGGCGGATTTCGTGCGCCGATCGTCTCTCGCGCTGGTCCATGTCCTGCCTCTGCTTTCACCTGCTTGTTGAGGATCGGTTGTCTGCCCGATGTTCAATGGACAAAGCACCCCGCAATGCTCGATGCCGACCTGGTGCTCGTCAGGAACAGCGTTTTGCAGGGGAGCGTGCACGATCGCGGTCCCGGCCGTGCCGTCTGAGCAGCAAAAGCGGATTCCGTCGACGCAGAGGACCTGACCGACATGACATGTTGTTTTCCTTCCTTCTTTCCATCGATCGCGAGCGCACGCGCGGGATGATCATGGTCTCTGCGGTTCTCGCCGCATCGCTAACTTGAGTTTCAAAAGTCATGCCAGTCCGGCTGAACCGCGCAGAAATCCTTCTGCCCACCCGTCAATGATCTTACCTGCGAGTTCAGCGGCAACCGAGGCCGGACAATCTGTGACGAACTCGACAAACCCGACATTGCGTGTCGGTTGCGCGACGTCTTTCCAGCAATGGCGCACAAGATTGATGGCTGCGTTTGAGAGATGGCGCCGTGCTGAAACGGTTTTTCCTTTTGGCACGGTTCATGCGGCGCGGCCCGCGAAAACGTCACAAGCTGGGGAGAAGTCTCGCCATGATTACGCTCACCGACAATGCTGTTGCCGCCGCCAAGTCCGCTCTTTCCCGCGCCAGCGAGCCGGCGGAGGGCTTTCGCATTATGGTCCAGGCCGGCGGCTGCGCCGGCTTCAAATACTCGATGGGCCTTGAGAGTGTCTCGCGCCAAGGCGATGTGATCACTGAGACAGATGGGGTCAAGCTGTTTGTCGACGCAGACTCCCAACCCTTTGTCGCTGGCACGACCGTGGACTTCGTCGCTGGGCTCGAAGCTTCCGGCTTTGTCTTCGACAACCCCAATGCGCGGGAGAAGTGCGGCTGCGGCAAGTCGTTCAGTTAACTGAGATCGTAGCTATGCGGCCTGTCTACCTCGACAACAACGCAACGACACGGGTCGATCCTGAGGTCGTGCAAGCGATGTTGCCGTTCTTCTCGGATGAATTCGGCAACCCTTCTTCGGCGCACGCTTTCGGCGCCTCGGTCGCGGCGGCTATAAAGAAGGCGCGGCGGCGGTTGCAAGCGCTGATTGGCGCGCAGTTCGACGATGAGATCACCTTCACCTCGGGTGGAACAGAAAGCGACAACACAGCAATTCTTTCGGCGCTTGAGGCGTTGCCCAACCGAACCGAGATCGTCACGTCGTCGGTCGAGCATCCCGCCGTGCTGTCGTTATGCGCGCATCTTGAGCAGACCCGCCGTGTGAAGGTCCACAGGGTCCCGGTGGACCGCTGTGGCCGGCTTGACCTCGATGCCTACAAAGCCGCGCTCACCCCACACGTGGCAATCGTCTCGATAATGTGGGCGAACAATGAGACTGGTATGATCTTCCCCGTGGCCAAGCTTGCGGAGTTGGCCAAGGAAATCGGCGCGCTATTCCATACCGATGCGGTGCAGGCGGTCGGCAAGATTGAGATAGACCTGAAATCGACGGAAATCGACATGCTGTCGCTCTCCGGCCACAAGCTTCATGGTCCCAAAGGGATCGGCGCACTTTGGGTAAAGCGTGGCGTGCACTTCCGCTCGCTGATCAAGGGCGGGCACCAAGAGCACGACCGGCGTGCCGGCACCGAGAACACTCCCGGCATAGTCGGACTCGGTATGGCAGCCGAGCTCGCCTTGAAATTCTTGGACGACGCCGCGACGCGGGTAAAATCGCTGCGCGACCGCCTAGAGGACGGGATCCTCCAGCGCATCCCAGATACTTGCGCCACTGGCGATCCGATGGAGCGGTTGCCAAACACAGCGAACATCTCATTTGAAAATACCGAAAGTGATGCCATCCCACATCTGCTCAGCCGCCTGGGCATCGCCTGCTCCTCCGGCTCCGCCTGCACCTCCGGCTCAATGGAACCGAGTCATGTCCTGAGCGCGATGAAGGCGCCACACGCTGCGGTCCGCTTCTCATTCGCGCGCGACAACAACGAAGCGGACGTCGACCGGGTGCTTGAGGTTATGCCGGCGATCGTGGAGAAGCTGCGTGGCTCTCCCAGTTCCGGCCCGCGTGGGCGGAGGCCAGAAGTCGTGCGAGCAGATCTAACCCTGAGCGGCGGCAGAACAGGACACTATTCATGAGCCGTGACGTCTTCCTCAACGATACGACCTTGCGCGATGGCGAGCAGGCGCCAGGCGTCGCTTTTACGATGGCGGAAAAGCTGGAGCTCGCCCGGTCTCTTGCGGCCGCCGGCGTCCCGGAGATCGAGATCGGCACGCCGATTATGGGCGCCGAGGAGATCGAAACAATTCGCGCCGCGGTCGCGCGGCGTCTCCCGGCTCGGCTCACGGCCTGGTGCCGGATGAAGTCGCGGGACCTCGAGGCAGCGATTGAGAGCGGCGTCGGCGCCGTCAATCTGTCGCTACCCGCCTCGGACATTCAACTTGCGGCCAAGCTCGGCCTCGATGAGGCAGGAGCGCTCCAGGTCATCGAGGATATGGTCCGGCGTGCAGCCGCTGCTGGCTTCTTCGTCGCTGTCGGCTGCGAGGATGCTTCGCGGGCTGATTTGGATCATCTTGGCCGAGTCATTGAAACTGCTGCGCGCGCCGGGGCAAGCCGCGTCAGGCTGGCCGATACGCTGGGAATTCTCGATCCGTTTTCGACTTTCGAACTTGTAGCCCAACTCATGGCGAAGTCTGAGGTCGACCTCGAATTTCATGCACACAATGATCTTGGTCTTGCTGCCGCCAACACGCTGGCCGCGATCCGCGCAGGTGCGAGCCATGCCTCCGTCACCGTCCTCGGGCTCGGCGAGCGTGCGGGTAATGCCGCGCTGGAAGAGGTGGCAGTCGCGATGGCCGTGATCGACGGCGCGGATACCGGGATCGACCTGACCGCATTGCCCGACCTCGCTGCCAAGGTGGCTTGCGCTGCCCGCCGGCAAACCGCGCCTATGAAGCCGGTCGTCGGGGCCGATGTTTTCACCCACGAATCCGGCACTCACGTCGCGGGGTTGCTGAAGGACTCGCGCGCCTATCAGGGGCTCGACCCGGCCCTTGTGGGCCGCTGCAATCGTATCGTCATCGGTAAGCATTCCGGCGCCACCGCGATTACCCGGGTGCTGAGCGACAACGGTCGCGATCTCGATCCGGATCTGGCAGCCGCGATGGTGGCCCGCGTCCGCCGCAAGGCGTCCGAGACCAAATCTGCCGTCACTGCAACTCAACTGGTTGAGCTCTACGATAGTCTGCACAGCGAGGCATGTTCAGAGGGCTCTGCGGATCCAGTTGTGGGACGAACGCACCACAGTTGCCGACGAGGGAGAATGCAATGAATTGTTCCGCTGACAGCCGCTCCATCGATGTTAGCGACATCCTCGCGCGACTGAAAGGCCTGTCGGCCGCGGAGGAGTTCTTCGCAGTCCTTGGGGTCTCTTATGATCCGAAGGTGCTGAATGTCTCCCGGCTTCATATCATGAAACGCGTGGGCCAATACCTTGCGGAAGAGGATCTATCCGATCTGCCTGACCAAGTTATCGCCGCGCGGGTGCGCGCTACACTGCAACGCGCCTACGAGGACTTCGCGACCTCCTCGCCGCTTACGCACCGGATTTTCAAGGTGCTCAAAGACCACGATCCGAACAAGCCTCCCACGTCGGACCGCACATTCGTCCCGTTCGACTCCGTCGTGAAGCGGTTCGCAGAAGAATGAGCGCGCGAGATGGTTGCAACGCGCCAATGGCGAGAAGCCTACAAATCCTGTCACCACGAAGGCGATCCCGGAAGGAACCAACCGAGTATCCAGGAAAAGGAGCACGAAAAGCGGTTGGCGCGAATGTTGCTACAAAGGATCAACTGCCAGGCTCAGATCCGGACAGAAGCCCCAAGAGACCGCCAATGCACACCGTAGTCTGCATCAAGCAGGTGCCGGACTCGGCACAGATACGCGTCCATCCCGTTACGAACACGATCATGCGCCAGGGCGTACCCACTATCATCAACCCTTACGACCTATTCGCCCTGGAAGAGGCACTCAGACTGCGTGACGATTATGGCGGCGAGGTCACCGTGCTCACCATGGGTCCGCCGATGGCAGAGGACGCGCTGCGCAAGGCGCTCGGTTACGGCGCCGACCGCGCGGTGCTCCTAACCGACCGCTATTTTGCCGGTTCCGACACGCTGGCGACCTCCTTCGCTCTTTCCCAGGCAATCGCGAAGGTTGGCGAGACGTTCGGCGCGCCAGATATCGTCTTCACTGGCAAGCAAACGATCGATGGCGACACAGCCCAGGTGGGGCCGGGCATCGCCAAGCGCCTCGATCTCCTGCAACTCACTTATGTCGCGAAGATTCCCCGCGTTGATCTTGCTGCGCGCGACATCCAAGTCGAGCGCCGGTGTGAAGGCGGCACGCAGATGCTGAAGAGCAGGCTCCCTTGTCTCGTCACCATGCTGGAAGGCACCAACGAGATTCGCCGTGGCTCGCTCGAGGATGCCCTGCGCGCCGCGCGCAGCCCGGTTTTGAGATGGAGTGCGGCCGATGCCGGCATTGATGACCTGACCAGATGCGGCCTGCGCGGCTCCCCGACGGTGGTCAAGCGCGTTTTCGCCCCTACTGCTCGGGCGCAAAAAGCGACACAAATTGACACCGCCGAAAAGCCCTTGCGCGATATAGCAGACGAGCTAATCGCCGCAATCTTAACCCGCCAACCAGCGCTGGAACATGAGCTGGCCTTCAACGGCGGCGCGTGAGGCAAGGAGAGACGATGTCGAGCGCGAACCGAGAAACCCCTCGCCCTACCGCCGGCCGCGCCGGCATAAAGAAGGAACTGCCCGAGCATTTCAAGGATTACCGCCACGTCTGGGTTTTCATCGAGCTCGAACGCGGCCAGGTCCATCCCGTTTCGTTCGAACTGCTCGGCGAAGGCCGCAAGCTTGCCGACAAGCTTAATGTGGAGCTTGCGGGAATCGTGCTCGGACCACCGGCCGAGGCCACTCAGTCTGCGGTCGCCGAAGCTTTCGCTTATGGCGCCGATCTTGTCTACAACGTCGAGGCGCCGCTGCTCGCCGACTATCGGAACGAGCCTTTCACCAAGGCCATGACGGAGCTCGTCAACACCCACAAACCCGAGATATTGCTTCTCGGGGCGACCACACTTGGCAGGGATCTTGCCGGTTCGGTGGCAACGACATTGCAGACAGGGCTCACGGCCGACTGCACCGAACTCGACGTTGATGCCGACGGTTCGCTCGCCGCGACCCGTCCGACTTTCGGCGGTTCCTTGTTGTGCACCATCTATACGCTCAATTACCGGCCGCAGATGGCGACAGTGCGACCGAGGGTCATGCCGATGCCGCAGCGGTTGAATAAGCCGGTCGGACGCATCATCCAGCACCAGCTGTCGGTAGCCGAGGAGGACATCGTCACCAAGATCCTAGGCTTCCTTCCCGATAGTCAGTCGGCAAAGGCAAATCTTGCCTATGCCGATGTTGTTGTTGCGGGAGGCCTCGGTCTAGGCGCGGCGGAGAACCTGCAGCTTGTGAAGGATCTCGCACGGGCAATCGGCGCCGAGCATGGCTGTTCGCGCCCGTTGGTCCAGAAGGGTTGGCTGTCGGCAGATCGGCAGATCGGCCAAACAGGCAAGACCATCCGTCCCAAGCTTTACATAGCGGCTGGAATTTCCGGCGCCATCCAGCACCGGGTTGGCGTCGAAGGGGCGGATCTCATCGTGGCTATCAACACTGACCCAAACGCGCCGATTTTCGATTTCGCCCACGTCGGGATTGTCACCGACGCGATCCGCTTTCTGCCCGCGCTGACAGAGGCCTTCACGCGGCGACTGTCGCCCCACAGTCGCGATAAAATTGCGAACTAGGGAGCTGGACATGACCAAGGAAAAATTCGACGCCATTGTTGTGGGGGCCGGCATGTCCGGAAACGCAGCAGCTCACACCTTGGCAAGCCAAGGCCTGAACGTGCTGCAGTTGGAGCGGGGAGAATATCCGGGCTCCAAGAATGTCCAGGGTGCAATCATGTACGCTAGCATGCTGGAGAAGATCATCCCGGATTTCCGTGATGACGCGCCTCTCGAGCGGCACCTGGTTGAACAGCGGCTGTGGGTGATGGACGACACATCCCACACCGGGATTCACTATCGGTCGGACGATTTTAACGAGGCGAAGCCCAACCGCTATACGATCATCCGCGCCCAATTCGATAAATGGTTTTCGCGTAAAGTGCGGGAGGCCGGTGCGACGGTTCTGTGCGAGACGACCGTGACCGAACTCGTCCGCGATGCCCAGGACAAGGTAGTCGGCGTCCTCACAGACCGGACCGGCGGAGCGATTTTCGCGGACGTTGTCGTCCTCGCAGAAGGCGTGTCCGGACTGCTCGGCACGAGGGCGGGCCTTCGCGAGATGCCGAAGCCGAAATCCGTGGCGCTCGCCGTCAAGGAAATGCATTTCCTGCCCGAAGAGGTCATCGAGCAGCGGTTCGGGCTCAAGGCCGGTGAAGGCTGCGTGATCGAGGCCGTGGGTACGATCTCTCGCAGCATGGCTGGGCTCGGCTTTCTTTACACAAACAAGGAGTCGATCTCACTGGGCATCGGCTGCCTCGTTTCGGATTTCGCTGCGACGATGGAGAGCCCATACGCCCTTCTCGATGCGTTAAAAAACCATCCTTCGATCCGGCCGCTGATCGCCGGCTCGGAGGTGAAAGAATATGCCGCGCATCTCATCCCGGAAGGTGGCTACAAGGCGATTCCGCAGTTGTTTGGCGACGGTTGGGTGGTGGTCGGCGATGCAGCGCAATTGAACAATGCGGTGCACCGCGAGGGTTCGAACCTCGCCATGACCTCAGGCCGTATCGCGGCTGAGGCGATCGTGCACATCAAGAGCCGCAAGCGTCCAATGACCAGACAGAACCTTGTCCTCTACAAGACCATGCTCGACAAGTCCTTCGTGGTCAAAGACCTAAAGAAATATAAGGATATGCCGGCGCTGCTCCACACCAATTCCCGAAATTTCTTCACGACCTACCCGCGGTTGATGTCGCAGGCGGCTCAAAACGTCGTGCGGGTCGACGGCACTCCGAAGATCGATAAGGAAAGGGCGACCACTGCTGCCTTCATCAAGGCGCGTTCGCGCTGGGGGTTGCTGAGTGACGCGGTCCGCTTGGCATTGGCCTGGCGCTAGGAGACACGAGATGACAATCACATCGGCACGCATTGAGGAGAAACTTTACCAGAACCGCTACCTGGTCGACTCGGGGCGCCCGCATATAAAAGTGCGACCGCACGAGAAACCAAGCACAAACCTGCTTGCGCTGACCCGCGTCTGCCCGGCCCAATGTTATGAATTGAACGACGAGGGCCAAGTGGAGATCACCGCCGACGGCTGCATGGAGTGCGGCACCTGTCGGCTATTGTGCGAGGCCAGTGGTGAGATCGAGTGGAATTATCCACGCGGCGGCTTCGGTGTTCTCTTCAAGTTCGGATGACCTACGAACCTACGCTTCGTTGCCATGGCCACAATTTCCGCAATTGCAGCCGGACAATTTGCAATTGAACAGGGGCTCGTCAATACTGAGGACTCACGACTCGGCAGACCAAAAGGCGCTTTGTGAGGAGCACCCATGCAACCCCTGAGATGTTTCTATGGCTCAAATAGTGCGGGAACGGGTGGATGAGATTGGGCTTCGCAATAGCCGCTCACCTATCGAAACCCCGCAAGGGATGAACATATCGCTCAGGGGAATCTATGAGATATCCGAGATCCTGACCGCACCCACGCGGCTGGAGATTACGCTTGCCAATGTCGTCAACATTCTCGGCTCGTATCTGCAAATGCGACATGGAGCAGTGATCGTCCTAGACGCGAAAGGAGAGGTGGAGATTGCTGCAACTACCGGCGATAACCTCGCACCTCAATCAGACCATCGGCGCGTCATACCGCAAGCCGTGGTAGACCGAATCCTCGCCACAGGGACGCCGCTCGTCATAGACGACGTCCGCAAGTCCGAATTATTTCCGGGTGACCTTCAAACGGCTTCGAGCGGCGCCACCGTGCCGGTCACCTTCATCGGAGTGCCAGTAGAGGCTGACGATGAGATTCTTGGGACATTGTCGATCGACCGTATCGGGGGCGGCGCAACCGGCGTGCGTTGCGACGAGGACGTACGCTTCCTGATGATGGTCGCCAACCTTGTCGGCCGGACCATCCGTCTCCATCGTATCCTAAGCACAGATCGCCTGCGGCTTATCGAGGAGCAACGGAGACCGGAGAAATCGCTCGACGAGGAAACCCGCCCTGCCCGGCATCGGCATGTCAAAATCGATGGGATCATCGGGGAAAGTCCCGCACTCAAGCAGGTGCTTGAAACCGTCGCAGTCGTAGCAAGGACCAACTCCACCGTGCTTTTGCGCGGTGAAAGCGGCACGGGCAAGGAATTTTTCGCGCAGGCCATCCATAAGCTTTCATCTCGCAGTAAGAAGGCCTTCGTCAAACTGAACTGCGCCGCGCTGCCTGAAAGCGTTTTGGAATCGGAATTGTTTGGCCATGAAAAGGGCGCCTTCACCGGAGCTGTCTCGCAGCGCGCCGGCCGTTTCGAATTAGCGCATGGCGGAACCCTGTTACTTGATGAAATCGGTGAGATTTCACCTGCTTTTCAAGCTAAATTGTTGCGCGTCTTGCAGGAAGGCGAGTTGGAGCGCGTCGGCGGCACCAGGACGCTCACGGTCGACGTCCGGCTTATATGCGCCACGAACAAGGACCTTGAGACGGCTGTCGTGAATGGCGAGTTCAGGGCCGACCTTTACTACCGTATCAATGTGGTGCCAATCGTGCTGCCGCCGCTCAGAGAGCGACCAGGCGATATTCCACGCCTTGCGAAGTCCTTCCTTGATCGATTCAATAGGGAGAACGATCGTGAGCTCGCGTTCGCGCCGTCAGGGCTTGACCTGATCTCGCAATGCTACTTCCCCGGCAACGTCCGTGAGCTGGAAAACTGTGTGCGAAGGACGGCCACGCTTGCGCGTTCGAGCACGATCGCCGCTTCGGATTTCGCCTGCCAGAATAGCCAGTGCTTATCTTCGCTCCTCTGGAAAGGAGCCCGCCGTCCAACTGGCAGCAACGCCAGCGATGAGTTCGGCCGCAACAGCACGCCGATTGCATCGCCGCTGGAGCCCGGGCGCATCTGCGCGTCAGAGGGCGAGGTGGTGCCCGTCAATGCCCCCCGTCCAAATGATCCTGCTTGGGGCGAGACAGGCATGCGTGTGACAGATCGCGCCCGGCTGATCGACGCGATGCAGAAGGCCGGCTGGGTTCAGGCCAAAGCTGCTCGCATCCTCGGCCTCACGCCGCGGCAAGTCGGCTATGCCCTGCGTCGGCATAATATCGAGGTGAAGAAGTTCTAAACGCCTTGCGATGTCAAAATCTCCTCGCTGTGTGTGGATGATGCCTTTGAGACGGCGCTGGCGGGTTCAAGTCGCAAGCCCGACAAAACTTGTGGCGTAGCGAACAGACGTAATCGCACATGAAATCCGACATGTTGAACTGAAACAGCCTTTTTCGAGCTGGCACAACATTTGCGAACTGAACTGCGACGTCCACCCACGAACGGAGCCGTTCAATGTCCATACCGGCGATTTCGCTTGAGAGTTTGGTCAGTACCAAATCCTTCGACCAGTCGTTGGCGACCGCGAAATCCGCCGGCTGCACATCTTCATGCTGCGGCTCGTCCGAAAAACCGACCGAGATGGACCCCGCCGTCTGGCAGAAGATCAATGACCATCCATGCTATTCCGAAGAGGCGCACCATTATTTCGCGCGCATGCATGTAGCGGTCGCGCCAGCCTGCAACATCCAGTGCAACTACTGCAATCGCAAATATGACTGCGCCAATGAAAGCCGGCCCGGAGTGGTATCGGAAAAGCTCGCCCCGGACCAGGCGCTACGCAAGGTTATCGCCGTCGCCAATGAAGTGCCCCAACTTTCCGTGCTCGGGATCGCGGGACCGGGCGACGCCTGTTACGACTGGCAGAAGACAAAGGCGACACTAGAACGTGTCGCCAGGGAAATCCGCGACATCAAGCTATGCATCTCCACCAACGGACTCGCGCTACCGGATCGTGTTGCCGAGCTTGCCGACCTGGATGTCGATCACGTGACGATCACCATCAACATGGTTGACCCAGAAATCGGGGCAAAGATCTATCCCTGGATCTTTTACAACCATCGCCGCTACGCCGGCATTGACGCTGCCAGGATCCTGCACGAGCGGCAGATGCTGGGCCTGGAGATGCTGACCGCGCGCGGCATCCTCACCAAGATCAATTCGGTGATGATCCCGGGCGTCAACGACAACCACCTGATCGAGGTCAATAAATGGGTCAAGGAGCGCGGAGCGTTCCTGCACAATGTCATGCCGCTGATTTCCGACCCGGCGCACGGTACGCATTTCGGCCTGACGGGGCAGCGCGGCCCGACGGCCTTGGAACTGAAGACGCTCCAGGATCGCCTCGAAGGTGGCGCCAAGTTGATGCGACATTGCCGGCAGTGCCGGGCCGACGCTGTCGGCCTGCTTGGCGAGGATCGTGGCCAGGAGTTCACGATCGACCAGATTTCGCACGACATCACCTACGACGCCAGCAAACGCACGTCCTATCGGGAGGTGGTTGCGAGCGAGCGCGGCGATCACGTTGCGGCCAAGAGCCAGGCGGTCGCGACCGTCAAGGCAGCAGGTTCCGGCAAATCGCTCCTCATCGCAGTGGCGACCAAGGGCGGCGGCCGGATCAACGAGCATTTCGGCCATTCGAAGGAATTCCAGGTTTATGAGGCCTCTCCGAGGGGGATCAGCTTCATCGGGCATCGCAAGGTCGAGCAGTATTGCCTCGGCGGCCGAGCCGCTGACGGCGCCCTCGACGGCGTCATAGCTGCCCTCAAGGGCGTCGACATAGTGCTGTGTGCCAAAATCGGAGATTGCCCCAAGGATCAGCTCGCTGGAGCTGGAATCCGGGCAATGGACGTTTATGGCTACGACTATATCGAAACCGCCATCGGCTCGCTTTACGTCGCCGAGTTTGGGAGCGAACCAATGGCGGCGACGGCCTGATCGTCTCGTCCTAACCGAATCAGGAGTTGATAAATGGCCTTCAAGATCGTTGCCTCCCAATGCACGCAATGCGGTGCTTGCGAGTTCGAATGCCCCTCGAGCGCAATCAAGTTCAAGGGCGAGAACTACGTGATCGATCCGGAGCAGTGCACTGAATGCAAAGAGGCCTTCGATACGCAGCAATGCGCCTCCGTATGTCCGGTGCCGAAGACCTGCGTTCCCGCCTGAGCTGCATCCCTTGTTGACAAACTGGAGACGCGGGAAAGGAAGGAAGGGGGATGGGCCTCGGACGCGAACAGGAGGTTGAGATCCGCAAGCCTCCACGATTTGTGCCGGGCGAGCGGGTCCGCGCCACACGACACGTAAAGAACGACGGTACCTATCCCGGTAGCGAGATAGGCGCAAACCTCGTGCGGAAGGGCGATGAAGGCTATGTTCGCGACATCGGCACTTTTCTCCAACAGTTCTACATCTATGCGGTCGAGTGGCTCGATCGCGGCACCGTCGTTGGCATGCGCGCCCACGAACTGATCAGCCTTGACAAATCCGGAGAACCTTGCAGTGCCGAAATCACCTGTGGTCACTAACAATGGAACAGCCCAATGAAGCTAATGATCCGCAGGACCGATGCCGGCCTATCGGCCTATGTGCCGAAGAAGGATCTCGAAGAGCCGATCATCAGCGCAGAGCATGAAGAGCTATGGGGAGGGTCCATAACGCTCAGGAACGGCTGGCGGCTCGTCCTGCCCGACCTGCCGCCAGATACACGTTTGCCGATCACCGTCGAGGCTAGGAAGATTTCCGACGAAGAGTGACGCCAACAGGTCGGCAATCTGAGAGCGTCAATGGGATACGAGCATGGAAACCATCCTGGCCTTGCGCCACCTCAAGATCAATCGGGACAGTCATGCCGCAAAGCAGCTTGCACTGCTGAAGAAAGCACTTTGCGCCGATGAGATCATCCCATACCTCGGTCCGGACCTGCTTCGGCTTAGGCACGGGGATCCACCGGTACCGCGCACGCCGCAAGCCGTCGCCTTGGCACTCAACGCGCGGGCGCCAGCTCCTTCGAAGATTCGTACCAATATGTGGTCGGTCGCTCAATTCATCGAACAGCGTCGGCATCGGCGGACGCTCCAGGCCTGGATGGCCGAGATATTCGCGGGGCCGGTGGCGCCGACCGTCTTTCATGCCTGGCTCGCGACCCTTCCGCTCTCCCTGATCGTCGATAGCTGGTACGACGGCGCCATGCGCGCTGCCCTGGTAGCGACCGGGCGAACTGATGTCGTGGAGGTTCAAGGCGTACCGCGCGCGGACGCAATTGGCGACATTTGGACGAGAACCTACCATTTGTCTGGAATGGAACTCCAACCAGACTCGACGGCAGCGACGGTCCTCTATACGCCGCACGGCAGCATCAAGCCGGCGGCAAACTTCCTCATCGCAGATTCGGATTACGTCGAAGCCCTAACCGAAATCGATATCCAGACGCCTATCCCTCAAGCCCTGAAGGAACGGCGCACCAAGCGCGGTTTCTTGTTCTTCGGGTGTCGGTTCGACGATCAGATGCTGCGCATATACGCCCGACAGGTGATCAAGCGCTCAAGCGGCCCACACTTTGCGGTTATCGATTCGGCAACGTTGACTAAGAACGAGCGCCGCTTCCTTGCAGCAAACGCAATTACGGTCATAGACATGCCCGCATGCGAAGCCGCCGCTCAACTGGTAGGGACAGGTATCTAGCAGATGGTGGCCAGCTTTGCACATCAGCGGCATTTGGTGGGGGAGTCGTGCGGTTCAAGGCCCTCCAAACGGCACAAGGCCGCTGAGCTGCCTCCTCCAACAGTAAGGCTATTCGTGGCGTGACGAAGCCCGAAAATTGGGCGGCGATCGGAGAAGTGGCCGGTTCAGTCCGGGACTGGAGCACGATCGCGCGCATTACCCGGATGAATTTGCGGCACCCGTGGCAGGTCACCGGAGCGATCGGCTCGACGCTCGTTGCGGCATCGCTCCAATTGCTCATCCCTGTGCTCCTCGGTAAGGCCATCGACCAGACCCAGACAGCCGTCGGCGGCGGACTAAGCGGAGCGGCAGCGCAAGAGGCGCTGCAGAACTCGGCCCTCCTGCTGCTCACCGTTAGCGTGCTGCGCGGCCTGTTCACGCTGGCTCAGAACTATCTTGCCGAAGCGGTCGGACATCACGTCGCGTATGCACTGCGGGTCGCTGTTTATGAGAAGATCCAGCGGCTCAGCTTTTCTTTTTATGACCAGGCGCATTCAGCCGATCTGATCACTATCGGCATGCTCGACCTGGAAGGCGTGCGTATGTACTTCGCTGCCTCTCTGGTTCGCGCGGTCCTGCTCGTCATGCTGATCGGGATTGGTGCCTACATATTGATTTCAACCAACGTGGTTCTTGGTCTTCTCGCGCTGAGCTTCGTGCCCTTTGTCGCGTGGCGCTCATCAATCACCCAGCTCAAGCTGCGTGCCACCTGGCTTGATCTGCAGGAGCGGCTTTCCGTCCTCAGCCGTGCGATGGAAGAAAATCTCGTGGGCATCCGGGTTGTCCGCGCGTTTGCAGCGCAGGCTTACGAGATGCTGAAGTTCGACCGCGCCTCTAAGAATGCGCTTGGTCTCATCCTCGAACGGGTCGAGATTTACGTGCGCAACATTTCCGCGATGAATTTCTCGTTCTTTCTCGCCATGGGACTGGTCCTGTGGATCGGCGGCAACAAAGTTACCGCAGGCGAAATCAGCGTGGGCAAACTTGCCACGTTCCTTTCATTTATGACGATCCTCCAGATGCCGGTTCGCCAGATAGGCGTGATAGTCGATGGCTTCGCCCGGGCCTCAACATGCGGTTCGCGCCTCTTCGGCTTACTTGACCTGGATGTTGCGATCAAAGACGCAGCAGACGCCAAACCGCTCGAAATCAGCGAGGGCACCTTGCGCTTCGACCATGTTTCATTCGCCTATCCGGCTGCCAAGGAACGCCCAATCCTGAAGAATATCAGTTTTGAAGCCCGCAAGAGCGAGACGGTTGCAATTGTCGGCCCGCCCGGCGCCGGCAAATCGACGGTGGCTCATCTGATCCCTCGTTTTTACGACGTCACCGGCGGTGCCATCACGCTTGACGGCCAGGATATCCGCGACGTCACCCTGGCCACGCTCCGCAGAGCCGTCGCGGTCGTGCAGCAGGATGCATTCGTTTTCACCACGACGATCGAAAACAATATCGCCTATGGCGATCCCTGGGCCAACGCACAGCGGATCGAGCGCGCGAGCGAGTCGGCTCAGCTTCACGACTATATTCTCCGGCTGCCGGCCGGCTATAAGACGGTCGTGCGTGAGCGCGGCGTATCCTTGTCGGGCGGACAGCGTCAGCGCCTGGCGATCGCCCGCACAATGATGCTGCGCCCCTCGGTCATTGTCTTCGACGACTCGACTGCCGCGATCGATGCAGCCACTGAACAGCGCATTCGCTCCGCCATGCGACTCTTTGCCAAGGATCGCGTGACCATCATCATCGGCCACCGGCTGAGTTCGCTCATGCATGCCGACGCAATCCTGTTGATCGAGAACGGCGAGATTGTCGAGCGCGGCACTCATGAAGAGCTTCTGGCGAAAGGCGGACGCTACAAGGCTCTTTACGACCTCCAAGTGCGCGCATTTGATGACATGCTGCCCGACCAGGAGGGGGCGAGCTGATGCTCCAGGCCGGCGAAGTCGAGGCGGAACGCAACGATGCTCGAGACGACGACCGGCGCCCGCCGCATGCCGTCGTCGGCTCGCACCGCTTCGAAGAAGAGATGTTCGGATCGGCGTTTGACAAGAATATTGTCCGGCGCATTTGGGCGTTCGTCAGGCCCTACCGCGCCAAATTGATCATCTCGGTTGCCGCGATGTTGATCCTCACCGGTTCACAGCTTCTCGTCCCCCTCATCATCCGCTTTGCGATCGACCATGGAATGCAGCCGGGAAGTGGGGATCGCTCAGCCCTGCTTGCGGCCGCCGGCGCTTTCCTTTTCACGATCTCAGTCAATTTTGCTGCCAGCTACACGCAGGAGATCATGGTCTACAAAACGGCGGAGAAGGCTCTGTCCGATATTCGCCGCGCCACGTTTGGTCATCTGCAAGACGTAGCGCTTTCCTTCATGGACAAGACAGAGGTGGGACGGCTGATGTCGCGCCTGCAGGGCGACGTCAATTCCATGCGGGAATTCTTCGAAACCGCGGTGTTTTCGTTGGGCGACATCGCCCTTCTCTTTGGCATCGTCTTCATCATGCTGTGGCTTGATGTTCGCTTGGGGCTCCTTACGTTCTCGGTATTGCCTGTTCTCTTCGTGGTGCGCCTCTTGTGGCTGCCGCGCGCCCGCGATGCCTTCATGGCCGCGAACGAGGCCAATTCGATTTCCAATGGCGCGCTGGCTGAAGCCATTCATGGCGTACGCGCAGTGCAGTCCATGGATCGGCAGCAGGTCAATTTGATGCTTTATGATGATAAAGCTCACGCCAATCTCAAGACACATCTGACCGCTGCCAAGTACGCACAGATCATGGTGCCGATCGTCGATGGCCTGACGGGCGTTGCCGTAGCTGTCGTCATCGTTGTCGGCGGTTCAATGGTGATGAACGACCGCATCGATGTGGGTGTGATAGTCGCTTTCCTCTTCTACATTCAGCGCTTCTTCGATCCGATCCGCTCGCTCACCTTGCAATATTCGATCATGCAACGGGCGATGGCGTCGGGAAAGCGGCTGATCGAGGTTCTTGATATCAAGATCGAGGTCCAGGACAAACCGAATGCCAGGGTGCTTTCAGCCGACATGGACGGCTCGATCGAGTTCAGGAACGTTACTTTCGGCTATGATCCCGAGCATCCGGTGTTGAACAACGTGTCGTTCCGGGCCGATCCCGGCGAAACCGTCGCCTTGGTCGGGCCGACGGGTTCAGGTAAATCGAGTGCAATGGCCCTGGTCCACCGCTTCTATGATGTCCAGAAGGGCCAGGTGCTGGTCGGCGGCTACGATGTGCGAGATATCACCCAGAAATCTCTTGGCCGTCAGGTTGCCATGGTGCTACAGGAGCCGTTCCTTTTTACCGGCACGGTCTTTGAGAATATCCGCTACCATCAGGCTGAAGCCACGCGGGAAGAGGTTATCGAGGCCGCCATGGCCGTTGGCGCGCACAGCTTTATCGTGCGCCTTCCTGGTGGATACGACGCCGCTCTAGGTGAACGCGGCGGCAATCTCTCGCTGGGCCAGCGCCAGCTTATCAGCTTTGCACGTGCGCTTGTCGCAGACGCCAAGATCCTGGTACTCGACGAAGCGACCGCCAATATCGACAGCTACACGGAAATGCTGATCCAGAAGGCACTCGTCACGCTTCTCGAAGGCCGAACTGGCCTCGTTATCGCCCATCGTCTTGCCACAGTGCAGGGCGCCGACCGTATTGTCGTTCTCCAGAACGGCAAGGTCGCCGAAAGCGGAAAACACGACGAGTTGATCAGAATGGGCGGTGTCTATTCCAAACTTTACAGGCTCAACCACGCCTCGTTCGACACCCCCGATGAGCAACTCGATACCTCCGAACCAGCGGGCTACAGATCTGAGGCGCGAAACTCCGAGGAGCCACCGCAATGGTGCAGGCGCATTGCCGAGCGGCGATAGCCCGCGCGTCGCCCCACCACCCATGACGAGCATTTGATTGTCCCGAAAAATCTCCCGCGATTTTTACCCATGCTACACGGTGTCCCCCGAGGTGCGCGTCATAGACAGGTGAACAAGCTAACGAGGAAGTGCCGGCGTCCTTCGGTTTCATCGGAGGCATTTGTTTTGGATGTTGGTTGTGGAGACGATTGCGAAGATACGCCGGCTTTCGCTGGTCCAGGGGAGGTCTATCAAGGAGATCTGCCGCGAATTGAGGATATCGCGGAAGGTGTCCGGAAGGTGCTGCGCTCGGACGCGACGGAGTTCCGCTACGAGCGTGAGCATCAGCCGATGCCGAAGATCGGCCCCTGGCAGGATCAGCTCGACGGGCTTTTACGTGGCAACCACGGCAAGGCGGCGCGCGAGCGGCTGACTCTGATCCGGATTTACGAGGAGCTTCGCGGGCTCGGATATGAAGGCAGCTACGATGCGGTCCGTCGATACGCAAAGGGCTGGGCGAAGGAGCAAGGATCGGCAACGGCGGAAGCCTATGTGCCGTTGTTGTTCGCGCCGGGCGAGGCCTACCAGTTCGACTGGAGCCACGAGATCGTCCTGATGACGGCGTGACAGTGACCGTGAAGGTCGCCCATGTCCGGCTCTGCCACAGCCGCATGATGTTCGTCAGGGCCTGTCCGCGCGAGACGCAGGAGATGGTGTTAGACGCCCACGACCGGGCCTTTGCCTTCTTCAGCGGCGCCTGCACGCGCGGCATCTACGACAACATGAAGACGGCGGTGGAAACGATCTTCGTTGGCAAGGACCGCCAATACAATCGCCGCCTCTTGCAAATGTGCAGCCATTATTTGGTGCAGCCGGTCGCCTGCACGCCGGCATCGGGCTGGGACAAGGGTCTGGTCGAGAACCAGGTCGGGCTGGTGCGCGAGCGCTTCTTCACGCCGCGACTGCGCTTCAAGACCTATGAGGAACTGAACGCCTGGCTGCAGGACAAGTGCGTCGCCTACGCCAAGGCGCACCGTCACATCGAACAGCCGGAACGAACGATCTGGAACGTGTTCGAGGAAGAGCGCGGCAAACTGATCGAGTATCGCGGCCCCTTCGACGGATTCCACACGGTGACGGCCTCGGTGTCGAAGACCTGCACGGTTCGCTTCGACACCAACAAATACTCGGTCCTGTCGACGGCCGTCGGCCGCCCGGTCGAGATGCATGCCTATGCCGACAGGATCGTCATCCGCCAGGACGGCGTGGTCGTCGCCGAACATGCCCGCTCCTTTGGGAGGAACGAGACGGTCTACGATCCCTGGCATTAGGTCGCTGTACTTGCCCGCAAGCCCGGTGCACTGCGCAATGGCGCGCCATTCCGGAACTGGGTTCTGCCACCAGCGATGGAGCGAATCCGACGCCGATTAAAAGCGGCGCATGACGGCGATCGGCAGATGGTGTCAATCCTGGCCACGGTGTTGACCGACGGCATCGATGCCGTGGAGGCTGCCTGCCAGGACGCGCTCGATCAGAATGTCTGCTCATCCGCCGTCATCATCAACATCCTGGCGCGGCAGCGCGATCCGGCGCCGGCAGTCACCATTCTCACCCCGGACACTCTTCGCCTGCAGCACGAACCGCAAGCCGACTGCGCCCGCTACGACAGCCTCAGGAGGGCAAGCTGATGGAACGCACGCAGGTTCTGGAACTGATGGGGACGCTGAAGCTCCGGGATGCGCGGCGCCTATGACGAGGTCATGGCGACCAGCATCAAGCGCCAGCACGAGCCGCCGAAGATCGTCGGTGATCTGCTGTCGGCGAGATCGCCGAGAAGCAGGCCCGCTCCATCAAATCCAGCTCACTGTCGCCAAGTTGCCGATCCCCAAGGGATGAGTTCGACTTCGACGGCACGCCGGTCAACGAGGTGCTGGTCCGGGACCTTGCCAACGGCACCTTCGTCGCCGATCAGCGCAACGCCGTGCTCATCGGCGGCACCGGAACCGGCAAGTCGCATCTGGCAATCGCCATCGCCCCGGGCCCCGATCCGCAACGGCTCACGTGGCCGCTTCTTCAACGTCGTCGATCTCGTCAACCGGCTCGAGACCGAGCACCGCGGCGGCAAGCAGGGCCGTATCGCTGACTACCTGACCAGGCTCGACTTCGTCGTGCTCGACGAACTCCAGGCCGGTGGGCAGTTGCTCCAAAAGCGCTTCACACTCTCAAACAAATCATCCCAACAATGGCACCCGCGACAGAACAAACGCCCAATTCTTTGGATTTTTCAGTAAACTGCTAGGCTCGTCATCCAGTGGATCGTTGCCACTGTCTCAGCAGGCTGTTGTCATCCGAAAGACGGCAAACCCGGGCGCGGCCCGCCTTTCTCCTTGAGCTCGTCAGCTTCTCGAAAGCCAACCTTCCTAGCATTCGCACCCGGTCTCCTAGATGCCAATGCCGCCTATGCTGAACTAGGGTACCCGCTGGGCGGATCTGCAGGAGACTTTGTTATCATAATCGAAAGGAGAGCTTTATGTATTCCAATCGGATAAATGGTGGCGGCGCGCAAGGGTTCCCTCCGGGGTACGTCCGGACACAGGAGGATCATGATCTATTTAGGCAGGCCGCGAATGAAGCCGGGTCATTATCACCTGCCGCGCTTGTATCGGCGCAGGCTCCGATTTGGAGTTCGAGCGCTCCATACGGAAGCTTTTCACGCGATGGCTACTCTTGGAACAACGACGTATGGGGTCCGCGCCCTGGGCCTCAGACGATTTCGGTGAGTGGCGTCAACCGGTGGAGCGTATGGTCGAACCAGCCTAATACGCCGGGCATCAAAAGCTATCCGCACGAGGCTTTTAGTATCGGGAAACCGCTCAGTTCAATCAACACTCTGAGCTCGAGCTTCAATCAGGAGGTTCCTACTGGCGGCGCCTGGGATGTCGCCTACGATATCTGGGACAGGTCAAACCAGCATGAGATAATGCTCTGGACAAACTACACCGGAAACTCGGACGGGAGTGGCAACGTTAAGCCCATTTCATATCATTATGCCCCTTCCGGTGCGGCGATTCCGGTCTACAGCAATGTCAATGTAGGCGGAGCGACTTGGAACGTGTTTGAAGGTGAAGGCCCCGACGGTCACAAGGTCATCTCATTGCTGCGCACTTCGAAGACCAACAGCGGGACAGTGGACATCAAGAGTATCCTGGAGTGGATCAAGTCGAAGGGGTACTTTGGCGACATAAACGTCGGTAGCGTTCAATACGGCGTCGAGATTACCTCGTCCCCGGGGGGAAAGAACTTCAATTTCAACAACTGGTCTGTGACCTCGAAGTGAAGATTCGTGTGCGGGCGGCAAGTTGAGCTGCGCTTATGCCAATGAGCCACGCTGGCTCACGGCCTAGGTGTCGTGGACAAAGGGCATCCAGAGCTTGATTGACGCGAGCGCAACAAAGCCCGAGATATGACTCGCTGGTCTTGTCATATCGAGTTGCGACGCGCCGCCAGTTCTTGAGCTTGTTGAAGAGCCGCTCGATATGATTGCGCCATCTGTTGCCCGGGCGTCAGCACGAAGCCAAGCGGGCGGCCTTTGGTATCGCATCGGGCACGAAGTTTTGTGGTGAAGCCGCCACGCGATCGGGATCTCGTCAACCGGCTCGAGACCGAGCACCGCGGCGGCAAGCAGGGCCGTATCGCTGACTACCTGACCAGGCTCGACTTCGTCGTGCTCGACGAACTCGGCTATCTGCCATTCGCACAAGCCGGTGGGCAGTTGCTCTTCCACCTGATCAGCAGGCTCTACGAACGGACCTCGATCATCATCACCACCAACCTGGCGTTCGGGGAATGGCCCGCCGTCTTCGGCGACGCCAAGATAACGACAGCGCTGCTCGACCGTCTTACCCATCATTGCGAAATCATCGAGACCGGAAACGAATCCTGGCGCTTCAAGAACCGCGCCTGATCACGCCACCAAGCCGATCCGCGTTCGCCGGGCTGCACAATCCCGACCAGTTCCGCCCGGCGAACGCTGACCGTCGTGCGCCAAAAACGCGCCGATCCAGGGTCCCAATTGCGGGCCGATTGACAGTCTCGCCTTTCGCCATGATGCCATCACCTTGAGAAATTCTGGAACCTCTCTCTAATGATTGCGGTACTCGACCATTACAATGATCGGACCACTTCGTGGTCGCAGGTCTGCAGGGGCTGGTTCGCAAAACGTGTTAATCGGAAAACACCGCGCTGCGGCTTTTGACGCTCAGGCATTCCGAGCCGAATGCACCCACGCCCGTTGCGTTGCCGCCCTTCTCCTCGCGCGGCGGGTGTACGCTCAGCCCGCTTGAGAGCAGTGCCGTGACCGATGTCACTTGCTCGTCGAACGACTATTACGATAAAGCTCCGCGCTAATCAGGAAGCGCTGGGAATTCGAGCGGCGACTTCATTCTTCCACTCGTTTTTATCAGACGGGAACTATGAGGCGGCAAACGCGACCATTCACCGTGGAAGTCAAACAGAAGCGCCGTTATCAAAAAAACGCGCGTTCCGTCTGGGGCGATTTCGACATGGCCGCGGCGAGGGCCGAAACCACAGAGGAACTCCAGAAGAGCCGGCAGCCAACTCGTCAGCTTGTTGACCCTACTGTTGTAGCCCTCAATGCTGAACCTTTGCAAAAACCACAGATGGAGAATTTCATGGCAAATCGCCTGGCAACCGAAACAGTAATTCCTATCGAAACGGCAGCCGAGGCGGAGACGTCAAAACCGGGGGCGAGAACGCCGCGGACGCGGAAGCCAAAGGCTGAGCCGAGCGCGCCGGGCCGGAAGAACGGCGCCAAGCCGATATCCGCGACCACTGAAGCACCGCCATCGGCAGCGATAGGCCGCAAGGTCCACTCTGCAAAGGAGCGCGGCCAGAAGTTTGCTCAAATCGAGACGTTGATTGGTGGCGGCGCTACTCTCAAGAGCGCGGTGAAGCATGCTGGCATCTCGGAACAGACATATTATGTTTGGAAAAAAGCAGCGACGCCTGCAGCGGACAGTGACGAGCTGAAGAATCTCGTCGCGCTCGAAGAAGAAAACAAGCGACTAAAGAGCCTGCTTGCGGATCGTCTGCGCAAGGAAAATGCGGAACTGAAGAAAAGGCTTGGGCTAGATTAATCAGACGAGCGTGCGGCTTTCTATATGGCACGCTCCCGGGCGTTTCCATCCTTCGCTGCTGGGCTGTGAACGACTGGTTTAGGCTACTGGGTTCACCGTCCGCCGGCGGCGGTTGGAACGATTGAGATTGTCCTCGAGGCGGCCAGTTTTTTTGCGGCAGTAGACTGGCAAACGATCGGGTTCCTCCCGAGGATGAATGCCGCTTTTCCTTGAAGTGTCATAAGGCTGACAACGCATTCTGCAATGGTCGGCGGTGTCGATGAGGCAGCATTGCGAGTCGGCTGTTCAGCAGGTCGGGAGTAGACGAGATGAAGGCGAAGGCCTTCGGCAGCCCTATTTTTGTGAAGCGTGCCGCTTATGTCGTGCAAGAGATTGCAAGTCTCGAGGACGCTATCGATTTTCTCGATGAGTGGCCCGAGGATCGCAGAGACCTGATCCACGAGACTGCCCTAAAAGCATGTTTTGACGCCTACGATGGGCACAAGCCCTTAAGCACCGCCCGCGCTGCATTCTACGGCTTCGCGAAGCGGGCCGCCATATTGGAAGATCCAACCTCGGCAATGCAGTGGATTGCAGCGGGCAGAGTCACACGGTCGGTGTGAACAGCCGGGACGCGCATCCAGGCGTAGCGTGGAATCCCCACCTGTGGACCATGCGCTGCCAGGCTATGTCTGCCAGCGGGCTTGGCGCTGGCGTAGGGCGACTCCTTGGAAGCGCCCTACGCCACGGATTCACGCTCAGGCAAATCGGGCCATGATTTCGGAATGAATCGTCACTGCAGTGTATAGGGACGCTTCCAGAGGTAAGTCTCCAAACGCGAGCTGGCAAAGAAGATAATTGGCGCCAGCCATTTCCAATTGACCAAGAAGGGTGTCCCGCACGAACGCTGCCGTTCCCGCTACGCATAGCTCACTTTCAATCGCCGCTTCGAAGGTCAGCGGTAGGTTTGGCGGGGTCGGGATGCCATTGAGGA
The DNA here is from genome assembly GCF_057784315.1 of Mesorhizobium sp. CNPSo 4684. NCBI lineage: Bacteria > Pseudomonadati > Pseudomonadota > Alphaproteobacteria > Hyphomicrobiales > Phyllobacteriaceae > Mesorhizobium > Mesorhizobium sp. CNPSo 4684. The sequence continues at coordinate 257,215 of NZ_JBWLUX010000004.1, read as the reverse complement.
CGTAAAGAAACTTGAAGCTCTTGAGCCATGTTTCATAAGCAGGTGCCGCGATCGAATAGGCATGCGCATCAGAACGACCAATCACGACCATGCGCAGCAATCCAAGAAACGGCACGGGATCATCTTTGTCCATAGTCTTCTTCCGGCTGGCGCGGAAGGCATCGGTTACTTTGCGGACGGAGGAGCTATGTCCTACGCATGCGAGATTTGCGCCGTTCGCGGCGGCCCAACTTGCAGATTCGGGTCGATTGGTGGCGACCCATGTCGGCGGATGCGGACGCTGATGGGGGCTAAGCGTCAAGGGAACCTTATTGAGCTCAAAGTGACGGCCTCGATACGATAACTTCCCGCCTTTCATGGCAGCGATTAGGATTTCGCAGGCTTCCGAATAACGGCCCGGCACTGTGTCCGTGCCAATCCCAAAATAATTCAATTCGGCCGGGAGAGAGCCTCGGCCTAGACCGAGCTCCAACCTGCCACCACTCAGCTGGTCGAGCATACAGATCTCTTCGAACGCACGAAGCGGATGGTACAAGGTGAGAAGCATGACGAGCGGCCCTATACGCAGCTGGCGGGTGCGCTGTGCGACGCTCGACAAGAAGAGATTTGGCGACGAACCTCTCCCATGTGGGGTGCAGTGGTGCTCTGCGAGATGATAACCATAAAAACCGAGATGATCGCACGCCTCCGCCAGCTTCAGGCGATCGGCATATTGTGGGCCGATGTCGCGACCGTCGTCATCCAGGTGATCGAATATGCCGAAGGTCGGCTTCGAAAGAACGTTTTTCACTCTATTTTCTCCAGGATTTTGACGCGGAAAATCCTCGCTCCAGACCAAGGCCTAAGCGTCAGGTAAACTAAGTACTTTTAGATATAACGTTTTCCGCGATGTAATTATTACTTAAATAGGTCTCGTAGCCCTATTCTATTTCCGACGGCTTTATCAGAATACTTGTGATCTCATCTAGAAATAAGTCCATCTGCTGCCGTGTGCCTATGCTTACTCTTATGCAATCTTGCAGAAATTCTTCGGAAGGGACGGTGACAAGTACTTTACGCCGCTCTAGCGACTGCTGCCACCATCTACCGTCTTGTCCTGTCGGCACGCGGGCCAGCAAGAAATTTGCATGGGAGGGGGTTACGGAAAAACCCAGTTGCGAGAGCGCGAAGGACACGCGCTCCCGCTCCTGCTTGATTTGCCGGTGGTTCTCTTCATAGGCGGCGCGATGCGCAAGGATGCTGATGCCAACCGCATGGCCGATCACGTTCATGTTGAAAGCATTTTGGATGTTGCGCAACCTTCCAACGATTTCAGGATGACCAAATCCAAAACCGATACGAATACCGGCGGCGGCATAGCTTTTGGAAAATGTCCGTAGGAGCAGAATATTGGGACAACTATCGATAAGGCGCAGGCCATTATCCGGCGCGAAGTCGACATAGGCCTCATCCAAAACGATCAGATGATCCGATTGCAACGCGAGGCGTTCGATCTCGGCCACCGGAACGAATGTTCCAGTCGGATTGTTCGGATTGGCTAGAAGAATGAACTTGGCGCCTTTTGCTGGACCAGAGAGCAATTCCTCTACTGGCAGGGTATTAGATTGACCGCACTCGATTTCGATAAATTGAGCCTCCTGCAACATGGCGAGTTTGCGGTTGAACCAAAAGCCGGGCGATAGCATTGCCACGCTGTCGCCAGGGGCAAGGAAGGCCTTGTAGATGAGTCCCAAAAGTTCGGAGGATCCGTTTCCGACAATCACCTGATCCTTGGTGAGGCCATAGGTGTCGGCCGCGGCTTCCCTCAAGCTGATGTTGTCGAGTTCTGGATACAGATACTGCCGTTCAAGGGCGGCAATTCCACTTTGCATTACGACTTCCGGTAACGGAAATGGATTCTCATTCGAATTTAGCCTGACGTAGCTATCGTTCAGCGAAGGGCGACTGGACGGTAAAGGCTCTAGTTCCCTTGCCACCTGCGAAAACGACGAAAGCACGCTTTCCAGTTTTGGTTCCAACATATCCTCTCCTTTTTTGAGGGCGAAATTATACCCTCTGCTTGCTAAGGTTTATCCCCGCCGATTTCGCTGCACTTAACGTGCCGATTCCAGTATCATTTCATCTAAAGTCATTTCAAAATGGGCTTATACTTTCTGGGTGAGGCGAATTATTGTTATTCTTGCTGTAGGTAAGGTTCATCGGCCCGCGCGGCCTGTTTTAGGCAGCGCATAGAATACCCTCTCTTCCCGACGCAATGCTTCGGTCACGCGTGCCTCGTCATTCTTGGGCCGATGTATTGCAGGGTTGCGATCCGGTTGATCTGCGCCAGACTGTTTTTCGCTCACGGCTAACGAGGCGCCACGATATCGCTACGGAGCGCGTCAACAGCCGACCAGGACCTCCCGATCCTTGTGCTGGATTTGCCAGGGTCAACTCGTTTGAATCCCTCTGGTCGAGACCGTACCGGTGAGCAGCGCTCCAAACGAAAACCCGGCGCGTATTGATGCTCGTTGTTGGCTCAGGCGCGGTGGTGCTGCTTTCAGCGCTTTGGGTTGCTCAATCCGCAAGTCCTCGCTTGGTGTCTGCGGGTCGACCTCGCTGTGTTTGCGACCGACTGGGCGGATGGACGAGTCGCAACGATGCGGCGTCACTCAGTGGCGGTGAGACGGGCGGTTGATCGGCCAGGGTCTCGGCAAGATGATGCCCCGCAAAGGCAGCTTCCAACCGCGCCTGATCCAATTCGCCTTCCCAACGGGCGACCACGAGCGTTGCCACGGCGTTGCCGATGACGTTCGTGAGGGCCCGGCACTCGGACATGAACCGGTCGATACCGAGGATCAATGCCATGCCAGCCACCGGAACGGACGGCACCACAGAAAGTGTGGCGGCCAGCGTAACGAAGCCGGCGCCGGTGACTCCCGCCGCTCCCTTAGAGGAAAGCATCGCAACGAGCAGCAACAGGATCTGATCGCTGATCGAGAGATCGGTATTCGTCGCCTGGGCGATAAAGAGGGCCGCAAGCGTCATATAGATGTTGGTGCCGTCCAGGTTGAAGGAATATCCGGTCGGAATGACGAGCCCTACGACTGAACGATTGGCGCCAGCCTTCTCCATTTTCTCCATGAGAGTAGGCAGCGCGGCCTCCGAGGAGGACGTTCCAAGGACCAAGAGCAGCTCTTCCTTGATGTATCGGATGAGAGAAAGGATCGAGAATCCGTTGTAACGGCTGACAGCGCCCAGAACTAAAAACACGAAGAGAAAGGCCGTGATGTAGAACGTCCCGACCAGCATCGCGAGATTGACGACGGAGGCGATGCCGTACTTCCCGATTGTGAAGGCCATGGCACCGAACGCGCCGATCGGGGCCGCCTTCATCAGAATGCCAACCAGCGCGAAGACCGGCACGGTGAGTGCCTGGAGGAAGGAACTGATCGGCTTTCCCATCTCTCCGACCATCGCAAGGGCAATGCCAAACAGCACCGAGAAGAAAAGGACCTGCAGGATGTCGCCGTCAGCGAATGCGGCCACAATCGTGGTCGGAATGATATTCATCAGAAAGCCCGTCACGGACTGCTCATGGGCCTTCGCGGCATAGGGATTGATGGCCTGAACGTCGAGCGAGGCCGGATCGATGTTGAGGCCGGCGCCCGGTTGGACGACATTGGACACGATGAGGCCGACGATCAGTGCCAGCGTCGAGAAGGTGAGAAAATAGACCATCGCCCTGCCGGCTACCCGGCCGACCTTTTGAAGGTCGTGCATGCCGGCGATGCCGGTCGCGACGGTCAAAAAGATCACCGGTGCGATGATCATCTTGACGAGCTTAATGAAGGCGTCACCAAGCGGCTTCATGTTTTCGCCGGCTTCGGGGTAGAAATGGCCGAGCGCGACGCCCATGGCGATGGCGGCAATCACCTGCACGTACAGCCGTGCATAGAAGGGCTTGCGAGGCGCGACGTTCACGCTAGCGTTCTGTGGGTTCGACATTGATCTCTCTCCCAGACCCGGAAGTTGGCACTGCCTCTCCTCCCCGGGCTTTCTTGATCGCTGCGCTCCGGTCGAACGCTGCTGCGGTGTTTTCCGCAAGAGCCATGCCAAACCGACAGGCCGAGCGGATGGCGCGGTTTCGGTTCTTGTCGGGCGGGTCGCGCCATGTAAGTGTGTGGATTTCCGCACTTTTGGGTTTCATCTGGCGAAATCCGGCACTAGTCTGGAGCACTCGGTAGAAGACGACTGCATCAGCGAGGGTGGCTTGCAAAAGGCCCCATTAAACTTCCTTGGCAGATTGAGCGCCGGCCGATTTCTCTGGCTTGCGGCTTTGTTTGCACTTCTTGGTCCGGGCATCGGGTTTTTTGTTTTTGCAGCCGGCAGGATTGCCGGCACCAAAGCTGAGGCGGACCTACGCGACCGCGCTCTTGCGGCGCGCCCACTTGCAGCCGACACTTTGAAAGGAGACGTCGAGAAGCAACGACTGATTCCGCGGATCCTGGCTCGTGACGGTGCGGTTCAGGAGATGCTTCGCAGTCCGAGCACCGGTGGGGAAGCTGCGCTGGATGACAAGCTGCGCGCCGTCGCGCGCGACGCCGCCTCTTCGGTCATTTACGTCATCAACAGTGAGGGAACGACGGTTGCTGCGAGCAATGCCGGCGAGCCCACCAGTTTTGTCGGCCGGGACTTGCGTTTCCGTCACTATTTCGTTGAAGCGATGGCGAGCGGCATGGCCACGCAATACGCACTTGGTACCGTCAGCAAGCGCCCCGGCCTCTTCTTGTCGAGCCGAATCGATGGACCGGAGGGACCACTCGGTGTCGTCGTGGTGAAGGTCGAGCTGGACCGTGTGGAGTCGAGCTGGCGCGAGAGCGGTTTCGTGGTCTTCACGAGCGATGAGCACGGCGTCGTCCTTTCAACCGGCGTGCCTCAATGGCGTTTTAGCGCTCTCTCCCCGCTGTCCAAGAAAGAGGCGGAAATCGCCCGCGATCATCTGCAACTGCCTGGCGCGATGTTCGAGCCCGTCCCGCTTTCGCACCGCGGCGGCACGCTGGTTACCGCAAGTACCGCGGACAAGGCGGCAGGCTTTATCGCGGTTTCTCAGGATCTCGGCAAAGTGGTCCCTGGTTGGCGGCTGTCACTGCTCATTCCTGCCGATGTAGAGATTTCCGCGGCGATGATGACAGCCCGCACGACAACACTGCTTGCCCTCATGCTCGTGGCATTTGCTGTTTCCGTTATGGTTCGACGGCGGCAGGCGATCCGGCAACGCCAGGACGCGCTTGCGAGCATGAACGCGGAACTGGAACATCGCGTCAACTTGCGTACCGCAGAGCTCCGCCGTTCGAACGAAACCCTCGCAGCTCAGATAGCCGAGCGGGAGAATGCCGAGGCAAGAGTGCGCCGGTTACGTGATGAACTCTCTCAGGCGAACCGCCTCTCAATTCTTGGACAGATCGCAGCCGGAGTTGCCCACGAGATTAACCAGCCGGTGACAGCAATTCGCACCTATGCCGAAAATGCTACACGTCTTCTCCAAGGCGAGAGGCCGCAAGAAACCGCGGGGAATTTGAAATCGATCATTGCCATAACGGGACGCATCGGGGCGATCACCGAGACGCTGCGGTCGTTCTCCCGCCGCGCAACAGGTTCTGTGGGGCCAGTATCGGCGGAAGAAGCGATCGACGGGGCGCTTTCGCTGCTTTCGGGCCGAATCCGCGAATCTAGCGTGACGATCGAACGGAAGCGGACAAATCCGTCTCCGATGGTGATGGCAAGTTGCGTTCGGCTGGAGCAAATCCTGGTCAATCTTCTGCAGAATTCGCTCGATGCCCTAAAGGGCCTGCCGGAGCCGCGGATTGAGATAGCGCTTGCCCAGAACAGAGAAACGGTCACCCTATCGGTTCGAGACAACGGTACCGGCCTCGCCCCTGAAATTCGCAAGAGCCTCTTCATGCCATTTACCACAAGCAAGGAAAAGGGGCTGGGTCTTGGCCTGGTTATTTCAGCTGAGATCGCCCGGGAGTTCGGCGGCTCGCTGCGACTCGATGCCAGCCACAAAAAGGGGACTTCCTTCACCATCGAACTGAGGCGTGCTGAATGAGTGACGAAAAAGGGAACGTCATCTTCGTTGACGACGATGAAGATCTGCTGCCCGCTGCCGCGCAGATGCTGGAACTTGCCGGCTTTAGCCCTATCGTCCTCAACTCCGCCGAGGCCGCACTCGCCAAAATCGACGAGAACTTCAATGGTACCGTCGTCAGCGACATCCGCATGCCTAGAATGAATGGCCTTCAGCTCTTTGAGCGGGTGAAGGCAATCGATCCGAACATCCCTGTTGTCCTTATCACTGGGCACGGCGACGTCGAACTCGCCGTTGCCGCCATCAAGGACGGCGCTTACGATTTCATCGCTAAACCATATGAGACTGACCGGCTTTTGGTGACGCTGAATCGCGCTTCCGAAAACCGGCACCTGGTCTTGGAAAACAGGCGCCTTAGGGATGCGGTCGTCCGATCCGCGGGTGATATGCCCCTCTTAGGCAACGCACCGAGTATGACATGGCTGCGCGAAACGCTCCGCCAGATCGCCGATACGGATGTGGATGTCCTTGTCGAGGGTGAAACCGGCGCGGGTAAGGAGGTGGTCGCGGACCTGCTTCACCGCTGGAGCAGACGAAGCACGAAGCCGTTCGTGGCCTTGAACTGCGGGGCGCTGCCCGAAAGTGTTATCGAAAGCGAACTTTTCGGCCACGAAGCAGGCGCGTTTACCGGCGCGCATAGGCGCAGGATCGGTCGTCTCGAATACGCGAATGGCGGCACCCTATTTCTCGACGAAATCGAGTCCATGCCGCCTGCACTCCAGATTAAACTCCTAAGGGTACTGGAGACCCGGCAGGTCACGCCACTCGGTACCAACGAAACCCGCAGCATCAATGTTCGTGTCGTGGCTGCGACGAAGGTCGATCTGGGCGACCCGAACGCTCGCGGTGACTTCAGGGAAGATCTATATTTCCGCCTAAACGTCGTCACGGTCCATATCCCGCCGCTTCGCGAGCGGCGCGAGGACATCCCGATCCTCTTTGCGCATTTCTTGGAACGCGCTTGCAAACGCTTCGGCAAGCCAGTGTGGGAGATAACCGCGGCCGTGCGTAATCATCTCATGGGTCACGACTGGCCCGGCAATGTTCGCGAACTTGCGCATTTCGCCGATCGGGTCGCGTTGGGACTTGAAGGCGCGTCGAATTCGCTTCCTGGAAAAAGAGAAGCCGAATTAAGTCTCTCTCTTTCCGAAAAGGTTAGCATTTACGAGGCGACCGTGATCCGCAACGCATTGCGGGAGTGCGATGGCGACGTGAGGAGGACGACCGAGTTTCTGCAGGTGCCCCGCAAAACCTTCTACGACAAGCTGAAACGTTATGGAATAATCCCGGGCATGTATCGAAGCAGCAGCGATTGTTTGAAATCTTCTTGAGCTCGCTCGACGCGGAAAGGGTGCTATGGGCTTCTTGGGACCGGGAAAATGAAAGCTGCTTGCGCCCAAGAGAATACACTTCCCCTTTGCGGGTACGTCAGTGGCGCGCCCTGCGGTATGCGGATCGGGTCGTCAAAGGGGCGCCTGATGATCGTGCCGTTTGGGATCAGTCCTTTCTGGTTCAGAGGCCTGAGAGACCTCGTGCTGCATATCTGTTCTTTCGGTCAATGCGTGCCACGGAGCTGCGTCGAAGTGCCAACGGGCACGCGCCGTTACCGCCGAGTTCACCAAGAATCTGCTGCGACATTGGCGACATCAAACCGGGCTGACACATTCTGTCAAATTCCGTAACCCGTCCTCTATGTTCCCCATCACGTCCTGTTAGATTCGATCATGACTAAGCGCCCCACAATTGCAGATCTCGCCCGCGAAGCAGGGGTTAGCGTAGCGACGGTCGACCGGGTATTGAACGGTCGCCGACTGGTGAAGGAAGAGACTGCACGGCGGGTCTGCGAGGCGGCCCGCGCCATCGGCTACAACGCAGCTGGTCTGATGCAGCAACGCACGCAGCGAATTTTGCCAGAGTACCGGCTAGGTTTTATTCTCAGAATGCCAGCCGAACATTTCTATCAGGATTTCGCGCGCGAGATTAAAGCTGCTGTCAGCGCGGCACAGTCCTTCCGGGGCATTCCATTCGTTGAATTTGCGCCGTCGCATAGGCCTGGCGACCTGGTCTCGCTGCTCGAGGACATGGGTGCACGCTGCCACGCGATCGCGATGATGGCGCCGGATCATCCAACCGTCACGGCAGCTGTCGAAGAACTCAAATCGAACGGAACCCCGGTTTTTTCGTTGCTTTCTGATTTTGCAGCTGGCGTGCGCGAGGGCTATCTGGGCCTCAACAACCGCAAGGTTGGGCGGACAGCAGCCTGGATGTTTTCCAAGGTTGCAAAAAGGCCCGGCAAGGTGGCGGTGTTAGTCGTCAGCCATCGTTTTCACGGACCAGAATTGCGAGAAATCGGCTTTCGCTCATACTTCCGTGAGAAGGCGCCAACGTTCGAGGTGTTAGACACGCGCGTGAATCTCGACACGCGGCAAACCACCTACGACGCTACGCTCGATGTTTTAAGACGCGAACCCGAACTTGTCGGCTTGTATGTCGCCGGCGGAGGCACGGAGGGCGCCATCGCTGCGCTCCGGGAAGAGGGCGAAGGTCGGAATCTCCTTGCGATCGTCAATGAGATCACGCCGGAGTCGCGGGCAGCCCTCGCGGACGACGTCATTACCATGGCGGTTGCCACACCCTTGCGCCCGCTTTGCCAGGAGTTGGTAACGCTGATGGCCAAGGCAATCGAGACAGGCACTGCCGGGGCGCCATGGCAGACATTCTTGCCGTTCGAGATCTATCTGCCGGAAAATATTTGAGGCGAGATTCGCTTTCTCTGAGCGGTTCGGTCGCGCAGCGGAACTGAAGGACGTCGGTGATCAAGCTCCGATGCGCGGGTTAGCTACCGCATTCCCGATTGTGCGTCCGGGGCTGCCTATTTTACTGCGGGCGTCGGCAGTTTGCCGGCCACAAAGCGTCTGACGGCATTCCCCTGCCGTGGTCCCGCCTCCTCCCATGCGCGACATGTGCGCCGTCGCGGCGAGCGATCAGGTGACGCGCGCCTCCCCTGCGACTGCCCAGACGAACTCTTCGATCACACGCTCCAGCCGGTCGACCCGTTCTTTCGAGACGCGCACCGCCTCGACCATCTCCTGGAGTGCGATCTGATGCGCGGGATGATCGAACCGCTGTTCCTGAAGCCAGCGTAGATGCGCATCGTTCAGCGCTTCCTTCGCGGATGGCTGCGGCCGTGCTTGTGCACGAATGCGCTCGCCTGCTGGCGATGGACCCGCAGCGCCTCGACCGCGGCCTCCCGCGAGCGAATAAGATCCCGTATGGACTCATGTCCTTCATCGGGAGCCCACACCGCGGTCAGCTCGCCGGCGCGCAATAGCCGGGCAAGGGAAATGGCGTCTCGGCGGTTCGTCTTCACCCGATCGCTGGCTTCCTCGGGGTCAATGACGCTGCAACCACGGCGCACTCATGCCCGAGCGACCGGATCAGGCGATAAAGGCCGTACCCGGTCGGACCAGCCTCGCAGCGGAAATGCACGTAATCAAAGCGGCTAGCGATCCGGCCTATGACCCGCCGCATGCTGGTCGCCGACGCGTCGACCTCACCGAAGAACCGAACCTTTCCTTCCGGCCTGCCTCCGCAATCGCAATAGCGTTCTTCAGCTTCGCAACGTCGATTCCGACAAATTCTCTATAATCCGCCACGGCTCATCCACCTGTAGTGAGAATCGGCTCGGCCCGCCCGAGCAACCCTGCGACGAGCAGTGTAGGGCGAGCCACCTCATCGGCAGAAGCGGACAGACAGTCTTACGATAAATCCCCGCTTTGTGCGTCCATGAGACCGGCGGCGAGCCGGATGGTGCGCCTTCGGAGCTTGACGGGGAAGATGATTGAATTATACAGCGACGCAAGCAGTTAGGAGAATGCCATGCCTGCTTTCGGCCAGCGCCTTCACTACTGTTCGGTCTGGCTCGCTTGATGAAACGGGCCATCCCCTGGGCATTGCCAAATTGAGCCTGCCCTCGCGGATACCGTTCACGATCGCGGTGGCGGGCTGCCCGATTCTGGTCCTTGGAAACCGTTAAACGGCCGCCGCGAGATTTGTCACCGCAATCCTCAGACTGGCAACCTCGAGCACAACGATGTTCTTTTTGTTCGACGGACGCTTGCTGATGAGATCGCGCCAATGTCGCAGGAGGATATCGAACAACGTCGATGGTTAGGTTGTCGCAGAGCCAATTGAAGAGCAGTCTGTCTCTCGTCGTGGTTCCATGATTAGGCCAGACCTGCCGTCGAGGGAGCGAAGGAGAAGGCTCCACAGTTCGACTGCAGCCAGATATTAGGCTGGAGGAATGTTTCCTTCGGCCGCTCGGAGCGTTTTTCACGATGCAGTCCAATAACGACGGCAAGATTGTTCCGGTCATCATGGCGGGTGGGGCAGGCACGCGCCTGTGGCCGATCTCGCGCGAGAAGATGCCGAAGCAGTTCGTCGCCCTGATGCAAGACGGACTGTCAACCTTTCAGGCAACCGTGAAGCGGGTTTCGGGACCGGAATTCGCGCGGCCGATCGTCATCACCGGCAATGACTTCCGCTTCATCGTCGCCGAACAGATGCAGGCGATAGGCATTGAAGGGCAGATAGTGCTCGAACCGGAACGGCGCGATTCCGCCGCTGCTGTGGCAGTTGGCGCATTGCTGACCGAAAGCACCGGTGGGGACGCGGTCTGCCTCATCCTGGCATCAGACCATGTGATTTCAGACGAAGCCAGTTTTGCGGCCGACTGCGTACTGGCAGCCCGCGCCGCTTTGAGCGGCCGCATCATGACGCTCGGCATCGCACCAACCGCGCCGGCAACCGCCTATGGTTATATCGCCGTTGGTGAGCGGCTGAAGGAAGAAAACGCCTTTGCGGTCGACCGTTTCGTGGAGAAACCTAACGCCGAGACAGCTGCCAAATACATTTCCGAAGGCATGCTCTGGAACAGCGGCAACTTCCTCTTTGCGCCGGCAGTGATGCTGCAAGAACTCGAGGCGAACACGCCGGAAATCCTGGCTGCCGCCAGAGAGGCGGTGGAGAAGGCCGTGGTTGATCTCGACTTCCTGCGCCTCGACCCCGAAGCGTTCCGCAAGGCGCCGACGAACTCCATCGACTATGCCGTGATCGAGCGCACGCGCAACGTAGGCGTGGTGCGCGCTTCGTTCGGATGGTCGGACGTCGGCGCCTGGGATGCGCTCTACGATATCGCGACGCGCGATGAAAATGGTAATCTGCTGGAAGGTCCGGTTGTTGCCATGGACACGACCGGCAGCCTCGTGCGCTCCGAAGGCGCGCTGACGACTGTCGTTGGTCTGGACAACGTCGTCGTCGTGACCACCTCCGACGCCGTGCTCGTTGTGTCGAGGAACAAGGCGCCCATGGTCAAGGATCTCGTCGCCGGCCTAGTCAGGCTGGGACATGCGGCCGCGACAGAACACCTGCGCATCCATCGCCCCTGGGGCTGGTATCAGCGCATTGACATCGGCGCCCGCTTCCAAGTCAAACATATCTGCGTGAAGCCGGGCGGTACGCTGTCGCTGCAGCGGCACCATCACCGCGCAGAGCACTGGGTGGTGGTGCACGGCACTGCCGAAGTTTCCATCGACGGTGTTGTCAAGCTATATCACGAGAATGAAGCGGCCTACCTGCCGATCGGTTGTGTGCACCGCATGCGCAATCCGGGGAAGATCGATCTGAAGATCATCGAGGTGCAGGTCGGATCTTACACCGGCGAGGACGACATCGTGCGCATCGAAGACATCTACGCGCGGGTCTGATGTCCAGCCTTAAATTCGGCACCAGTGGCCTGCGCGGCCTCGTCACCGAGCTCGCCGGTCAACCCGCGCGCGACTGGACAAAGGCGTTTCTCGCCTATGTGGACGACGCCGGGCTGGCAGGCCCCAGGGCCCTCTATGTCGGGCGCGATCTGCGGTCATCCAGCCCCGGCATTACCACCGACTGCCTGGAGACCGCCCGCCAGGCCGGCTGGCACCCGGTCGATTGCGGCGCGCTGCCGACACCGGCGCTGGCGCTGGCCACAATCGCTGCTTCGGCGTCGGCAATCATGGTCACCGGCAGCCATATCCCAGACGACCGCAACGGCTTGAAGTTCTATGTCGCCGGCGCGGAAATCAATAAGGACGACGAGACCGGCATCGCTGCCAGGATCGGCGCTCTCGCCGAGGCCGGCGGGCCGACAATCGCGGGGAGCAATCTGCCGGTCACCTCCAAAGCCGCCGAGGCGCTGGACGGATACAGGCGGCGCTATCTCGACTTTTTCAAGGGTGACAGCCTGTCGGGCCTTACCGTCGGCCTCTACGAGCATAGCTCCGTGGCGCGTGACCTGTTACGCGACATCCTGGAGGCGCTCGGCGCGAAAGCTGTTTCCTTCGGCCGGTCCAGCGAATTCATTCCGATGGACACGGAAGCACATCGTCCGGAGGATCTGGCGCTGCTGCTCGAGTTTGCGGTGCGCAACAAGGTTGACGCGATTGTCTCTACCGATGGCGACGCCGACCGACCTCTGGTGGCCGACGCTGACGGCACTGTGGTTCGTGGCGACGTGCTCGGCCTGCTCTGTGCCGAGTTCCTGGGCCTGCGTACAATCGTCACGCCGCTGACGTCCAGTTCAGCGATCGAAAGTTCCGGCATCGCAAGTTCCGTCATGCGCACGAAGATCGGATCGCCGTTCGTCATCGCCCGCATGAAGCAGGCGCAAGAGAGCGGCAAGGCCGACGTGATCGGCTTCGAGGCGAATGGTGGCGTGGTTCAGGCGAGCCCGGTGTCGCGCGACGAGTTGACGCTCGACGCGCTGCCGACACGAGACGCCGTCCTGCCGATCGTCTGTGCCCTGGCCCTTGCCCGTCGTGACGGGCTGTCCGTGGCAGAAACGGCGCAGCGGGTGGGGGTGGGGCATGTGCTGGCTGACCGGTTGAAGGAGATCCCGTCCGAGCGGAGCGCGGCGCTCATCAAACGCCTTGTCAGCGAATCAGACTTTGCCGCTACCTTCCTGGCCGAAGCCGGCACAATTTCCTCAATCAACACGCTCGACGGGATCCGCTTCGTGCTAACCGATGGATCGGTATTGCATTTTCGTGCTTCCGGAAACGCGCCGGAGTTCCGGTGCTATGTCGAAGCATCGACACTGTCTCGAGCCCAGCAACTTCTCCATTGGGGATTACGAACTGCAGAATCTTCGCTGGGATAACCTGCAACCAGGTGATGAGGTCATGTGACCTCATCGGCAGAAGCGGGCATACGGTCTTACAGTGGATTAAAACTGGAGCCGCATATCACCAGACTACTACCATGCTGATGTGGCAGCTTGCCCACAAAGATGCTCCACGATCATATGATTGTAGCGAAAGCAGAAAGACGATCCGAAGCCGCCTTTCGGCGGCCTGGGTCGAATGGAGCCAACGGTCTTCGAATTGCCCAGGCCATCACTTCTGTACTCGGTGACCGAAAGGATCGTCTTCAATCGCTCAACCGACCTACAATTCATGCCGTGGATGAGTTGTATCGAAACAATTGATTTTTGGAATTTTTTGAATGGGGCAAATTTCCGTCTGGTTGATTTGAAGGCACGGTCGAGCGCGCCTAGGCAAGCTCGCCTGATACGATTTGCCGAAAGGCTGATTGCGGCTGCTCGTTAGGGTCGTCCCATCGTTCGAAAGCTAGAGGGCGAAGCTTCGGCAGCTGGGGCCCAGTGTCGGGGCTTTGATCAACCTCGCTGGATCGAATGTGTCTGTCGTCGAACTGCACTTTCTTTCAATTGGAAGAGCATCAGTTCGCGTAAGGAAGGGAAAGCAATATGCATCGTCGTCACCTGATCAAAGGGTTCGTTGCACAGGGCGCCTGCCTCATCTGTGCCGCTGCCGCGCGTGCGGATGAGGCCCATTGGGGATACACTGGCCAGGTGGCGCCCGAGCACTGGGCTGATATGGACAGGGAAAATTCCGTCTGTTCGGCGGGCACGCAACAATCACCCATTGATATCACCGACGCCGTCAAGGCCGACATACCGCGTATCACAGTGGATTGGCACAAAGGCCGCGGCAAGATGGTGAATAACGGCCACACCATTCAAATCAATATGCCGCAAGGCAGCACGCTGACCCGCGGGAATCGCACTTTCGAATTGATCCAATTCCATTTTCATGCGCCAAGCGAGCATCGCCTAGCTGGCATGAATTTCCCGATGGAAGCGCATTTCGTGCACAAGGACACAAAGAGCGATAGCTTTGGCGCCCTGGGCGTTTTTCTGATACCGGGCGCGACAAATGCCAGCTTTGCAGGGCTGGCAGCGGCCTTCCCCCCGCAGCCTGGTGCGGCAATGGCCCTCGATATCGATCCCAGTGGGCTTCTCCCGGCCTCGCTCAACTACTGGACTTATGAGGGATCATTGACCACGCCGCCCTGCACCGAGAACGTCGAATGGATGTTGGCAAAAGAACCGGTAGAGGTCGATGCTGCAGATATCGCGCGATTTGCCTCCCTCTACCCCCAGAACGCGCGGCCTATCCGTTCACCTAGCCGGCGCTTCATCCTAGACTTCAACTGAGGCCACACAATGTGGCAGTAAAGAACGTTGGCCGCAGCGGAGGTGGCCGCAGACCGCGAAAGGGGACCGCCTTTGTTGTCGCTCCCGATAAAGATGAAAGGGGGCGGACCATTGCGGCCGAGATAGCCGCAATGCAGGCCGGTTAATTCGCCAGCGGCGTGTCATCGGCACCAGAGCATTTCGCCCATATGATCTTCGGACCGCAGACTTCAGGAGGCAGGTCTGCACACCCTATTATTTCCGTTGGCAAGCCAACCTGAGGATCCTGATATCGCTCGAATACCGCCTAACGAGTGCGTCAGTAATCTCGGGAGACGGCATCGAACCCAGGGCTGGTCGAATCCTTAACAAAGAAAAAGCCCGCTGCCGAGTAAGGGGGCAGCGGGCTTGATTTGGCAGTGCCGGCGAAGAGGGACCGCATTCAGCTCCGGGGTCGTATCTGCGAGGAGCAGATTGCTGCGCAAACTAAACGGCAAGGGCCCATGGCTTACACGCCCTGCCGCCCTCTCATCCCAACAGCTTCCTTCAGGCGAGCAGCTTCCGGTTGGCTGCGGGCGTCATAAACATGGGATGGTTCGCCCGTCCTCCTCGCTCAAGAAGCCGCTTCAGGCGTCCTCACTTGATCCCCGCGAGCAACGTGTGGGGGATGGAGCCGAACAAGACGCTTCTCCCATAATTCGCGCAATTCTTGGAGGAGTGCTTCATGCCTGACCACATCGTGCGCAATCATGTCGAGAAGATCTGCGAGCACCGCTTCGCCTTCGATACGCATCAGCAGATCGAACACGTCATGTGAAATACGAACACCGTCACGGCTGGAATGATTTGCACGGATTTCGCAGACCGTCTCTTGGCGATCTGGGGCTGTGAATGCGCGGGTTCGGTGCAGCGATACATAAGCTGGCAATGAAACCGCGAGCGCAGTCCAATCCTGCAGCGTTGCAGCCCGCTTTTTGACGAGGAACGACCCGACCACAAGTCCGTCCAGATCTGTCGTTAGAAACGTGGTTATTGCGTCTGCAACCGAGTCCACGATCGGCTCTGCATTGTTATTGAAGGACGTGTTGAGCAGGATTGGGACGTCGGTCCGCTTTTTGAATGCATTAATAACATCCCAGTAGGCCGGATTGGTGTTGCGCGACACTGTCTGCAGCCGAGCTGTACCGTCGACGTGCGTGATGGCACCGAGCAAGTCACGTTTTGAGTCACGCACCCGAACGACGAAATTCATAAACGGAAATTCGCTTGTACCATCCGGCAGGTCGAAAAATTCGCGCGCATTCTCCTCGAGCACCGATGGCGCGAAGGGTCGATAGCCTTCCCGCTTCTTGACCATTGCGTTGATCCGGTCCTTATTCGCGGCCGGTCGCGGGTCAGCAAGGATGCTGCGGTTACCGAGCGCACGTGGGCCGAACTCCGAGCGACCCTGCACCCATCCGATCACGGCGCCATTGACCATCCAGTCCGCTGCACTGTTTGCCACGTCATCAGTACGTTCAATATCGAGGTGACCGACCCATGCACTAAGTTCCTGCTCCACCGCGCGGTCGCCCCCGAGATCGGGGCCCCAATACACTTCCTGTAATCGCTTACGTGGCGCAGGGTGGCCGACTTCGTTAGATATCATTAATGCGGCGCCCAATGCGCAGCCAGCGTCATGCGATGCTGGTTGAACGAAGATGTCTTCGAAGAGCCCTGAATACAGCAGTTTACCGTTCACGGTGCAGTTGTGCGCTACCCCTCCGGCCAAGCACAGCCGCTTCATACCGCTCGTCTCACGATGATGCCGGAGAATATGAAAAACGATCCGCTCCAGCGCTTCCTGCAATGATGCACTTACATCCCGATGCTGCTGGGTAAACGGCATTCCCTTTCGCCTAACCTGGATGTTGCGGAGCAACGTCGGCCCGATACGGTCGAGGTGGACACGGTAACCCCCGTTGGCGGAGAGCTCGTAGAACTGCTCGAAGAGTTTGCGATAGGGAACGGGATCCCCGTAGGGGGCGAGCCCCATGACCTTGTATTCGTCGAATAAGCCATAGCCGAGATACCGGATCGTCTCGAGATAAAATAGCCCGAGCGAGTTATTGTCCGGGAATGTCTCGATTTGCGTAACGTCGGTTCCGTCCCCCAGAGCCAAGAGCCCGGAGAGAAAATCACCACCGCCATCAATCGAAAGGATCAGGCTTTGTTCGAAGCCGGACATTGCAAAAGCGCTCACAGCGTGCGCCTGATGGTGATTCACGAATGAGATACGCGAAGCATCGACCTCGAAATCGAACTCCTGCGCCAATAACCTCTGCAGCAACAGTGTAGCATCCAACGGCATGGAGATGTCCGGCTGGGAAACGACCAGGTGTTCGAGCACAGAATTGCAATAGGCCTCGGTAGAGTAGTACCCGATTCGATCGATTTCGCTGAGCTGAACGCCAGCGACTGAGAGACAGTATTGAATCGAATTGCTGGGCAATTTGTTGGAGTGTTTAATCCGATTGAGGCGTTCTTCTTCTACAGCTGCTATTACCTCTCCGTCCCGGACTAGAACCGCAGCGCCGTCATGCATAAATGTATTCGAAAGTTCGAGTCGGCTTTCGTGGACTCTCTCAAGTCCGCCACTCAATCCTAGACACAGCATCTCACTCTCCATTCATCATAACAAGGGACCTCATTGACCTGGCTCAAGACCATTTCCAAGTACCTATGCTGCATTTTCGCTGGTTGCCGCGATGAGTAGCTCGGCCACTTTGTGTTCAGAGGTTCTGGAAATAGCCTGCAATCGCGCATACCCTTCGAGATGCGCGACAGCGGGCACTTTGTCCGCCATTCCTCCCGTGTCTGGTGGTCGAACAACATGTAAGGATCCGGCGTTCCTGGGCTGAATATTTCAGGCGCGCGATCCTCAAGGCAGATCGGTGCCACGGGGCGGAAGTGTTCGCGAAGCTTGACGTTGCTTAGATGGTCCGTCATCTCCGGCGAGGTCGCAGCCGCGAGAATGCTTCTGCCACCAAGTGCGCGTGGTCCGAGATCGGCTCGCCCAGTAAGGAAAATGACGGGTTTGTTGCTGGCGAGAATGGAAGCGAGTTCTCGCATACCGCAAGGTGCGGAATTCCATCCAGAAGGAAGTTGGCTATCTAGCAGAGCCGGCCCGCTGTAGACCGAACATTCCAGAGGTACGAAGCCATCTTGCGCAACCATTGCGCTGCAAGCGGCATCGATTGCCGAGCCGGTGTCATTCGGAAATGGGGGCACCCAGACCGCATCGAAGAGCACCGTCTGACGTGAGGCACTGTTCCATTTAATATGGAGACCGCAGCCGCCGGCGATACACAAGTTTCGCGCCCCCGAAAAATGTGCGTGCCGCTCCATAGCGGTCACCATTTCGCTGACAAGAAGACGCTCGAGAAGAAGGTGAAAGGATGCGAGCACATCTTCGGAGGCCTGATCCCTCAATCGGAGGGCACTGGCTTCGAAGAAGTCATTCACGGACGCAAGCGAGGGCTCAGCGGCGTTGATATCCGCGCGGTAACGGCTGGCCAGCTCTGTGTCGCCCGCAAATCTCTCCTGATAAAGTTCCTGAAACACCGCCACGATGTCTTCGGCGACCGCCCCGAGTGCGATGTAAGCCATCAGCTTGCCGGCAACACCGAGGTCCCAGTCACTGGGACCCGACCGCTTATAGGGCCCGAAGTGATGGCCCGCTGCTGCATAAACATGGCCTATCACTGGGAACAGGCAATCCAGGAGCCGGGCGCCGTGGCGTTCTAAATAATAGAGGCGTGGAAAGATGCACCCGTCCCAGACCAAGCAGAATGCGGGCTCTCCGGTTTTGGTGAATGGGCTGGTGCAGTATGCCGAGGTCACATGGCCGGTAACATGCGGGTAGCTTCTATAAGAGAAAAGCCGGCCATCGATCGAAGTGAGGAGGCCATCGGCATGACGTTCGACGTAGGGGGCCCCTCTGAGAGTGATCGGAGCCGCCCCGCTAAGGACGTGGAACTGCGACTCCACATGCCCGTCCCAGCCGTCGATAACGAACTGATCAACGTCCCGCGCATCCAGGCCGTGCTCCGCCAAGGCGGAGGCAACGGACTCCAGATCATCGATGGCTTGATACCGTCGGTTATTGTCCCGCTTCTCCTGACTCCGAAAACGGGCTAGCAAGCAGTCTTGGTCGGGGGCGTCGCCTTGGCAGTGCATATGATCGACAGCGATCAACATCTCGTTGAGCATAGCCATGACAGTCTCGGCACCAGCGGCGTGACCCCAGCGCCGACAAGTGGCATCACGCGCCGATCCGAATACCAGGTGCCCCCCTGGGGCAAGCATCCGCACAAGGTTGCGGATGGCAGCGCGCATCTCGGCTATGCCATTGAGGTAGTACAGGACCTCCGCCACGACGATCAGATCGAACGGTTCCTCAGTCGAGAACTGTCGAACATCGGAGACTAACCAGGTGATGTGGGTAAGCTCCTTCATCCGACGGCGCGTTCGATCAATCGCGCGCGGCACGAGATCGATTACCGAGAGCCATTGGCAATGGGGCGCTAGCCGTTCGGTGAATGCACCTGCAGCACACCCGACTTCAAGTGCATTTGTGATGGATCCCTGGGAAAGCGACAGCCGGAGCATTTGCGTGTGACGCTCCCGCTCGAACGGACTGGCATCGAGCAACCACGGATCGTCTGCGGCCAATTCCCGATCTAACAATCGACGACTATTATCCAGACCCAAGATTCATCTACCTCGATAACGCAACCAACACTCGTCAGAAGTCGCCAGGGCTGAACAATGCCGTGCAAGATGGCGGATACGATTCTGCACCGCGTCTCGCGACAATCATGCCCTCCACGCCCGGCCAAAAACCGGAACTGGCTACGCCGCCCGAGACCGAAAAACGCTTGCCCGCACGCATAGGCGGCTTGCATTCTTTTACCTGCGGTCCAAAGCAGCGCATAACACGAGACGCTGACAGTGCTGACTGCGCCAAGACGGTCCATGAGATTTTGGTTCGTTGTGTTGTCCGAGAAGCGAGCGCATTACAAAATAGGGGTCGTGCAATGCGGGAGTGACTTCGCGAGCCGGTATCACTGCCCGGGTTCATTTCGCTGGTAGGGCACTCGTCGTGCAAACGGCGCCGCAAGGACATATATCCCGGAACACTTGAGTCATACGCGATCGCAACGAACCCAGGTCTCGCTCCGGTCCAGTTCCGGCTGCCTTCGAGGGCTTGATGTTAGAGGTCCCAGTACGTCCGTCGGTCCTTCGAAAGAACTCGGCGAGTTCGACATTTGCAGTTGCAACTCGTTTTCCCAGCACAGCTTCCACCGCACTTGAACGCATACAAAGACTCCTTTTCTGATGCTTTTCGAGGGTGCCCATCCGCGATCGACGCGGCGTGACTTGGCGGGCATCAGGCGCTATCGTCGGCTATCGCGATGCCAGGCAATTGGACCGAGAGAACCTCGTACGAGGGGACTTTTGCGTTGATGGGGTTCTCTCAAAAGTTGCCGTCGTTCCCGAGCCCCACCTTTCATTTCGGGTTTCTAATGCAGCATCCCCCCGGATTGGTAAAATCCATTGTTTGGATAGCAAACATTCATTTCGGGTATAGGCTCCGTCCGTTTCAATGTTCTCGATCAAATCTACTCGTTCGCGCGCGATGCTTCTGCTGGTCGCGGGACTTCACGGTGGCGAACAGTTCAGTCTGCCGGCCATGTGGCATCGTTCATCAGGTTGCGTAGCGATTTCGGTGACGAGCAGAAGCACCTCGCCGAGCCAGTAGTGCCCCAAGCCGGCCGGCGCGGGAACACGTCCCGAGTGCGGCGCGGCGACAATCGCCATTCACGTGCGGATTCGTCCGTCGGCGGTGCGCTCCCGATACCATCTGACCAACGCGGCCTATTTCTGGGAAGACAAGAACCCGCCAGGCCGGCTGAACCATGACCCTGCGGAGCCAGGTATTGTCCGCAGTCGATAGTCCGCGCTCGCGTCGGCGGCCCCGCTCTCGTCGGGCGACCCGGTAAGTCCAGCTCGGGGCAACGGCTCGACGGTCGTTCAAATCGCGAAGCAGTATCTCGTGCGCCAACATGTCGGCCGTTTGCATGCCAACGCCACGTGACGCTAGGGCGATCTAGTCTTCGTCTAGCCGCAGCCGCGAGCGCGGATGAGATCGCTCCCACGCAGGCGGTCCTACGCAAGCGCGAACACCACTTCGACCCAACCGTTCCAACGCAGACATGCTTCGATCCTCGCGATCGACCCCGAAGAGAACCCTGGTTCGGCAGGCGCTGCGCCAACGAGGAGAACGGAGCCCATTGACGAAGGCGATCAAAGACTTCCTGAGACACGATCGCAGGCCCATATGAGCCGCGAGCCAAACCGATCGCTACGCAGTTCAGGTGTCGCGCCGCCCGGATTCGACCGGTTTGCATTGAAGGCTCTTATCGGTCCCCAGGTCTCTACAAAAGGATTTTGCGAGGTTAATGCTCGACTGCTCCAACCCAAGATCGGCGCCTGCAATCATCTCCTTCCATTGCCGTTTCCCGACGCCCCGATCGTGGTCGAGCCCATACCGCCCGGGCTGCCGCCTGCTTCCTTTTGCCGCTCCGATTTGATTCACAGCTAAGGCACTTTTCAAATGCAGAGCGTCTTGTGACATTTGCAAAACCTATTGTTTGGATATAATGCATCCATAAGCCAGATTGGAAAGAGAAATGCGGTTTAAGGGACTAGATCTGAACCTCCTCGTCGCGCTCGATGCGCTGATGGCTGAACGCAACCTCACGGCGGCGGCTCGCAGCATCAACCTTAGCCAACCAGCCATGAGCGCGGCTGTTGCCCGGTTGCGCGGCTATTTTGGCGATGAGCTGTTTACAATGAGAGGCCGCGAACTCATCCCGACACCGCGAGCCGAGGCGCTCTCCTCCCCGGTTCGCGAGGCGCTGCTACATATTCAGCTCTCGATTATTTCTTGGGAAGAATTTGATCCCAAGAAATCCGACCGCCGGTTCAGGATTATAGTTTCTGATTACACGACGATCATTTTCTTCCAGAAAGTGGTTGAGCGTGTTGCGCAAGAAGCCCCTTTCGTCAGCTTCGAGTTCCTGCCTCTGACTGACAACCCGGAAGAACTTTTCCGGCGCGGTGAAGCCGATTTTCTGGTCCTTCCGGACTTGTACATGTCAGACGCACATCCCAAAGCGAAGCTTTTCGACGATTCATTCGTCTGTGTCAGCTGTTGGACAAACAAGGAACTGACTAGGAAGCTCACATTCGAGAAATACATGTCAATGGGCCACGTCGTGGCCAAATTCGGACGCTCGCTCAGAGCATCCGTTGACGAGTGGTTTTTGATTGAGCATGGCCTCAAGAGGCGTGCCGAGGTGGTCGTGCAGGGGTTCAGCATGATCGCTCCTATGCTACCGGGCACCAGTCGCCTGGGGACCATGCCGTTGAGGCTGGTTGAGCATTTCGCAAAAACGCTACCGCTGCGGGTCGTCAGACTTCCGTTCTCGTTGCCCCCGTTGACTCTGACGATGCAGTGGCCTGCGCTTCACAATGGCGACCCAGCAAGCATCTGGATGCGGAAGACTTTGTTGGAGGAGGCATCTCGCCTAGCGCCAGCGCCGGACCCTGCCATTTGACTAGCGCGTTTGCGGCGAGTGGCCACCTGTCATCTAGGCCAGGAGGCGCAACGTGATACTCGCCATCGCCTGCGCAGCGCCAACCCACTTGACTATTTCCTTCTGCTATCTGGCAGTGTGATCGGCAGATACTGGTCGAGCGGCTCGCGGCTGCCGGTCGACATCGATTTCGATTCCGAATTCCGCTGGTGCAACTTCGCCTCGCAGGCGCCGCCGCAGCATCTCTAAACCGTGACCGCCCGGATCTCGGGAGCGACCTCGGCATTAAATACAGGGCTCGAGTGCATCGCGGACGGCGCTACTGGGCGGCTTCCTCAGCGAGGGAAGTCGGAGACCGTGCCCGGTGCGGTAGGCTGTCACCCGGCCGATCGACGCCTTCGCGGCGGCCACTTCGACCGAGGATTTGGTCGTATTAGTAAGATGCGCATCTCGCTCTGGGAGTTGACAGGTCGGCTTCGGATCGTCCAACCTGCGCGTCTCACCAGGGGAGTCCCGGCAAGGGGCTGAGATACTGCTAGAGTGCGCAGTGACCCGTTGAACCTGATCCAGTTCATACTGGCGTAGGGACGGTGCGAGGCTTCGCGGGTCGGCAATCCGGCTCCGGCATTCGGGCAATGCCCATTTTCCAAGCGAAGTCACGTCGTCCTCATCGCGTGGACTGGATCTCCGTTGCGCTCGAGCGAGGAGGCTCACCCATGAATGCCCATACTCCGACTGTCACAGTCGGCGAACTTCCCGCTTCGAAAAAGGTCCACAAGCCCGGGCAGCTTCACCCGGCCCTTCGGGTGCCGATGCGCGAGATCTCGGTGCACCCGAGCGCCGGCGAGCCGCCGGTCACGGTTTACGATTCGTCGGGTCCCTACACCGACGCAACGGTGAAAACCGATATCGAGCGCGGCCTGCCGCGGCTGCGCGAGACATGGATAGAGGCACGCGGCGATGTGGAGCGCCACGAGGGCCGCACGATCAAGCCAGAAGACAATGGCTTTGTCTCCGCCGATCGCCTGACGCCAGAATTCCCGGTACGCAACCGGCCATTGCGCGCCGCCGGCCGCGCCGTGACCCAGCTCGCCTATGCGCGCGCCGGCATCATCACGCCGGAAATGGAATTCGTCGCCATCCGCGAAAATCTTGGCCGAGAGCAGTTGCGTTCGAAGCTTCAACGCGACGGTGAAAGCTTCGGCGCCGTGATTCCGGATTTCGTGACGCCGGAATTCGTGCGCGACGAGGTGGCGCGAGGCCGCGCCATCATCCCTGCCAACATCAACCATCCCGAAAGCGAGCCGATGATCATCGGCCGCAATTTCCTGGTGAAGATCAACGCCAATATCGGCAATTCCGCCGTCACTTCCTCGATGGCCGAGGAGGTCGAAAAGATGGTGTGGGCGATCCGCTGGGGCGCCGACACGGTGATGGACCTGTCGACAGGCCGCAACATCCACAATATCCGCGAATGGATCGTGCGCAACTCACCGGTGCCGATCGGCACGGTGCCGCTCTATCAGGCGCTGGAGAAGGTCGGCGGCATCGCCGAAGACCTGACCTGGGAGGTCTATCGCGACACGCTGATCGAGCAGGCCGAACAGGGCGTCGACTACTTTACCATCCATGCCGGCGTGCGCCTTCACTACATCCCGCTGACCGTCGACCGCGTCACCGGCATCGTCTCCCGTGGCGGCTCGATCATGGCCAAATGGTGCCTGCACCACCACAAGGAGAGCTTTCTCTACGAGCATTTCGACGAGATCTGCGACATCTCCAGAGCCTATGACGTTGCCTTCTCGCTCGGCGATGGCCTTCGTCCAGGCTCGATCGCAGATGCCAACGACGCGGCGCAATTTGCCGAACTGGAAACGCTTGGTGAGTTGACGAAGATCGCCTGGGCCAAGGACTGCCAGGTGATGATCGAGGGTCCAGGCCATGTGCCGATGCATAAGATCAAGGAGAACATGGACAAGCAGCTGGCGGTCTGTGGCGAAGCGCCATTCTACACGTTGGGGCCGCTCACCACCGACATCGCGCCGGGATATGACCACATCACAAGCGGCATTGGTGCGGCGATGATCGGCTGGTTCGGGACGGCGATGCTTTGCTATGTCACGCCGAAGGAGCATCTCGGCCTGCCGGACCGCGACGACGTCAAGACCGGCGTCATCACCTACCGAATAGCCGCTCATGCCGCGGACCTCGCCAAGGGCCATCCGGCGGCCAAGGTCAGGGACGACGCGCTGTCGCGGGCGCGCTTCGAGTTCAGGTGGGAGGACCAGTTCAACCTCTCGCTCGATCCTGAGACGGCACGCGCCTTCCATGACGAAACGCTTCCGAAGGAGGCGCACAAGGTGGCGCATTTCTGCTCCATGTGCGGACCCAAGTTCTGCTCGATGCGGATCTCGCACGACATCCGCGCTGAAGCGCAGAAGGAAGGGCTCGCGGCCATGGCGGCGAAGTATCGGGACGGGGGCGATCTCTACATGCCTGTCGATGGCACCGCAGAGCGCATGGACACGCCATGAAGGTACTGATTCACGGCGCGGGCGTTGCCGGGTTGACGCTCGCGCACGAGCTGGCAACGCGCCGCGCTGATGTGATCATCAGCGAGAAACGTGAGAAGATCGCCGGCAATGCCTCATGGCAAGCCGGCGGCATGCTCGCGCCATGGTGCGAGCGAGAGAGCGCCGAAGAGATGGTTCTCACGCTTGGGCGCAGCGCGGCCGATTGGTGGGATGCGGCATTACCCGGCCATGTCTCCCGCAACGGCACGCTGGTCTTGGCGCCGGCCCGCGATACCGGCGAACTGGACCGGTTCGGCCGCCGCACGTCCGGCTTCAAACAGCTCGACGCTAGCGGAATCGCAGCACTCGAGCCAGTGCTCGGAGGCCGGTTCGGGCGCGGGCTGTACTTCGCCCAGGAAGCGCATCTCGACCCGCGCAAGGCGTTGCTTGCCCTTCGCGATAAGCTGCTCGGCATGGGCGCGCACCTCGAGTTCGGCGGTTGCGCGGGATCCGGACCCGCGGATGTCGAGGTGGACTGCACCGGCATGGCCGACAGGCGCATCGCGTTGCGCGGCGTGCGGGGCGAGATGCTCATCCTGAGAACAGATGAGATTTCGCTCGCCCGGCCGGTGCGACTGCTTCATCCGCGCATCCCGATCTATGTCGTGCCGCGCTCTGAAAACCTCTTCATGGTCGGCGCGACGATGATCGAGTCCGATGCCACGGGCCTAATCACCGCACGGTCGACCATGGAGCTGCTCAGCGCCGCCTACACGTTGCATCCTGCTTTCGGCGAAGCCGAGCTGGTCGAAACGGGCGTCGGCGTGCGCCCCGCTTTTGCCGACAATCTGCCTCGCCTCGAGCGGGACGGGAGGAATATTCGCATCAATGGCCTCTACCGCCATGGCTTCCTGCTCGCGCCAGCCATGGCACGCCAAGCAGCCGACATCATCCTTGGAAACCGTGCAGCAAAGGAGTTTGCCCTTGAAGCTCACCGTTAACGGCCAGCGCCATGAAGTCGCGGCCGAGACGCTCGCCGCGTTGCTTATCGAACTCGACTTCCAGGGTAGCTGGCTCGCCACCGCACTGAACGGCGACGTCGTGCCGGCCAAGCAGCGCGATAGCTGCCGACTGGCCGACGGCGACCTCATCGAAATCCTGTCACCGATGAAGGGGGGCTGATCCATGCTCGAACTCTACGGACAGAAACTCTCGTCCCGCCTCCTGCTTGGCACCGCACTCTACCCCTCGCCTGCCGTCATGGCCGAGGCGGTGCAGGCGTCCGGCACCGAGATCGTCACCGTTTCCCTTCGCCGAGAGAGCTCGGGCGGCAAGGCGGGCGGCCAGTTCTGGTTGCTGGTCCAGTCGCTAGGTGTTCGCATCCTGCCCAACACCGCCGGCTGCCATTCGGTCAAGGAGGCCGTCACGACAGCACGGATGGCGCGCGAGGTGTTCGGCACCGACTGGATCAAGCTTGAATTGATGGGCAACCACGATACTCTGCAGCCTGATGTCTTTGGGCTGGTTGAAGCCGCAAAAATTCTCGCTGCGGAAGGCTTCAATGTCTTCCCGTATACGACCGACGACCTTGTCGTTGCCGAGCGCCTGCTTGACGCCGGCTGCACGCTGTTGATGCCCTGGTGCGCGCCGATAGGTTCCGCGCGCGGGCCTCAAAATCCCGATGCGCTGCGAAGCCTGCGTGGCCATTTTCCCGGCATTCCGCTGATCGTCGATGCCGGCATCGGCCGGCCCTCGCACGCTGCGGCCCTAATGGAGCTCGGCTACGACGCGGTGCTGCTCAACACGGCAATAGCCAAGGCAGGCAATCCCGTCGCCATGGCCACGGCCTTCGCCAAGGCGGTGGAGGCGGGCCATGAGGCATATCGCGCCGGTGTGATCGAACCGCGCGACATGGCCGTCCCCTCCACCCCCATCATCGGCATGGCGGCGTTCTCATGAAAATCGACCCATTCTATCTGATCGTCGATTCCGCCGCATGGATCGAACGTCTGGTGCCGCTCGGCATTAAACTGGTGCAACTGCGCGTCAAGGACCGGGACGAAGCTTCGCTGCGCCGGGAGATCCGCACTTCAAAAGCGGTATGCGAACGCCACGGCTGCCAGCTCATCGTCAATGATTATTGGCGCCTCGCGATCGAGGAGGGTTGCGATTTCGTCCATCTCGGCCAGGAAGACCTCGCCGAAGCCGATGTGAAGGCTATCCGCAAGGCGGGCCTGCGGCTCGGCCTGAGCACCCATGACGACGCCGAACTGGAAACCGCGCTTCACGCCGAGCCGGACTATGTCGCGCTTGGCCCAATCTACCCGACCGTCCTCAAAGCGATGAAATGGACCCCGCAGGGACTGGACCGCATCGCCATTTGGAAGCAACGTGTCGGCGACCTTCCACTCGTCGCCATTGGCGGGCTTACCGTCGAGCGCGTTGCCGGTGTCTTCGCTCAAGGGGCCGACAGCGCCGCGGTCGTGACCGACATCACGCGCAACGCGCATCCCGAGGCACGTGCGCTGGAATGGCTGGCGGCAACGGCGCAATGGCGATGACGCCGTATGTGCTGATCGTCGCCGGCTCGGATTCGAGCGGCGGCGCCGGAATAGCCCGCGACGTGGAGACCGTCGCCGCCTTTGGATTGCGCAGTTGCCTCGCCGTCACGGCCGTTACCGTCCAGACGCACGAAGCCGTGGAGCGGATCGAGCAGATGCCGTCGGAGCTGATCGCCGCGCAGATGCACGCGGCCTTTGCCGCGAACACGGTCGCGGCGGTCAAGATCGGCATGCTGGGGACGAAGGCTGCGATCGAGGCGGTCGGCGCTGTCTTGGCAGACTACAGCCGAGTGCCAGTGGTCCTCGACCCGGTATTGGCCTCAACTTCGGGACGAGTGCTTCTTCAAGACGATGCCATCGGTGCATTGCGCCGCGACCTGATGCCTGCCTGCCGGCTCGTCACGCCCAACCTGGTCGAACTGGCGAGACTGAACGGTTCGGACTTGGCGCCTGATGAAGAAAGAGCCCGCCTTCAAGGCGAGGAACTGTCGGCTGCCGTACGGACCGCTGTGCTCGTCAAGGGAGGCCACGCGCAGGACAGACAGTCTGTCGATATCCTGGTGCAGCCGAACTGCTCAACGGTTCGGTTCGCGGCGCCTCGGCTGGCCAAAGGCATGCGAGGAACAGGCTGTATGCTATCCAGCGCCGTCACCGCCTCTCTTGCTCTCGGCGCCTTTCTTGAAGCAAGCGTGCGCGCAGCCAAACAATACGTGTTCGATGCCCTTGCTCGATCCGCATGACCAAGCGTCTGAGGCGTGGAGGCTAAGCGCTTGGCCGCTGAGGAGACAAAGGAATTGGAGCACAGCGCGAAGATGACGAGAGATCGAACCCGGCCAATTCGAC
Organism: Mesorhizobium sp. CNPSo 4684; assembly: GCF_057784315.1. Lineage (NCBI taxonomy): Bacteria > Pseudomonadati > Pseudomonadota > Alphaproteobacteria > Hyphomicrobiales > Phyllobacteriaceae > Mesorhizobium > Mesorhizobium sp. CNPSo 4684. The sequence goes on along the minus strand of NZ_JBWLUX010000004.1, from coordinate 228,995 downwards.
GCCCATTGGTTCTGTTCGGAAGATGCTGCGCGCGCGGCTGGCTGGCGGAAGGCCATGCGCTAAGCAGCCATTTTTGGTCTAGTGACTGCTACCTAATACCGCGCATGCCTTCTAAACCTTCCTGAATGCCAGAACTGCGTTCATGCCGCCCATGGCGAAAGCATTGCTGAGTGCCACGCGCACCTTGCGCTCTCGCGGGACGTTGGGCGTGACGTCGAGATCACAATCGGGGTCTGGCTCGCGATAATTGGCGGTCGGCGGCACGACCCCCTCCTGGATCGCCATCACGCAGGCAATCATTTCAAGTGCGCTCGCTGCGCCAAGGCAATGCGCGTGCATGGATTTGGTGGACGAGACAGACATCGAATAGGCATGGTCTGCGAAGACTCGCTTGATTGCCGCCGTCTCGGTCTGATCATTGGCCTTGGTGCCGGTGCCATGGGCGTTGAGGTAGTCCACGTCCTCGGCATTCAGCCCCGCGTCGGCGAGGCAAGCGTGCATCGCCGACGCCGGCCCCTCGATAGACGGCGCGACAACGTGGAAGGCATCGCTGGAAAGGCCGATGCCCGCGATCTCGGCAAGCATCGTGGCACCGCGCGCCGCTGCATGTTCATAGCTTTCTAGGACGGCTATGCCCGCACCCTCGCCTAGCACCACTCCCTTCCGGTCGGCAGAAAAGGGCCGGCAAGTATCTGGAGCGAGCGCGCGCATCGCTTCCCATGCCTTCACCATAAACCATGCGAGTGGCGCTTCGGCGCCTCCGGCAAGCATCACGTCGGCGCGCCCCAGCCTAATCTGATCCGCCGCCGAAGCGATCGCATGGTTGGCTGAAGCGCATGCGGAAGCGACGCCAAACACTGGCCCGCGCAGGCCGAGGCTAATGCTGACCTGGCTGGCAGCGGCGCGCTGCAACCTCTTTGGTGCAGAGTAGATGCCAGCACGCTTCGCGCCGTCCAAAAGGAGCGCTCGGTAGGTTTCTTCGACCGTTCCCCAGCCCCAGCCGCAGACGCCCACTGTCGCACCGAAGCGATAGGGATTTCCCTCGCCGCAGGAAAGCCCAGCGTGTTGCATGGCTTCGCGCGCCGCAAGCACAGCGAGCAAGCCTAAGCGGTCCATGGTGACCAGCTGCTTGCGCTCAATGTCGTGCTCGGGCAGCACCTTGATCTCGGTGCCGACAGTGCCCTTCAGCCCACGAAGCTCGGGAGTGGCTATCGGACCGATGGCGGAGCGGCCTTCGCGCATCTCTTTCCAGATGGAGGCGGCGTTGTTGCCTAGCCCGCAAAGCCCGCCCATCCCAGTAATAACGACTCGCCTGTCCATATCAGGCCTCCTTGGCGAGCAAGCCGCAGAAGGGTTCCACCACGTCGCCGACATTCTTCAGGTTCGACCAGGCGTCGGTCGAGTTCATTCCGATCTGGATGCCGTAGGCCTGCTCCAAATCCCACAAGACATCAGTCAGACCCAGCGAATCGACCCCGAGCCGGGTCAGGTCCGTGGCAGTCGTTATTTCCCCGGTGAGGGACGCAGTCGTTACCTCGCCGCGCTCCGATTCGACGCGGTTCTTGATAGTGGCATTGACTCCCGTTGTGAATTGATCAGCCATTCTATCTCCTTTCCTTGATAACGCCTTTTGACGTGGTCGCGCACCCTTCTTCCAGCCAGACGGCAAGCGAAATCGTCTCTAACCCGCCTTGTGCCACTCACCAAAACCAATTGGATTTTTGATTACAGAGACGAGATGAGTTCCGGCGGGTCTGCGACGGAAGATGGAGAAAAACGTCGGCCGGCAACTGAGTTTGCGCCAGCACATCGAAACTCGGTGTGCAACGTGGATCGTCGTCAAACGTCTCAACCGCCAATGGCTTTGCGTCGAGGTAGTCGGTCCTAGGTCCTTCGGAAGATGTCGGAGAGTTCGAAATGGTCTGCCAGATGCAATTCATTTTCCCAACACAACCTCCACCGCACCTCTGAGCTCATGGGCGCTTCCATGCGAGATTGAGGCAGATTGATAAAATCATTTGTTTCGATGAGACCCATCAGCGCTTTGGATGTTCGAAGCACCTTGTCACCGGCGCACGATACGCATGTATCCATGGTGCGCATGCGTTCCATCAACACAATCGATTTTACCAAGCATCTAGAATAGCGGATATGAAACCGTCGGCCGGGGACCAGGTCCACCCCGGAATGCGAGCTGCCTATCGCCGACCATGTCAAACTGTCTGATTCTTCAGGAAGGCTTATGGACCTACCGATGGCAGGATCCTTGGAAAGCAATCGAAGTTGTCCGGTGTCAGCCCTGAACTCCGGTTGATCTACCAGGCGGCGGGTTGAGACGACGTTCAATGGAAATATTTCAGCTTTCTGGGGAAACCTTTCGAAGGCCGATGCAACCGCTCTCAGGCTTTGCCAGGCGCTCCTGTCGTGCGCGAACCACTAGATCCAAAGCGGAAAGTAATGACGGAAAAAGATAGGCTGGCGAAATGACGCTTAATCACATAACGGTCGGCGCCACGGGGCGCGACTCGCGCCCAGAAGGGACGAAATTCCGAGACGTAAGCTTCGATTTCGCCAAAGGCGTGCTCATTATCTTGGTGATAATTGGGCACCTATTGCAATATCTGATTTATCGCGGCACTGATGCCTTTTGGCTGTCGCCATATTTCATGTCGATCTACATGTTTCACATGCCACTATTTATGGCGATAAGCGGATATCTTTCTTTGGGAGCTGTTCTGCGCAAATCGTTTCGTCAAGGTGTCAGCGATCGAGCGGTGCAGTTAGTATTGCCAATGCTTTTTTGGTGCGGGTTGATTTGGATATCGAAGGCCGCCGTAATTTCGCCGGCGAATAATTTAACTGGCGGAATGTTGGATTTTTCGAGGGAATTCATTGGGACATACTGGTTCATCTGGGCAGCATTCACTTCCTTCGTGGCCGTTAAATTACTTATGACTTTCAAACGCTTGTCGGCGTGGATCATAGGCGCATCTGCAATTGCGGTCGCATTCGCGCCGGTCACATGGTCAATAGCCCCGTTGGTACGATACACTTACCCCTTCTATTGCCTGGGGTTCTTACTCGCCCATTCGGTCGAGTGGAAGACAAGTATCATCGGGCGCCACAAGTCAGTTTTAGTTACCTTGCTTTCGATAGCAGCGTTCATATGCTTTCTGAATTGGGGAAAAAATACGTATGTCTACAACAATCTTGTTTTGATATACGACGAAGCGTCAGCGAAACACGTGTTGCTAATGTTCGCCGGCTCGGGAGCGGCGTCTGCGGTAGCTATGCAATTAATATTCCTATGCTGGAGAGCTAGCCATTCAACTCGATTAGCTCATTTTGTCGCGGAGGAGCTTGGTCAGAGCACACTGCTGCTTTACCTGGTCCAGGGTGCCGTTTTTCGCCTCATGGATTTTATACAGTTCGGAGAACCCTGGAATATCACGACTAGAATTGGGGTCGCAAGCGTGGTTGGAGCTGCGATTGTTGTCACAGGGATGACAATTCGCAGGATTGTGCGCCACCTTGGATATCTGTCGCCATGGCGAAAATTTATCTGGCGACGCTGTTCAAGCGGCGCTCTGCCGTTTGGTTTCGATAACCTCAATTCCGTCTGGGAACACCTACCTTCTTGCAGAAAGCGCCGCGGCCACGAGACGGGAGAGCGTCAAGGAAGAAGCTGATCAAAACCTGATATTTCAGTGCAGACGCGGGATTCGAAAACCGCTCTCTCCGCCGGTACATGCCGAAATCATCAAGGTTCAATTTCGGATACGCTCCATAGTCGGTCGGCGGTAGCGGACCTCTGGCTCAATCCACCACGCTACTTAAATAGCGCGCTGCCGCATCGACAGCTCCTATTCGGGAATCGAACTTACCCACAAGATTATTTTGTTGGTATTTTTGTTGTAAACTTCGGAGATATATGGACTCCAAAGGTTTGAAAACAAAGTCAAATTCATTTCACTTGGATTCCGCCTCTGGGCACCATTTTTCTTGGGTCCACTCTGAAGAAATCAGGTGACTGACCTCTTACCGGCGGCTCCAGACGGATCTCGGGACGCTGAATATGCCGGTGCGCCTCCGCAACCGAACTATGACCTGTCGGCGCGCACAGTCTCCACGCCCAGCGAGCCGGCCGGAAGCGGCTGCAGCAGTTCGGCTTCCGGCTTCGTCAAATCGAGCCAGGCGGACCAGTTCTCGGGCTGAAGGACCACGACTTGCCGATTGTGATAGGGCGCGATATCCAGTCCAGGCTCGGTCGTCAGCATGGTGAAGGTTGGCGGCTTGTTGCCGACGGCTTCACGCCAGAGCCCTGCGATGGCCATGAACGGAGAGCCGTTGAGGGTGAAGCGATGCTTGGCCTTCGGATATTTGGTGCCGGTGAATTCGAAGAAGCCGGATGCCGGCACGAGACAGCGTTTGCTGCCCCCGAATTGCCGACCTTCGGAGCGGAAGTTAAACACCGGTCCGCCTTTCGGTCCGGCCGGTGGAAATCCGAACGTCATCGAAACCAGTTCAACAACGCCGGTGTCGCCGGCGGCGCGCATGATCGGGGCCGGATCATTGATGTGGATGTCGTCCGCCTGCGGCAGGTCGAGTTCGGTTTGGTGGGTGGGGATCTCGAGGGCCAACGACTCCAGCATCCGGCAATATTCAGCCCAGAGAATATGCTGTTCATAATCGTTGCACATGGAAGGCTCCGGACCGGACTGCCAAGTCTACGTTACGGCAAACAAAACGGCGATGAAAAGCAACGGGCCGCTCTAGGCATCGCGCTCAACCAGTATATCGGCCTCGATCGCCGCATTGACGAAGGCGGCGCGGGCATAGCGGGCCTCTTTCAGGCCTTCGAGTGCGCCAAGGCAAGCTTTGCGGGCCGCGACGTGATAGCGGCCCGTCTTCACCGGCCAGCGGTTGATGAGGATGTCGGCGGCCTGGGCGACACGCTCGACCTTGTAGATCGTGTTTCTGGACCTGCCGAGCGCGACGCGAACCGGCTCATCGAAATGCTGGTCTTGCATGCTTTCCCTCCCGAACGCGACCGCAAGTCAATTCGGGAGAGCCCGTTCGGTTCCACAGGCACGATTTGCCAGCACAAAAACCCCGCTTGCCGAAATCACTTTGCGCGCATGGGCCAGATCGCGGATTTGATTTGCTTGGTAATCCCCTCTTCCTAGGGCAAACTGCCTGCCGGGGCTGCAGGAGGAGAAATGCGAGCACGCGCAGCTACGATCGGCGATCTCGAAAGTGTTTTTCGGGATTTGTCCACGCGTATGTCGGACGAGTATGCGGCCGCCGGCAAGGACAGCAAGGCCGCCTACGACAATCTGATGATGAATTTGAAGGAAGGCCGCGCTCACGCGCTGGTCGAGGGCGACAAGACGGTGGCGATCATCGCCTGGCATGAGAACAGCGACGCCGCCGACACGCTGTTTGCCGCGCAGGAGGGTTTTTTCAGCGCCGCGACGGTCCGCTTCTGCCGGCGCCACATCCGCCATGTCCAGGCGCTCGCCGGCAACCTTCCCATCCACTCGCGCAGCTGGCTGCAGCGGGCCGACGTCGCCAAATGGTTCCGCGTCATCGGTTATGTCGAGCGCGGCCAGGAGAACGGCGCCACTGTGTTCGAATTGCCGCCAGCCCGGGCAGCGCAATCGATGCGTGCCGCATAGGGCTGCGCCCTCACGGAGGCAATCATAGAAAAGCCCACCGCCAAGAAGGCGATGGGCCGCATTCGCCTGCAGCGGGCTTAGATTTCGGGCTGATCGAGCGCCTCGTAAATCAACCGTTCCAGCGAACCGAAGTCCTCTTCGATCTCGCTGACCTCAAGGCCTGAATGCCGAGCATCCAGGGCTGCCAGCGTGGTCAGGATTCGAGCTGTTGCCTTGTCGACAGGCAGTTCACCCGGCAGGTGCTCGTGTATCCAGCCTTGCATAAAATCAACGCCGCGCTCGCTCATCTGTTTATCCATCTGGTCCCCAACGATTATTCACCCAAAATCACCCCGGAGGCGACAATCTGGGCTGTCAGCCTGGTGAGCTTCCCCCGCTTCACGAGCGTCGGTTTTTCGTAGGTTTTCTTCATACCAATGCCCTTCGCGACAGTTCGCTCGTCAGCAACAACGTCTTTCGCAAGGCCGCGTTCCATGGCCGACGCTGAGCCCGACGCCCCTGAGTTGGAGAACTCGTCTTCTGTCGAGCATGTTGCGCCACCATCGCGCCGCGTGGCATCTGTCGCTGCCGCTCATTGTGATGCAGAACAGGATTATGGCGCAGCCGCCCAATATTAACCGACAATCGGCCCCGGGCACAGGCGTCAGTCTGAACCGGGCGCTTTCCAAGCTTGGTCTGTGTTCGCGCAAGCAGGCCGAGCTGCTGATCGCCGAGGGGCGCGTGCGGGTCGGCGGCAAGGTGGTGCGCGATCCGTCGCTTCGCGTCGATCTCAATCGTGACCGCATTGCCGTCGACGGCGCGCGCATCGCTGCCGAGGCAAAGGTCTATCTGATGATCAACAAGCCGCGCGGGCTGGTCACCACCCGCGAAGACCCGCAGGGGCGCGGCACCGTTTATGACTGCCTCACCGGGCTCGACCTGCCTTTCGTGTCGCCGGTCGGGCGCCTCGACAAGGCCAGCGAGGGCCTGTTGCTGATGACCAACGACACGCGTTGGGCCAATGGCCTGCTCGATCCGGCGTCGCATGTCGCCAAGACCTATCACGTGCAGATCGGCGCCGCGCCCGACGAGCCGATGCTGGCGCGGTTTCGCGAAGGCGCTGATGTCGACGGGGAACTGCTGACCGCAAGCTCGATCGATCTGCTGCGCAGCGGCGGCCGTACTGCGTGGCTGGAAATCGTGCTCGACGAGGGCCGCAACCGCCAGATCCGCCGCCTGCTCGGCGCCTTCGACGTCGAGGTGCTGAGGCTGATCAGGGTGGCGATCGGCGCGTTGCATCTCGGCGAGCTCGCCAAGGGTCAGGCGCGGCATCTGACATCAGAGGAATTGGCGCTGCTGGCGACTGCGGGACTGCGTTAGCCCCCTCACCCGGATTGCAACCGAATTGCGAAGGGCAATTCGGACAATCCGACCTCTCCCCGAGGGGAGAGGAGATCAACGCCGACGCTGACATATGCCTCTTCTCCCCTCGGGGAGAAGGTGGCCGCGAAGCGGCCGGATGAGGGGCCTCGCGCATCCGTCAGAAGTACAGCCAGGACTATTTCTGGTTCCACTTGCGGATGACGGGCTCGGTCAGGTCGTGCTCGTAGCCGAGGATGCTGATGCTGGCGGTGTCGAGTACGAAATGCGCGCCGCCATCAGGCGGCAGGCCGAGCCAGCGTGCTGCCAGTACTCTGAGGAAATGCGAGCTCGAAAACACCAGCACGTTTCCCTCGATGGCGCGCATCCGGGCGATGATTGTGTCGGCTCGCGCCCCGACATCCGCGGCGGTCTCGCCGCCGGGACAGCCATCGCGAAACAATTGCCAGCCGGGACGCTTGGCCAGAATCTCTTTGGTCCTTACGCCCTCATAGGCGCCATAGTCCCATTCCTGCAGATCGTCCTTCTTCACCGCAGCAGAACCGAAGCCGGCAAGCGTGCAGGTGTTGAAGGCGCGCTGCGACGGGCTCGACCACACCGCCTCAAAGGACAGGCCCTTGAGCCGGTCCGCGACGCCGCGGGCGGCGGCCTCGCCCGCCGCCGTCAACGGGATGTCGGTGCGGCCCGTGTGCTTTCCCGACGCGCTCCATTCGGTCTCGCCGTGACGGACGAGGTAGATCTCGGGATACGCGCTGCTCATTCACTCACCTTCGGCTTGGACCCGAGCGCACCCTAGCCGGGAACGCCCAGCCCGCACCAGCTGTGCCGCACTCCGGCTCCAAAACAAAAAGCCGCAGCCGGCGAACCGGCTGCGGCCTCATGTACGAACGTCAGCGTTCCGTAATCAGGCGGGCTGCAGATCGCCCGACAGCGCCAGGTCGGCCTCCTCGGACAATGTGCCGGCCATGGCGGCGGCGAACTTGGTCTGGTCGAGTTCACCTTCCCAGCGCGCCACGACGATGGTCGCCACCGCATTGCCGACGAAATTGGTCAGCGCCCGGCACTCCGACATGAAGCGGTCGACGCCAAGGATCAGCGCCATGCCGGCGACCGGCACCGTAGGCACGACCGAGAGCGTGGCGGCGAGCGTAATGAAGCCGGCGCCGGTGATGCCGGCAGCACCCTTGGAGCTCAGCATGGCGACGAGCAGCAGCAGGATCTGGTCGCCATAGGTGAGCGGCGTGTCTGTCGCCTGGGCGATGAACAGGGCGGCCAGCGTCATGTAGATGTTGGTGCCGTCGAGGTTGAAGGAATAGCCGGTCGGGATGACCAGGCCGACCACCGAACGGGTGCAGCCGGCGCGCTCCATCTTGGCCATCAGGCCGGGAAGTGCCGCTTCGGACGACGAGGTGCCAAGCACCAAAAGCAGCTCTTCCTTGATGTAGCGGATCAGCGCCAGGATCGAGAAGCCGTTGTACCATGCGACAGCGCCAAGCACGACCAGCACGAAGAGCAGCGAGGTCAGGTAGAAGGTGCCGATCAGAAAGGCGAGGTTGGCGATCGCGCCGATGCCGTATTTGCCGACGGTGAAGGCCATGGCGCCGAAAGCGCCGATGGGGGCGGCCTTCATCAGGATGGCGACCAGGCGGAAGATCGGCGAGGTCAGCGCCTGCAGGAAGTCGACGACCGGGCGGCCGCGCTCGCCGACTAGAGCGAGCGAAATTCCGAACAGCACCGAGAAGAACAGCACCTGCAGGATGTCGCCCTGCGCAAAGGCGCCGGTGATGGTGTCGGGGATGATGTTGAGGAGGAAGCCGACGATGGTCGTGTCATGCGCCTTCTCGGTGAAGGTCGCGACCTTCGAGGGATCGAGCGTCGCCGCATTGATGTGCATGCCGGCCCCAGGCTGGACGACGTTGGAGACGACCATGCCGACGACCAGCGCCAGGGTCGAGAACACCAGGAAGTAAATCATCGCCTTGCCGGCGACGCGGCCGACCTTTTTCAGGTCTGAGACGCCGGCAATGCCGGTGGTCACCGTCAGGAAGATGACCGGCGCGATCACCATCTTGACCAGCTTGATGAAGGCATCGCCGAGCGGCTTCAGCGAAGCACCGAGTTCGGGATAGAAATGACCGAGCAGAACGCCGGCGGCAATCGCCGTCAGCACCTGCACGTAAAGATGCCGGTAAAAGGGTACTTTGCCGCGCGGTTCGGCGGCAGCGAATGCTGGCTGCATGACGTCCTCCATGGCGCCCCGATCGAAAGCTCGACCTCCCGGGGCAAGTTGTTTTGACCTCCAGCAGCCTCGCGACTGCTGAATGGATCATTGCAACTGCCGTGCCAGACCGCGTGGCGAGGTCGTACTCCTTGATTTTGTTGATTATTTCGATCGATCGAGGTTAATGTCGCTCAGACGCAAGGGCGGACATCCGCATGGCTGAATTGTGCTTTGTGCGAAATCATGCACAAATGGGCGATGCTGCAACGCCCTGCCGCTGCCTTGTCATCGACGCCGGAGCAACTCGGCAAGCGGGCACGCCGCGCCTGGCTGCTGTTTGCGGGCATAGCGCTTGTGTTCGTGGCGACGGCGCTCACCGGCGCTGGCCTCTATGCGCGCCGTGCCGAGGTCGCGACGCTGGCGGCGCAAGGCCGCACCGATGCCAATCTGAAGGTTGCGCTGCTGCGCGCGGTGCTGGAAAGCCCGCGGGCGCTGCCGCTGCTCCTTTCCGAGGATCAGCAGGTGCATGACGCCCTGCAGAACAAAGGCGCAGTCGCGATCGACGTGCTCAACCGCAAACTCGAAGGGCTGGTCTCCGGCACCAAGGCGTCAGTGCTTTACGTCACCGGCGTCGACGGCTTCGCAATCGCTTCCAGCAACTGGCGTGAGGCGACCAGCTTCGTCGGCAACGACTATGGTTTCCGCGCCTACTTCTCCGGCGCCATGCAATCCGGAACCGCCGAGTATTTCGCCCTCGGCAATACGAGCAAGCGCCCCGGCCTCTATATTTCGCGGCGCGTCGGCAATGCGGCCGCCCCGCTCGGCGTCGTCGTTGTCAAGATGGAATTCGACCAGCTCGAGGCCGACTGGCACGAGGCCAATCGCCCAGCCTATGTCAGCGATGATCATGGCGTCGTGCTGATCACCAGCGTGCCGTCCTGGCGTTTCATGACAACGGCACCACTTGCCGGCCCGCTGGCTGCCACCATCCGGAGCAGCCAGCAATTCGGCAACGCGCCGCTGATCCCGCTGCCGATCACCCGCCCTGAGGCATTAAGCCCTGACGTATCGATGGTGCATGCGGTGACGCCCGGCGGCAGCGATGCCGAATATCTCAGACTTTCGACACTGGTCCAATCGACGCCATGGCGGCTCGACTATCTCGTCCCGGCCGAAGCGCCGATCGCGGCTGCGGTGCGTGAAATGCGGCTGCTGGCGCTGGGCGTGGTGGTGCCGCTGCTGGCGCTGGCCGGCTATCTCCTGTGGCGACGGCAGTCGGCGCAGATGCGCATTGCCGCCGAACAGGCGGCGCGCATCGAGCTCGAACGCCGCGTCGTCGAGCGCACGCATGATCTGAGCCTGGCGCGCGACCGGCTGCAGGCCGAGATCACCGATCACCGCAGCACGGAGGCCAAGCTGCAGGTCATGCAGCAGGAACTGGTGCAGGCCAACCGCCTTGCGACCCTCGGCCAGGTTGCCGCCGGCGTCGCGCATGAGATCAACCAGCCGGTGGCGACGATCCGCGCCTATGCCGACAATGCGCGTGTGTTCCTGGAGCGCAAGCAGACCGCCTCGGCCGAGGAGAACCTTGGCGCGATTGCGGCGCTGACGGAGCGCATCGGCGGCATCACCGAGGAGTTGAAGGTCTTTGCCCGCAAAGGTCGCACCGCGGCCGAGCCGGTCGAGTTGCGCAGCGTCATCGAAGGGGCGGTCGTGCTACTCAGGAGCCGCTTTGCCGGCCGGCTGGACGCGCTTGACATCACGCTGCCACCGCAGACACTCAAGGTGATGGGCAACCGGCTGCGGCTGGAGCAGGTGCTGATCAATCTTTTCCAGAACGCGCTGGAGGCGCTGGACGGCCGCGACGGCGCCAGGGTGCAGGTGTCGGCGCAGGAAACGGCCGACGGCGTGGCGCTTGCCGTCGCCGACAACGGACCGGGCATTTCGCCCGCTATCCTCAAATCGCTGTTCACGCCGTTCAATACGTCGAAGGAGAAAGGCCTTGGGCTCGGCCTCGTCATCTCGCAGGATATCGTCGCCGATTATGGCGGTCGCATCGAGGTGGCGAGCGGCAGAGACGGCACGCGCTTCACCGTTCACCTCGCCAAGGCTCGATGATGGACACCGCACCGGTCATCCTGATCGACGACGACAGGGAGCTGCTGAGAGCCACTCGGCAGACGCTGGAGCTTGCCGGCTTTTCGGTGTCGGCCTTTGCTTCCGCTGCCGAGGCGCTGGCCGGGCTCGACGCCAACTTCTCCGGCGTGGTGGTGTCAGACATCCGTATGCCCGGCATTGACGGCCTGCAGCTCTTCGATCGCGTTTTGCAGCTCGATCCTGACATTCCGGTGATCCTGGTCACCGGGCATGGCGACATCGCGGTTGCAGTCAAGGCAATCAAGGACGGCGCCTACGATTTCATCACCAAGCCGTTCGCCGCCGACCGGCTGGCGCAAAGCGTGGCGCGCGCAGCCGAAAAGCGCCGCCTGGTGATGGAGAACCGCGCCTTGCGCGAAAGCGCCGAACAGGCGCAGGACGGGCTGCCGCTGATCGGCCAGACGCCAGCCATGGAGCGGCTGCGCCGCACGCTGAGGCAAATCGCCGATACCGATGTCGATGTGCTGGTAACCGGAGAGACCGGCTCCGGCAAGGAGGTGGTGGCGAGCCTGCTGCATCGCTGGAGCCGGCGCGCCAAGGGAAATTTCGTGGCGCTGAATTGCGGCACGCTGCCGGATACGGTGATCGAGAGCGAATTATTCGGCCATGAGGCCGGCGCCTTCACCGGTGCACAGAAGAAGCGGATCGGCCGCATCGAGCATTCGAGCGGCGGCACGCTGTTCCTCGACGAGATCGAAAGCATGCCGGTCTCGACCCAGGTACAGATGCTCAGGGTGCTGGAAATGCGCGAGGTGACGCCGCTCGGCACCAACGAAGTGCGGCCGGTCGATCTGCGTGTCGTTGCCGCCGCCAAGGTCGATCTCGGCGATCCCGGCCAGCGCGGCGCCTTCCGCGAGGATCTCTATTACCGGCTCAACGTGGTGACGATCTCGATCCCGCCGCTGCGCGAGCGCCGCGACGACGTCGCCTTGCTGTTCTTCTATTTCGCCGAGCGCGCCGCCGCCCGCTTCCACCGTCCGGTACCCGTTGTGCCGGCTTCGGTACATCGCCATCTCGGCCAGCATGACTGGCCGGGCAATGTGCGGGAGCTGGCGCATTTCGCCGAGCGTTTCGTGCTTGGGCTTGAGGAAGCGGCGCAAGCGTCGCTTTCCGCCTCGGCGGAAACGGACGACGCCGGTTCGCTGCCGGAACGGCTGGAACGCTATGAGGCCGATGTGATTCGCGAGACACTTGGCCGCAATGACGGCGATGTCCGGCGTACGATCGAGGCGCTCGGCATCCCGCGCAAGACCTTCTATGACAAACTGCAGCGGCACGGCATCGTGCGCAGCGATTTTTCCAGGTAATGGGGTGTGAGCCTCTATCTCTTTGTTTCGGCGCAATTCCCAAGGGAAAGCGCTACGCGCTTTTCCCGGGAAAACCGATCACACTTTTCCTGGAATTTGCTTTAAAAGCGTGGCGGATTTTGCGACCCTGTCCGAAAAAACCGTGGCAAGTCGGCATCAGAAGGTGTTGAAGACCGCATCGGCCGCCTTCGGCAATGCGCGATCCGGTTGCGCTCGGCAGATGTTGATGATTTGTTGCCGGTCAGCGGAGAATGAGTGATGCGAGAACCTGTCGGTCAAGATGAATATGGGTCGACCAGTCCCTTCGATCCGGACGATCTGCCGAATTTGAACGCGATCGGCCCGGCCATGGGCGGCGGCAACGACTTCGAGAAATACGCCGTCGCCGTGATCATCGTGTTCGGCGCGCTCATCATTGGCGGGCTGATGGCCGCTTCCATGACCTTCGGCCACCGCAACGGCTTCCTGTTTGCGCTTGGCGGCGCGACCGCCGCCTGGATATCGGGCAATGCGCTGCTACTCGACCGGCCGCGCATTTACGCGCTGTTCGTTGGCATCGCCGCGCTGATGCTGGTCGGATCGACCCTCACGCTCGTCCTTTGATCGGTCCTTGTTTGATCGTGACCTAGTATCCTAGAGCCTCGCCGGATGCGGCGCGGCTGTCGATGGCGCCGTTGTAGCGGGCGCCGCCACCCTTCTCGATTTCCGCAAGGCTCTTGCCTCCGACAAGAATGCCGGCCGCCTGGCCCCAGGTCGAATCAGCGAGATCGAGGTGGTAGCCCATGCCGGCCAACAGCTTTTCGGTGTCGGGCGACAGGCCGAACGGTTCGACATAGATCGTATCGGGCAGCCACTGATGATGGATGCGCGGCGCGTCGATCGCCTCCTGGATGTTCATGCCGTGGTCGATGACGTTGACGATGGCTTCCAGCGTGATGGTGATGATGCGTGAGCCGCCAGGGCTGCCGATGACCATGAACGGCTTGCCGTCCTTGGCCACGACAGTCGGGCTCATAGACGACAGTGGCGTCTTCTTCGGCTGGATGGCATTCGCCTCGCCCTGGACCAGACCGTAGAGATTGGGCACGCCGGGCTTCTGGGTGAAATCGTCCATCTCGTTGTTGAGCAGGATGCCAGTGCCGTCGGCAACGACACCGGCGCCGAACGAGCCGTTCAGCGTGTAGGTGACCGCGACTGCGTTGCCGTCATTGTCGATGATCGAATAATGCGTCGTCTCGTTCGACTCGCCAAAGCCCTTCGGCATCAGGTCCTGAGAGACTCCCGCCCGGAACGGGTCGATCTTGTCGCGGATGCCCTTGGCGTACCCCTTGTCGAGCAGTTTCGAGACCGGATTGTCGACAAAATCGGGATCGCCAAGTGCCGAGTTGCGGTCAACATAGGCATGGCGCATCGCCTCGACCATGACATGCACAGTCTCGGCCGAGTCGGCGCCGAGATAGGATAGCGGGTACCCTTCCAGCACGTTGAGGATTTCGCAGATGATGACACCACCAGAGCTCGGCGGCGGCGAGGATGTGATCTCGTAGCCGCGATAGGTGCAGCTCACCGGCTTCAGTTCGCGCACGGCGTACTGCTCGAAATCGGCCTTGGCCAGAATGCCGCCCTTGGCGCCACTTGCCTTGACGATGGCATCGGCGATGGCGCCTTTGTAGAAGGCATCGGCGCCTTTTTCGGAAATGGCGGCGAGCGAGGCGGCAAGGTCGGGCTGGAGGAGACGCTCGCCGGCGCCATAGGGCTTGCCGTCCGGCTTCAGGAAGATGGCGGCCGCGGCAGGGTCCTTCGCCAGCCGCGCGGCATTGCTTGCGAATGAAGCAGCGTCACCCTGGTCGAGAACGAAGCCATCCTTGGCATAGGCAATTGCCGGCGCCATCAAGTCCTGGCGTGGCAGCGTGCCGTATTTTTCGCGTGCCATCTCGAAACCGGCCACAGAACCCGGCACGCCTACCGCGAGATAGCCATCAAGGCTGGCGCCCTTCACCGGCTTGCCATCCTTGTCGAGATACATGGTCTTGGTTGCCGCCAGCGGCGCGCGCTCGCGAAAGTCGAGGAAGGTCGATTTGCCGTCCTTGAAGCGTATGGTCATGAACCCGCCGCCGCCGATATTGCCGGCATTAGGGTAGAGGACCGCGAGCGCATAGCCGACTGCGACCGCCGCATCGACGGCATTGCCGCCCTTCTTCAGCACCTCGACGCCGGCTTCCGACGCTAAATGCTGGGCGGTCACGACCATGCCGTGCTCGCCTTTGGCCGGTTGCGGCGAAGCGGCCTGGAGCGCGGCGGATGGCGCGAGCGCAATTGCGAGCGAAAGGGTGACGCCAATCAGCGTCCGGCGGGTCAAGGGCATGGCGGTGCTCCAAGTGCAGTGTGCTAGGAAAGACCCTCAAAGCCGCCAAGTCCACCGCCAATGGGACTGGACCAGATCAATTAGGATGTCTGCCTGTCAGACGATCCCGCCGCTGCCGCCCGCAACCGCAGGCCGCTCCGCTGCGACCTTCGCCCTGTATCCTGCCGCACGATAGGCGGCGACCGGATCGATGGCGCCGCCGCTCTTCAGCCGCGCCATGGCCAGGATCGGCTCGACATCGGCGCGGTAGGCGCTTTTGAGCGTTTGCGTCGCCATCAGCGCGTCATTGCCGTCCTGGAAACCTTCCAGCGCCTTGCGGTCGACCAGCAGCGCCTGGGCATAGGCGCGCTGCACCTCGACCGCCGACAGCATCAGGCTTTCGATGGGGTCGGTGACGTTGTGGCTCTGGTCGAGCATGTGGGCGGGGTCAAAGCCTTCAGCGCCGGAGAGCTCGGCATCGACCAGTTCGTTGAAGACGAGGAACAGCCGGTAGGGGTCGATCGAACCGGCATCGAGATCGTCGTCGCCATATTTGGAATCGTTGAAGTGGAAGCCGCCGAGTTTTTTGAACTGGATCAGCCGCGACACGATCATCTCGATGTTGACGTTGGGCGCATGGTGGCCGAGGTCGACCAGGCAGAAGGCCTTGTCGCCGAGCTCCCTGGCGATAAGGTAGTTGGTGCCCCAATCCTGCACGACGGTGGAATAGAAGGCCGGCTCGTACATCTTGTGCTCGGTGAACAGTTTCCAGTCGGCCGGCAGGCCAGCGTAGATCTCCTTCATGGCGTCGAGATAGCGCTCGAAGGCTTTGGCGAAATTCACCTGGCCCGGGAAATTCGAACCGTCGCCGATCCACACCGTCAGCGCCTTCGAACCAAGCGTCTTGCCGATCTCGATGCATTCGAGATTGTGCTCGACCGCTTGCCGGCGCGTGCCGGCATCGGCATGCGACAGCGAGCCAAATTTGTAGGAGAGCTTCTGATCCCTGGCGTCGGAGAAGGTGTTGGAGTTCATGGCGTCGAAGCCGAGGCCGAACCGCGAGGCCGCCTGCTTCAGCCGGCTCGGGTCGGCCTTGTCCCAGGGGATGTGCAGCGAGACGGTCGGTGTCGCCTGCGTCAACTGGCTGATGACGGCGCAGTCCTCGATCTTGTCGAAGATGTCGCGCGGCTCGCCGGCGCCGGGAAAACGGGCAAAGCGGGTGCCGCCGGTGCCGACGCCCCAGGACGGGATGGCGACGGCGAATTTTTCGACCTTGTCGCGGATGGCGTCGATGGTGATGCCGCGCCGGTCGAGACGTTCGCCAAGCGAGGCGTAGTCGCGTTCGAGGTCGGGCTTGCGGGCGGCGTTACTCTTTTCCACGACGTCAGCCGAGATGATCAATTCGGACACTGCACTTCCTCCCAAATTCGTTTCGTCGGCGCCGCCCCTCACCCTTACCCTCTCCCCGTGAAGAACGGGGAGAGGGGGTCGCCAGCGTTGGAGCTAGACCCTTCTCCCCGTCTCTATACGGGGAGAAGGTGCCGGCAGGCGGATGAGGGGCTGCGCAGCCCTCAAAGACAATCGCCTAGCGCGTAAAGCTCTGCGCGTTGCCGGCGTCGACATTGATGATGTTGCCGGTGGATTTGGCCGACATGTCGGAGGCGAAGAAATAGATCGCTTCGGCGATGTCTTCCGGGAAGACCGAGCGCTTCAGCATCGAGCGCGAGCGGTAGTGCTCCTCCAGATCGTCGGTCGACATCTTGTAGGCGGCGGCGCGCTGTTCCTTCCACTCGCCGGTCCAGATTTTCGAGCCACGCAGCACGGCATCCGGATTGACGACATTGACCCGGATCTGCGCTTCCGCGCCCTCCAGCGCCAGGCAGCGGGCGAGATGGATCTCGGCGGCCTTGGCGGTGCAATAGGCGGCGGCGTTGGGCGAGGCGGCCAGGCCGTTCTTGGAGGCGACGAAGACGACATTGCCGCCGATCTTCTGGGCGCGGAACAGCCGGAAGGCTTCGCGCGAGACCAGGAAATAGCCGGTCGACAAGATGTCCATGTTCTTGTTCCACAGCGCCAGCGTGGTTTCCTCGATCGGCGCCGAGGACGCCAGGCCGGCGTTGGAGACCAGGATGTCGATGCCGCCGAACTCGACTGCCGTCTCGGCAAAACCTGATATGACCTGCTCTTCGGCAGTAACGTTGATCAGCACCGGGCGGACGAAATCCTTGCCATAGGCCTCGGCCAGCTCGTCGTTGGCGCTGGCGAGAGCGGCTTCATCGATGTCGGCCAGCACGACGCATGCACCCTCGCGCAGCAGCCGGTTGGCCGTTGCCCGGCCGATGCCGCCGGCGCCGCCGGTGACCAGTGCGATCTGGCCGGCTAACGACTTCGGCTTCGGCATGCGCTGTAGCTTCAGATCCTCGAGCAGCCAGTATTCGATGTCGAAAGCCTCCTGCGCGGGCAGGCCGACATAGGACGAGACGGTCGAGGCGCCGCACATGACGTTGATGGCGTTGACGTAGAATTCACCCGAGATGCGGGCCGTCGCCTTGTCGCCGGCGAAGGTGAACATGCCGACGCCGGGCATCAGGTAGACCACGGCATTGGGATCGCGGATGGCGGGCGAGTCCGGGTGCTTGCAGCTGTCGTAATAGGCTTGGTAGCCGACACGATAAGCGGCAATGTCATCGGCAAGGCGCGCGATGACCGCATCGACATCAGGCTTGGCCGGATCGAACTCGATCACCAGCGGCCGGATTTTTGTTCGCAGGAAGTGATCCGGGCATGAGGTGCCGAGTGCGGCCAGCGGGCGCAAATCCCTGGAGTTGACGAATTCGAGCACGGCGGGCTGGTCGTCGAAATGACCGAGCTTGTGGCCCTTTTCCGAGATCAGGCCGCGAATCCTCGGCATCAGTTTCGCCGCAATGGCGCGGCGCTCAGTGGCATCGAGCGACTTCACCGCCTCGCCGCCGAAGATCGCGAGACCCTCGGAGCGGCGCTCGAACCATTCGATCGCCTGGTTGATGACCGAAATCGTCGTCTCGTAGCATTCCTTGGGTGTGTCGCCCCAGGTGAACAGGCCGTGGCTTTCGAGAATGACGCCTTTGGCCTCGGGATGTTCGACGCAGAATTTTTCCAGCCACAGGCCGAGTTCGAAGCCCGGCCGCTTCCACGGCAGCCAGCCGATGGCGTCGCCGAAGATCTCCGTGGTCAGCGCTTTGGAGTCCTTGGCGGCGGCAATGGCGATGATGGCATCGGGATGCATGTGGTCGACAAAAGGCTTCGGCACATAGGCATGCAGCGGCGTGTCGATCGAAGCCGCGCGCGGATTGAGGTTGAAGGTGCAGTGGGGGAGGTAGCCCACCATCTCGTCCTCATGCGCGACACCACGATAGAGGCTTTTGAGCGCGCGGAGCTTGTCCATGTAGAGCGTGGCGAAGCCGTCAAGCTTGATCGAGGCGCTGTCGCCGCCCGAGCCCTTGACCCAGAGCACTTCGACCTCGGCGCCGGTGAGCGGGTCCTTCTGCCGGATCTTGGACGAGGTGTTGCCGCCGCCATAGTTGGTGACGCGCTTGTCGGAGCCGAGCGTGTTCGAGCGATAGACCAGAAGCTCAGGCCCGCTCATCCCTTCGGCTTTCGCATCGTCCCACAGATTGGCAAGGCGCGAGCCGGAGCGCTTGTCGAGCATGATTATCCTCCCTGGGACGCAAAAAGGCGCGATCCATTTTGCCGGAAATGTCTACGCAAGCACGCTGTTTGTCAATCACAAACGATCAATATCAATCATATTGCACTGCACAATGAAATTATATGATCGGAAATGATTGACACTGGTTGTTTTCTAGTGCCTCATGACCATGCAGGGAGGAACCATGCACGAAAAAGAGCGCCACAGGATCATTCTGTCCGCCGTCCAGGAAAAGCCTGTGGTGACGGTGCAGGAGATGGTCGACCTGACGGACTCGTCCGAGGCGACAATCCGGCGCGATATCGCAGCCCTTCACGTGCAAAAGCGCCTGCGCCGGGTGCGCGGCGGCGCCGAGGCAATCTCGCCGCCACAGTTCATCGGCCTCGCCGGCCGGCCCTTTTCCGTCAACGAAACGCTGAATGCGTCGCAGAAGCGGGCGATTGCGCGCGAAGCGGTGGAGCTCTGCACAGACGGCGAGCCGATCATCATCAATGGCGGCACCACCACCTTCCAGATGGTGCATTTCCTGACCGGATGCCGCATGCCGATCTTCACCAATTCGTTCCCGATCGCCGAGCATCTGCTCAAGCATTCGAAGAACACGGTGATGCTGTCGGGCGGCACGATCTACCGCGAACAGAACATCATCCTGTCGCCCTTCGACAATGACGTGACGCGCAATTTCTATGCACGCCGCATGTTCATGGGTGCGCAGGGGCTCGGCCCGCTCGGTCTGATGGAAGGCGACCCGCTTCTGATCCAGGCGGAGCAGAAGCTGATCGACCAGGCCGACGAGCTGGTGGTGCTGGTCGATTCCTCGAAATTCCGCCAGCGCTCCAGCCTGATCCTGTGCGGGCTGAAGCGCATCGCCACGGTCATCACCGATGACGGCATCGAGGATCGCGAAGCCAACATGCTGGAAACCGCAGGTGTGACGCTGATCGTCGCCCGCAAGTCGGCAAAGGAAGAATCTTCGCTGCAGGCCTGAGACCAACCGCAGCGACGATGGAATGCAACGCTCAAAGGGAGGAAATACAATGAGCTTCTTGAAGAAATTGATGGTGACCGCGGCATTCTCGGCCGCCATGTTCGTGAACGCCGCCTATGCCGAGAACGTCAAGATCGCGCTGGTGGTGAAGTCGCTCGGCAACGGCTTCTTCGACGCCGCCAACAAGGGCGCCGAAGAGGCGGCCAAGGAACTCGGCGATGTCGACATCATCTACACCGGCCCGACCAAGGCGACCGCCGAAGCGCAGATCGAAGTGGTCAATTCGCTGATCGCGCAGAAGGTCAACGCCATCGCGATTTCGGCCAATGACGCCGACGCGCTGGTGCCGGTGCTGAAGAAGGCGATGGAGCGCGGCATTACCGTCATCTCGTGGGATTCGGGCGTCGCCAAGGAAGGCCGCCAGCTGCATCTCAACCCGTCCGACACCGGCCTGATCGGCGAGACCATCATCAAGCTTGCCGCCGACTATCTGCCGGAAGGCGGCGAAGTCGCCATCCTGTCGGCTTCGTCGACCGCGACCAACCAGAACGCCTGGATCGAAGCGGCCAAGAAGGTGCTGCCGGAGAAATTCCCCAAGATCAAACTCGTCGCCACCGTCTATGGCGATGACGATTCGGCCAAGAGCACCGACGAAGCCAAGGGCCTGCTGAAATCCTATCCGAACCTCAAGGCGATCATCGCGCCGACCACCGTCGGCGTCGTTGCCGCCGCCCAGGTCGTCACCGACGCGAACCTGATCGGCAAGGTCAATGTCACGGGTCTCGCACTGCCGTCCGAGTTCAAGAAGTTCATCGACAACGGTGCCAGCCAGGCGGTTGCGCTGTGGAACCCGATCGACCTCGGCTACTCCGCCGTCTACCTCGCCCATGACCTGGCGGTGAAGAAGGAAGAGGCAAAGCCGGGCGCCACTCTGTCGATCGGCCGCGTCGGCAAGGTCACGCTCGACGACTCCAACTCGGCTGCGATGGCTCCGCCCTTCCAGTTCGACAAGTCGAACATCGAGAAGTTCTCCAAGATCTATTGATCCTGGCGCCTTCGATCTGACGCGGCGGGACCAAATCCCGCCGCGACTTTAAACGACCTTTTTTCAGGGCTTGATACGGAAATGGACACGACAGCCCAGCACGGCACGGTGAAGGAGGAGCCCCCAGCTCCGGCCCCGCGCCTGACGCTGTCCGGCGTCTCCAAGAGCTTTCCCGGTGTGCGCGCGCTGCACAATGTCAGCCTGTCGCTCTATCCGGGCCAGGTGACAGCGCTGATCGGCGAAAACGGCGCCGGCAAGTCGACGCTGGTCAAGATCATGACCGGCATCTACCAGCCCGACACCGGCACGATCAGCATTGACGGCCAGCCGGTGACCTTGCCCAGCGCGCATGCCGCCTTCGGCCATGGCGTCACCGCCATTCATCAGGAAACCGTGCTGTTCGACGATTTGAGCGTCGCCGAAAACATCTTTCTCGGCCACGCGCCACGTACGCGCTTCGGCACCATCGATTGGCGCACTATGCGCAAGAATGCGCGCGAAGTGCTCGACACCATGCATGCCGGCCATATTGATGCCGATGCACGGCTGAAGGACCTCGGCATCGCCAACAAGCATCTCGTCGCGGTGGCGCGCGCCATGTCGATCGACGCGCAGATCGTCATCATGGACGAGCCGACCGCGGCGCTCTCGATGAAGGAGATCGAGGAGCTTTTCCTGCTGATCGAATTCCTCAAGGAGGAAGGCAAGGCGATCCTGTTCATCAGCCACAAGTTCGACGAGATCTACCGCATCGCCGACCGCTACACGGTGTTCCGCGATGGCGAGATGGTCGGCGAAGGTCTGATCAAGGACGCCGGCCAGAGCCAGATCGTGCGCATGATGGTCGGCCGTTCCGTCGATCACATCTTTCCGCAGCGCAAGGCCGAGATCGGCGCGCCGGTGCTGTCGGTCTCCGGCCTGTCGCACCCGACCGAATTCAACGATATCGGCTTCGAGCTGCACAAGGGTGAGATCCTCGGCTTCTACGGCCTTGTCGGCGCCGGGCGGAGCGAGGTGATGCAGGCGATTTCGGGTATCACCCGCATATCCGGCGGCACTATCACGCTGGAAGGCAAGGCGATCGCGCCAAGATCGGCGGCGGATTCGATCGAGGCCGGCATCGTCTACGTGCCGGAGGAACGTGGCAAGCAAGGCGTGGTGATCGGCCTGCCGATCTTCCAGAATGTCTCGCTGCCTTCGCTCAAGCGAACATCCAAATCCGGCCTGCTGCGGCTGGCGGAAGAATTTTCGCTCGCCCGCTCCTACACCGAGCGGCTGGACCTGCGCGCCTCCTCACTCAGCCAGGATGTCGGCACGTTGTCGGGCGGCAACCAGCAGAAGATCGTCATTGCCAAATGGCTGGCGACAGCGCCCAAGGTGATCATCCTGGACGAACCGACCAAAGGCATCGATATCGGCTCCAAGGCCGCCGTGCACGGTTTCATGGCCGAGCTCGTGGCCCAGGGCCTGTCTGTGATCATGGTGTCGTCGGAACTGCCCGAAATCCTCGGCATGTCCGACCGCGTCGTGGTCATGCGTGAAGGTCTTGTAGCGGCGGTCTACGACAACAAGGGCCTCGACGCCGAAACGCTGGTCAGGACGGCAGCGGGGATCGCGGCATGAAGGCTCTCCTGAAATACCGCGAGATCTGGCTGGCGGCAGCCATCGTCGTTTTGATCGGCCTGATCTCGACACGCTTCCCGGCCTTTGCCGACCCCGGCAATCTCGGCCAGGTGTTCAACGACACCTCGATCCTGATGGTCCTGGCGCTGGGACAGATGGTTGTCATCCTGACGCGGTCGATCGACCTGTCGATGGCCTCCAACCTGTGCTTCACCGGCATGGTGGTGGCGATGCTGAACGCAGCGCATCCGGCGATCCCGATCCCTCTGCTGATCGCTATCGCGCTTGCCGTCGGACTGGTGCTTGGCGCCATCAACGGCCTGCTGGTGTGGCGGCTGAACATCCCTTCGATCGTGGTGACTTTGGGCACGCTGACCATCTATCGGGGCGCCACCTTCGTCCTGTCAGGAGGCGCCTGGGTCAATGCCGACAAGATGAGCCCGGAGTTCATCGGCTTCCAGCGCGCGGCTTTCCTCGGCATCCCGGTGCTGTCGTGGATCGCCATCCTGGTCATCGCACTGTTCTTCATCCTGATGACGCGCACCGCGCTCGGCCGCTCGATCTACGCCATCGGCGTCAACCCGACGGCGTCGGTCTATGCCGGCATTGATGTCGGTCGCACCAAATTCATCGTCTTCTGCATTTCCGGCATGATCGGTGGTCTCTCTGGCTATCTCTGGATTTCGCGCTATGTCATCGCGTCGGTCGAGGTCGCCAATGGCTATGAGCTCAACATCATCGCCGCCTGCGTCATCGGCGGCATCTCGATCGCCGGCGGCATCGGCTCGGTCGGCGGCGCGGTGCTGGGCGCGCTGTTCCTCGGCATTATTTCCAACGCACTGCCGGTCATCAACATCTCGCCCTTCTGGCAGATGGCGATTTCGGGCAGCGCCATCATCCTGGCCGTCGTGCTCAACGCGCGTGGCGAACGCCAGCAAGGTCGTATCATCCTGCGGAAAGCGGAGGCGGCATGAGCGGTACTTTGCTTCGTTTCCCCGGAAAGATCGGACTGTTGCCGTCCGCAACAGTCCTGTTTTCAAAGTCAGCGCTGCCCCTCACCCTTACCCTCTCCCCGTATAGAGACGGGGAGAGGGGGGCGCCAGCGTTGGAGCTCCTCCCTTCTCCCCGTCACTATACGGGGAGAAGGTGCCGGCAGGCGGATGAGGGGCAGCGCCAAGGTTGCAAGGGTGTCGCCACATGACCGACATCACCAACACCCCTTCCCCGCGCCACATCCCCGACCGGCTCGACAAGCCGCTCTCCTCGGCGATCTTTTCCTGGGAGGCGCTGCTGGTCGTGGTGGCGGTCGCGATCTTTGCCGTCAACAGTTTCGCCTCGCCCTATTTCCTCGACGCCTACTCGCTGTCGGATCTGACCTTCAATTTCACTGAGAAGGGCCTCATCGCCTTTGCCATGGCGCTGCTGATTATTTCGGGCGAGATCGACCTTTCGGTCGCCGCTATCATCGCGCTCGCCTCGACCATGATGGGCATGGCGGTGCAGGCCGGCGCGGACACACCTGTGCTGGTGCTGATCGGCATCCTCGTCGGGCTCGGCTGCGGCGCCTTCAACGGGCTATTGGTGACCCGACTTGGCCTGCCATCCATCGTCGTCACCATCGGCACGATGAGCCTGTTTCGCGGCATCGCCTTCATCATCCTCGGCGACCAGGCTTACAAAGGTTATCCCGAGAGCTTCGCGTTCTTCGGCCAGGGTTACGTCTGGTGGGTGGTGTCGTTCGAGCTGGTGCTCTTCCTCATCGCGGCGATGATCTACTGGTTCCTGCTGCATCGCACCAGTTTCGGCCGCCGCGTCTTCGCCATCGGTAACAATCCGGTCGCCGCACAGTTTTCCGGCGTGCGCGTCGACCGCATCAAATTCATCCTGTTTTGCCTGACCGGGCTGATGGCGGGCATCGCCTCGGTGCTGATCACCTCGCGTCTCGGCTCGACGCGGCCGTCGATCGCGCAGGGGTATGAGCTCGAAGTCATCACCATGGTGGTGCTCGGCGGCGTCAGCATTCTGGGCGGCTCCGGCAGCATTTTGGGCGTCGTGCTCGCCGCCTTCATCATGGGGCTGGTGACCTTCGGGCTCGGCCTGCTCAATGTACCCGGCATCGTCATGTCGATCTTCATCGGCCTGTTGCTGATCATCGTCATCGCGCTGCCGATCGTCTGGCGGCGGCTGCGTGGTGTCAGCTGATGCCTGAGAAATACGCCTTCAAGATGCAGCTTAAGCCCGGCATGAAGGCCGAGTACCAGAAGCGCCATGACGAGATCTGGCCGTCGCTGGTCGCGCTGCTGAAGCAAGCCGGCGTCTCCGACTATTCGATTCATCTCGACGATGAGACCAACATCCTGTTCGGCGTGCTGTGGCGGCGCGACGATCATGGGATGGCCGACCTGCCGAAACATCCGGTTATGCAGCGCTGGTGGGCCCACATGGCCGACATCATGGAAACGAAGCCCGACAACGAGCCGGTGGCCGTGCAGCTGGAAACAGTGTTCCATATGGCATGAGTGGGCTGCGCCACATCGCCGTCATCGACATCGGCAAGACCAACGCCAAGGTGGCGCTGGTCGATCTCGTCACGCTGAGCGAGGTGGCTTTGCGCCGGATGGCCAATGCGCCGCTGCGGCAGCCGCCCTACCCGCATCACGATGTCGAGGCGCTGTGGACATTCATCCTCAACAGCCTGGCCAGCCTCAATCGCGAGCAGCGCATCGACGCCATTTCGATCACCACCCATGGCGCAACAGGTGTGCTGGTCGACGCTTCTGGTGAACTGGTGCTGCCGGTGCTCGACTACGAGTTCGACGGACCCGACAGGCTGGCGGCGGAGTATGACGCGATCCGTCCGCCCTTCACTGAAACCGGGACTCCGCGTCTACCCCTCGGCCTCAATCTGGGTGCGCAATTCTTCTGGCAGCAGAAGCGTTTTCCCTCGGAATTCGCCAGGGCCGCCGCGATGCTGATGTACCCGCAATACTGGGCGCTACGCCTGACCGGCGTCGCCGCCAATGAGGTGACCTCGCTCGGCTGCCACACCGATCTGTGGGATCCGTGGACAGCCGATTTTTCGTCGATGGTCGACAGCCTGAAATGGCGCAGCCTGATGGCGTCGGTGCGGTCGGCCAGGGATCGCCTCGGGCCGATCCTGCCGGCGCTTGCCGCGCGAACCGGGCTTGGTGCGCAGACGCCAGTCTTTTGCGGCTTGCACGATTCCAATGCCTCGCTGCTGCCGCATCTTCTCTCCGACAAGCCGCCCTTTTCCGTCGTCTCGACCGGCACCTGGGTGGTGTCGATGGCCGTCGGCGGCAGGGAGATTGCACTCGATGCGGCGCGCGACACGCTGGTCAATGTCAGCGCGCTGGGCGCTCCCGTACCCTCGGCGCGCTTCATGGGTGGCCGTGAGTTTTCCCTGCTGACCAAGGACAAACCGCAGGATTGCAGCGGCAGCGATGTGCTCGCCGTTCTGACAAGAAAAATGCTGCTTTTGCCGTCGACGCAGCGGGGATCGGGGCCGTTCCCGCACCATGCCGCGGCATGGCTCGATGCCGACGGCATCAGCAAGGGCGAGCGCTTCGCCGCCATCTCGTTCTATCTGGCGCTGATGACGGCGACCTGCCTCGAGCTGATCGGCGCCGATGGCCCGACCACCGTGGAAGGACCCTTTGCCCGCAACCGCCTCTTTGTCGGCATGCTGGCCGCGGCGACCGCGCGTATCGTCATCGCCTCCGAGGCGGCCACCGGCACCAGCATCGGAGCGGCGCTGCTGGCGACGGATCAGGTAGTAGCGCACGGCAAAGGCGAGAGAATAGAACCGCAAACCGACCCGCTTTGGGCAGACTATGTCACCGCATGGCGCGCGGCGGTGGAAGCGCAGGGCTGATCACAGAATCCGCTTGCCGAAGGCCGACATGACGAAGTTGACGACATCGGTAGCGATCCTTGGCTCCAGATCGGCGACCAGCCCGGAAACATTCATCGACAGCAGCCCGCCGGAGAGCGCGATCGCCTCCATCGCCTGATGCGTTTCGCGCACCGTCAACCCGCCAGAGCCCTCCGCCCAGCCCGCGAATTCAGTGGCCGTGGGCGAATAGCTGACGTGAAACCCTTGCGTGCCTGACGTCGCGATGCGGATCGCCTCATGCATGAGGTCGCGGATGCCCATGGCGTCGATGTCGGTCATGGTGAAGGCCGAGACACGCGAATCCTTCAGCACCCGCGCTTCGGCCGGATCGGCGTGGCGCAGGCCGATGATGACGACATTTTCCGGCGACAGCTGCGGCTGCAGCGCGCCGGCCTTGTGGTCGAGACCTAGTGTACGCGCCAGCACAGAGGCTTCCGGCAGATCTCTGCCCTCTCCATCCTCCGGCATCAGCGCGGCGATGGAATCGATCCAGATCAGGCCGAAGGAATGCGTGGCGCGCGCCGTCGCGGTCAGTGCCTTGTGGGCGATGCGGCGATCGGCGCCGGCAGCGAGCCGGATCAAGCCCGATGGCGGGCGCTCGACATCGGCGAGTTCCACCACATCGAAATTCATCGCCTCCAGCCGCGCGCCGGTTCCCTCTCGCGCAAGGATGCCGGCGGCTTCTTGTTCGGCCGAGATCGACACCATCTTGCGGCCGGAGAAATCCGCCACGTCGTGCATCGGCGCCTTCTCGACATATTCCGAGGTCATCGCCAAAAGCATGGCGCCATAGTTCATGCGGAAGGCGACGCGGTCACCGACGGCGGGGCGCGGATCGGCGTCCTGCACGTCGAGCAGCAGGTGGTCGCTGGAGGCGCCGAGTACGCGTATGCCCTTGGCAATCGGCGTCAGCCCTTCGACCAGCACATCTTCGCGGCCGATATTGGCGATGGCGCGCAATCGGTCGCCTTCGTCGGCGAAGACCGGCTGGTTGCCGAAGGCGTCGTAGCCGGACGTGCCTATGGGTCGTGATGGCTTGAGCTTGACCTCGATGATATCGCTGGTCAGCCGGCAGGCATCAGGTTCGAGTTCCGGCCACGGCACGTCGCGGAAGGTCTCGATGCCGCCTTGCAGGATCGCCTCGCCGACCCTGAGATTGTTGATGCCGGCGGGAAGCTTGCCTTCAAGCAGCAGCGTCAGCGACGACGAGGCGCCGCCCGAAATGAAGTCGAGGCTTTTGCCGGACAGGCGCTCGGTCTTGTAGGCATGGGCGACAAGCTGGCCGAGATTTTCCGGCGTCGGCATGATGGCGCCAAAGCAGCCGAGATTGGTGCCGATGCCAGCAATGCGCACGCCCTTGAACGCCAGGATTTGCTCGACGGTCGGGATCAGGTCGCTCGGCCAGATACCCTCTCGGAGGTCGCCCAGATCGATCATCAGCATGATGTCGTGGATGCGGCCCATGCGCTCGGCGATGCGCGATATCTCGCGGATCGTGGTCAGCTCCGACTGCAGGCTGATGTCGACGGTGCGCACCAATTCTTCGACGCGCGCCATCGGTGGACTGCGCAGCAGCATGATCGGCGCGCTGATGCCGCTGTCACGTAGCCGGCGGATGTTTTCAAAGCGAGATTCGGCGATGCCGGCAACACCGCCGCGCAGCATGGCGCGCGCCACCTGCGGCATGCCGCACGTCCCCTTGGTGACGCCGAACACCTTGATGCCCGACAGCGCGCAGCGATCGACGATGGTGCGCGCATTGCGCTCGATGCGGCCAAGGTCGATGGCGACTTGCGGTCCCGACATACCTAGCCTCCGTAGACCAGACCTTGCGGGTCGATCTCCGGCTTGCGGCCAGCGACGAGGTCAGCCAGGAACTTCCCGGAGCCGCACGCCATGGTCCAGCCGAGATGGCCGTGGCCGGTGTCGAGATAGAGGTTTTTGTATCGCGCCTGACCGATGACCGGCACGGAGTTCGGCATCATTGGCCGCAGACCCGCCCAGAGCACGGCCTTCTTCTCGTCGAAGGCGCCGGGAAACAGGTCCTTGCCGGTCCGGAACATGGCGGCGAAGTCGCTTGGACGATGGGTGCGATCGAAGCCGGTGAATTCGGCGGTTGAAGCCAGCCGCAAGCGGTTGCCCAGCCTGGAATAGGCGATCAGTTGGTCCTCGTCGGCGCCGCCCATGGTCGGACCCTTGCTTTCGTCCTCCAGCGGAATGGTCGCGGTGTAGCCCTTCACCGGATAAACCGGCAAGTCGATGCCGTAGCGGCGGCCGAGCACACCGCTCTCCGGCCCCATGGAGATGACCACGGCATCACCTGCGATGGGACCGGCCGAGGTCATCACTGCACGTACGCGGTCGCCGTCGATATCGAGTCCTTCGACCGTGGTGTCGAACAGGAATTTGACGCCAAGCTTTTCGCGCGCATAGGCGGCGAGATTGTCGACGAACAGCCTGGAATCGCCCGTCTGGTCGATCGGCGAATAGACACCGCCGGCGATCTTTTCCTTCACGCCGGCGAGGCCCGGCTCCAGTTCGATCAGCCGGTCGCGGCCGACGATCTCGATCGGCAGGCCGTGCTCGGCCAGATAGCGATAATTGTCGGTGCCGGTGTCGAGACTGTGCTGCGAGCGGAAGAAATAGAGGATGCCCTTCTTGCGCTCGTCATAGTGGATGCCGGTG
The DNA here is from genome assembly GCF_057784315.1 of Mesorhizobium sp. CNPSo 4684. Classification (NCBI taxonomy): domain Bacteria; kingdom Pseudomonadati; phylum Pseudomonadota; class Alphaproteobacteria; order Hyphomicrobiales; family Phyllobacteriaceae; genus Mesorhizobium; species Mesorhizobium sp. CNPSo 4684. The sequence continues at coordinate 199,987 of NZ_JBWLUX010000004.1, read as the reverse complement.
TCGGCCGAGATGGCATTGATGCAGTCTCGCGAATAGAGCGCCAGCCGCAACTTGACGCGGCTGTTGGCGCGCAGGCGGGTCGCCGTGCATTGGCGCAGGAAGCGCAGGCTCCATGCGAGGAAATAGGGATCGAAGCGCAGCCTGACCTTGATGCCGAGATCATGGTTCCACAGCGCGCGCAAAAACGTCTTGAGCGCCGCCGGCGAGGCCCAGGCGGTGGCGTCGCCGGGCGAGACCAGGCCGGCATTGGACTGGCTGGTGCCGCGCGCCGGCGCCGGATGCCGCTCGACCACGGTGACCTCGTGGCCGTCGGCGGCCAGATAATAGGCAGCCGCCGTACCGACAACGCCGGCCCCGAGCACCGTTATCCTCATGCCACCCCCCCAAAGCTCTTCGCGGCGAAGCGCCTCCACGCTTTGCTTGCGAATGCCTTCAATAGCGCTTCGCCGCGCGCCTTGCGAGCCCTTGGGCGGACCTAGCTCAGCCCCGCGCTGAGTTCTTGCCGGTCAGGATGCGCTCCCAGGCGAGCGCATCAGTGACGATCTGATCGAGATCGTCGCGTTGCGGGGTCCAGCCGAGTTCGGCGCGGGCAAGATCCGAATTGGCGACCACGGCGGCGGCGTCGCCCGGACGGCGGTCGCCCATCTTGACCTCAAAATCCCGGCCGAAGGCGCGGCGCACGCTGTCGATGACCTCGAGCACTGAATAGCCATGGCTGTAGCCGCAATTGGCGACGAGGCTCTGCCCCCCGGCGCGCAGCCGCTCCAGCGCCAGGCGATGCGCCGCGGCCAGGTCACTGACATGGATGTAGTCGCGCATGCAGGTGCCGTCCGGCGTGGGATAGTCGGTGCCGAACACCTGCATGAAGGGACGCTTGCCGAGCGCGGTCTCACAGGCGACCTTGATCAGATGAGTGGCGCCCGGGGTCGACTGGCCGGTGCGGCCCTTGGGATCGGCGCCGGCGACATTGAAATAGCGCAACGCTGTGTAGCGCAAGGGGTGCGCGAGCGCCGCATCGCGCAGCATCCATTCGCTCATCAGCTTGGACAGGCCGTAGGGCGATTCCGGTGCCAGGCGGGCATCCTCGCGCACCGGCTCCAGCCCCGCGCCGCCATAGACGGCGGCGGTGGAGGAGAAGATGAAATGCGGCACGCCGTCACGCACCGCGGTTTCGATCAGCGTGCGGGTCTTCGAGGTGTTGTTCTCGTAGTAGGCGAGCGGATCGACAACCGATTCGGGAACCACGATCGAGCCGGCGAAATGGATGATCGCGTCGACCTTGTTGTCCCGGATGATCTGGCCGACCAGTTCCCTGTCGGCGACATCGCCGACAACCAGCTTGGCCTCCGGCGCCACCGCCCATTCGAAGCCGGTGGAAAGCCGGTCGAGCACGACGACGCTTTCACCGGCGTCCAGCAGTTCCCAGACCATGTGGCTGCCGATGTAGCCGGCGCCGCCTGTCACCAAAACCGTCATTCCGTATCCTCGCTATTCAAGATTTATCGGAAACTGTCTCAAATGCCGCCTTACTGGAAAGACCGCCGCAGGGCTATACAAGACCGGTGTGTTAAGTCCGTAACAGTCTCAGCAGCCCAAGGCATCGTAGTGAAACAAAGTTGATGCACATCAAGGGAATAAGCCACGATCCCGGATCGTTAGGAACAGTGGCGGGGCGTGGCATTTTGACCAAACAGGCCCGGTGGACGACGAATGGGCCAATCATTATGATCCCGCGCAAAACTGGGAAGGCGATATGAACTATCAGCGGTTCTTCGAGGAAGCGATCGACCAGCTTCATGCCGAGCGGCGCTACCGCGTCTTCGCCGATCTCGAGCGCATCGTCGGCAAGTTTCCGCGCGCCATCTGGCGTTCCAATGGCCGCGCCGAGGAAATCACCGTCTGGTGTTCCAACGACTATCTCGGCATGGGCCAGAATCCCGATGTCATCGCCGCGTTCCAGAATGCGGCCGGCAAGATGGGCTCGGGCGCCGGCGGCACCCGCAACATTTCCGGCACCAGCAACCCGCTGGTCGAGCTCGAAGTGGAACTTGCCGACCTGCACGACAAGGAAGCGGCCCTAGTCTTCACCTCCGGCTTCGTCTCCAACGAAGCCTCGATCTCGACCATTGCGCGGCTTTTGCCCAACTGCCTGATCATCTCGGACGAGTTGAACCACGCTTCGATGATCGAGGGCGTACGGCGCTCTGGCGCCGAAAAGAAGATTTTCCGCCACAATGACGTCGCGCATCTCGAAAGCCTTTTGCAAGCGGCAGGCCGCGAACGCGCCAAGCTGATCGTCTTCGAGAGCGTCTATTCGATGGATGGCGACATTGCGCCGATCAGAGAGATCGTCGAACTGGCCGAACGCTACAATGCCATGACCTATGTCGACGAGGTCCATGCCGTCGGCATGTACGGACCGCGCGGCGGTGGCATCACCGAGCGCGAGGGGCTGGCCGACCGCATCGACATCATCGAGGGAACGCTGGCCAAGGCATTCGGCACGCTGGGCGGCTACATCGCCGGCAACAGCGCCATCATCGATGCGGTGCGCTCCTACGCGCCGGGCTTCATCTTCACCACGGCGCTGCCGCCGGCGATCGCCGCTGCCGCCACCACCTCCATCCGCCACCTGAAGCGCTCACAGGCCGAACGCGATGCGCAGCAGCGCCAGGCGACGCGGACCAAGGAGGTTCTGTCTGCCGCCGGCCTGCCGGTAATGGAGTCGCCCACCCATATCGTGCCGGTGCTGGTCGGTGACCCGGAACTCTGCAAGATGGCCAGCGACCGCCTACTTGGCGTGCACGGCATCTACATCCAGCCGATCAACTATCCGACCGTGCCGCGCGGCACCGAGCGGCTGCGCATCACGCCGACGCCGTTCCATTCCGATGCACTGATTGCGGGACTGCAGGACGCGCTGGTCGAGACATGGGATGCGCTCGGCATTCCCTACGGCTCCGCAGGCCGGCCCGCTGTCGCCAAGAGCGACCGGATTGTTCCGCTGCTGGTGCCGAAGTCGGGCGGCTGAAGCCGCCGCCCTTTCAGCTCAAACAGTCTTCATCCACTTCGCCAGCCGGTGTGCCGCTTCCTCGAGTTGATCGAGGCGGCGGTGGAAACACAGCCGCAAAAACGCTTCGCCGCCGGGACCGAAGGCGGTGCCGGGGGCCAGGCCGACATTGGCCTTGTCGACGATGTCGAAGGCGGCCCGGCGCGGGTCAGTGAGGCCGTCGACCGTGAAGAACAGATAAAACGCGCCTTGCGGCACGGTGAACCGCGCCTTGCCGGTGGCGCCGATTACGCCGCAGACGAGATCGCGCGCCGCGTGCGCGCGCTCCACCTGCTCGACGATGAAGGCATCGCCGTGGTCGAGGGCGGCGACGGCGCCGCGCTGCATGAACTGGGCGACACCCGAGGTCGAATACTGGATCAGGTTCTCGAACACCTGCTGCAGGTCGGGATGGGTCTTGATCCAGCCGATGCGCCAGCCGGTCATCGCCCAATTCTTGGAAAAGGAGTTGACGAACAGGATGCGGTCTTCCGCCGTCGAAATGTCGAGGAAGGACGGCGCGCGGCCGTGGCCGTAGTGGAATAGCGAATAGATCTCGTCGGCGATGATCCACAGGCCCTTTTCGCGGGCGAGGTCGAGGATCGCCTGCAGCGTTTCCCTGTCGGCGGTCCAGCCGGTCGGGTTCGACGGCGTATTGACGAACAGCGCCTTGGTGCGCGGCGTGACCGCAGCTGCGATCTTGTCGACATCGCAGGACCAACCATTGCCGGACTGGTCGAGCGTGACCGCCACGGGGGTAGCGCCGGAGACACCGGCGGCGGCGGCGAAATTCGGCCAGGCCGGCGACAGATAAATGACCTCGTCGCCGCTGCCTGCGACAGCGGCGAGCGCCAGCTGGATGGCATGCATGCCGGAACCGGTGGCGATGAATTCCTCTTCGGCGAAATTCTTGCCGAAATGCCTGGCATAGTAGCGCGAAAGCGCTTGCCTGAGCTCCGGAATGCCCTTCTGCCAGGTGTAGAAGGTCTCGCCATTGGCGAGCCCCTTGGCGGCAGCCTCCGAGATGAAGGCAGGCGTCGGCAGGTCGCCTTCACCGGCCCAGAGCGGGATCATGCCCGCGCGCGTACGGCCGTAATTGACGACGGCGACAATGCCGCTTTCAGGGGCGGCCACCGCTTCGGCGCGCAAGCTATCGATCAGGGTCATGGACAGGTCCGTTTTGATATCGAGCGAGTGCTCATAGAGCGGTTCATCGTTTGAAGGAAACGCCGAACCGCCCCATGTCTTTGTTTTTACGCAGTTCCTCAAGGGAAAGCGCTACGCGCTTTTCCCGGGAAAACCGTTTCACACTTTTCCTGGAATTGCTCTTAGCAGATACGAAAACAGAAAACCCCGGCCGCGAACGACCGGGGTTTTGGTCCAGAAATCTGACCTTGGGCTATTTCCTGGCGAGGAGATCGCGAATTTCGGTGAGCAAAGCGACATCGGCCGGCGGCGGAGCAGCCGGGGCGGCGGGCTTCTCGCGCTCAAGCCGCTTGCGCAGATTGTTCACCGCCTTGACCATCAGGAAGATGATGAAGGCGAGAATAACAAAATTCAGCGCCACTGTGATGAAATTTCCGTAGGCGAACACCGCGCCTTCCTTGCGTGCATCGGCAAGGTTGGTCGAATGGACTGTTGACGACAGGCCGATGAAATAGTTCGAAAAGTCGACGCCGCCAAGCGCGCCGATGAAAGGCATGATAATGTCGTTGACAAGAGAATCGACGATCTTGCCGAAGGCAGCGCCGATGATGACGCCGACGGCCAAGTCCATCACATTGCCCTTGGAAATGAATTCCTGGAATTCTTTCAGCATCCGACCCTCCTTGTCATGGCAGGCCGCGCTGCCGCCGTCCTTCCGGCGCCGGCCCGTGCATACCATAACAAAAACCTGCGGTTGCAACAGAAGCAAAAGTCGGGAAAACACCGCTTTCTCCTCACCTTAGGTGATGGCGCGACGGGTGACAGGCAGCCGCCATGCGCCGAAAGCCGCGATGGACTCGACCCCAAAGCTGTGATTGCGTCTGAGTTGGCCGGATGAAAGCTGGCCTAGGAGGAACTTTCGGGCCGTGCAGGGCTGGTTCATCGTCATCATTGCTGTCGCCTATGTGACGCTGCTGTTCGTCATCGCCAGCCTCGGCGACCGGCGTTCGGCGGCTTCCGGGCCCGACCGTGCCCGGCCCTTCATCTACGCGCTCAGTCTGGCCATCTACTGCACGTCCTGGACCTTCTTCGGCTCGGTCGGCCTGTCATCGGAGCGCGGCCTCGAATTCCTCGGCATCTATACCGGCCCGGTGCTGGTGTTCGTGTTCGGCTTTCCGCTGCTCAACCGCGTCGTGCGGCTGGCCAAGAGCGAGAAGATCACCTCGATCGCCGACTTCCTCGGCGCCCGCTATGGCAAGAGTTTTGCCGTCTCAGCGATCGCCACGCTGATCGCCACCATCGGCGCTGTGCCCTATATCGCGCTGCAGTTGAAGGCGATTTCCGGTTCGGTCGGCCTGATGGTCGAGCACTATACGGGATCGCCGCCCTCCTTCGATCCGTTCGTCAGCGACATCTCGCTGGTGGTGGCCATGCTGCTCGCGCTGTTTGCGGTGCTGTTCGGCACCCGTCATGCCGATGCCACCGAACACCAGGACGGACTGGTGCTGGCCGTGGCGGTCGAAACCGTGGTCAAGCTCGCCGCCTTCCTGGCGATCGGTCTGATGGTCACCTTCCTGATCTTCGGGGGGCCGGGCGACATGATCGACAAACTGGCCGAGAACAACCAGGTGCGGCAGGCGATGGGCTACAACACCTCGCTCGCCACCTGGCTGGTGCTGACCTGTTTGAGCGGCTTTGCCATCATCATGCTGCCGCGCCAGTTCTACGTCACCATCGTCGAGAACCGCGGCGAGGCCGAATTGCGCACTGCGACCTGGGTGTTTCCGCTCTATCTCGTGGCGATCAACCTGTTCGTGCTGCCGATTGCCTTCGCCGGCCTGGCGCTGGTCGGCACCAGGACCAGCAGCGATCTCTATGTGCTGTCGCTGCCGCTGTTCAGCGGCCATGACGTGCTCGCCATGGCGGCCTTCATCGGCGGCCTGTCGGCGGCGACCGCCATGGTCATCGTCGAAAGTGTGGCGCTGTCAATCATGATCTCCAACGATCTCGTCATCCCGCTGTTCGTGCGCCGGCTGCTCAAGACCACGACCTCTGAAAATGAGGACTGGTCGACACTGATCCTCAATGTGCGGCGCGGCGCGATCTTCATCCTTTTGTTCATCGCCTTCCTCTACTACCGCGAGAGCACCAACGCGGCGCGGCTGTCGTCGATCGGCCTGATGTCGTTCGCGGCCATCGCCCAATTCGCGCCGGCGCTGATCGGCGGGCTGATCTGGCGCGGCGCCAACGGTCGTGGCGCTGCACTCGGCATGGTCGCCGGCATCCTCATCTGGGGCTACACGCTGCTTTTGCCTTCGCTGTCGGCGCCCGATGCCGACATCGTCGTGCAAGGGCTGTTCGGCTTCGAGGCGCTGCGGCCGCAGGCCTTGTTCGGCACCGTCGCCGAGCCGTTGAACCACGGCGTGCTCTGGAGCCTGTCCGTCAACACGCTGTTTTTTGTCCTCGGCTCACTGTCGCGCGCGTCGGTGCCGCTGGAGCGCATTCAGGCGTCGATCTTCGTGCCGCGCGAGTCCGGCCCGATGCCCAGCCTGCGCCGCTTCCGCACCGCCATTACCGTCAACCTCCTCAAGGACACCATATCGCGCTATCTCGGCGTCGAGCGTACCGAGCGCTCCTTCCAGTCCTTCGAGAAAAGCACCGGCGTCTCGCTGCATGGCAATGAGCAGGCCAGCATGGATGTCATCCGCTTTTCCGAGCAGTTGCTGGCGAGCGCGGTCGGCTCGTCTTCGGCGCGGCTGATCCTGTCGCTTTTGTTTCGCCGCAACGACCGCGAATCCAAGGATGCGTTCCGCCTGCTCGACGACGCCACCGAGGCGCTGCAGCACAATCGCGACCTGCTGCAGATAGCGCTCGACCAGATGGAACAGGGCATCACCGTCTTCGACCGGGATTTCCGCCTGATCTGCTGGAACAGACAATATCGCGCGCTGTTCGACCTGCCCGACGAGATGGGCCAGGTCGGCGTCTCGCTCGACCTTATCCTGCGCCATCTGGCCGAGCGCGGCGACATCCCGGCCGACCAGCGTGTGGCGATGCTCAACCGGTTGACCAGCTTCGTCAGCCCGTGGCAGATGGAATTGAAGACCAGCGGCCGCATCCTGGAACTGCGCTCCAACCCGATGCCGGATGGCGGTATCGTTGCCACCTATGCCGACATTTCGGGACGCGTCGAACAGGATCTGGCGCTGAAGCGGGCCAATGAATCGCTGGAGCAGCGGGTCAAGACGCGCACCATCGAACTGACGCGCGTCAATGAGGAGTTGGCGCAGGCGCAGATGCTGGCCGAGGAGGCCAATCTCGGCAAGACGCGCTTCCTCGCCGCCGCCGGCCACGACATCCTGCAGCCGCTCAACGCCGCCCGGCTCTACTGCTCGTCGCTAATCGAAAAGGCCGGCAAGGGTCCGGCCGGCAAGGCCGCCGTCAACATCGAATCCTCGCTGGAATCGGTTGAGACGATCTTAGGCGCCGTGCTCGATATTTCGCGCCTCGACGCCGGCGCGATGAAGCCCGACGACAGCGCCTTCCGCCTGGACGGGCTGCTGCGCCAGATCGGCAACGATTTTCAGCCACTCGCCGCCGAAAAGAAACTCGACCTGACGATCATGGCCTCGTCGCTAAGCGTGATGACGGACCGCAATCTCTTACGCCGGCTGATCCAGAACCTGGTCTCCAACGCCATCAAATACACGCGCCATGGCCGCATCCTCGTCGGCGTGCGGCGGCGCGGCGAGCTCGCCGAGATCCAGGTGATCGACACCGGCATCGGCATTGCCGGCGACAAGCTGAACACGGTCTTCAACGAGTTCACCCGGCTCGACGAAGGCGTGCGCGAGGCCGCAGGCCTCGGACTCGGCCTCTCCATCGTCGACCGCATCGCCCGGGTGCTCAGGCTCGAGATCCGGATCTTTTCCAACCCCGGCAAGGGCACGCGCTTTTCCGTCATCCTGCCGGTTGCGGCGGTTGAGGCGCCGCGGCGCGAGGTCGAGCCCAAGGCGCCTGCCCGCACCGCGAACTCGCTGGCCGGCCTGCGCGTCATGTGCATCGACAATGACGCCCGCATCCTCGACGGCATGCGGCTTTTGCTCGAAGGCTGGGGCTGCAGGGTCGGCACGTTTTCCGGCTCGGAGGATTTCGCCAGGGCCGACATCCATCGTCCCGACATCGTGCTTGCCGACTATCACCTCGACGGCAGGAGCGGTCTCGATGTGATAGCGCGGCTACGTGAGATCCACGGCCGCGACCTAGCGGCCGTGCTGGTTACCGCCGACCGCTCCACCGAGGTCCGTGCCGCTGCCGCCGCCCTCGACGTGCCGGTGATCAACAAGCCGCTGAAGCCGGCGGTGCTGCGCTCGATGATGGCCAGGGTCAGGCCGTTGGCGTCGGCGGCGGAATAATCGCGTCGGATATGGGTTCTTGCGAAGGGGGCCTCACCCTATCGTATAGGGCCGTGCCAGCCCCCTATGCGAAGCCCACTCCTCAGCTATGCCCAAGGCTCGCAATATAGGCGCAGAACATGTCGGCCATCGCATCGGCATAGGCTTCGATCTCCGCGTCGGTACGAGGGCTGCCTGAAAAATCCTTGCCCACGGCGCTCAGCGTCGCGCCGATCAGGCCACCCGCCAGATCCCGGACCGCTTCCGGTGCCTCAGGTAAGGCTTCACGCAGGAAGTTCTGAATGGTGCGCTCGCCGGCGTCCCTTGCCTCATGCGCCTCGGGTGCGTCGCGATAAAGCGGGGCGGCGTCATTGAGCGCCCCGCGCACGGCAGCCTCTTCGCACTCCGAGCGGATGAAGGCATGGACAAGCGTGCGCAACCGCTCAAGCGGTGGCCGCTGATTGTCCTCGAGTATGGTGCGCAGCAGGCCGCCGGTCTGCTGCCATTCGTCGCTCTGCAGCCGGAACAGCAGTGCGGCCTTGTTGGGAAAATATTGGTAGAGCGAACCGACGCTCACGCCGGCCCTTTCGGCCACGCGCGTGGTGGTGAAACGCTGCGCGCCTTCGCTCGCCAAAACCTGAACAGCAGCTTCCAAAATCGCCGAGATAAGCTCGACCGCACGCGCCTGCTTGGGCTGTTTTCGCGAGGAAATAGAAAGGCTTGGACGTTCGGCCATCGTGCTGTCCGGCAATGCGAATTGGAAACCTGAAGGATTATTCGTATTTTTGGCACGACACAAGAACGCAATGATTTTCGACTGGAGACTTTTTCATGACCACCCTCACCCCGATTGCACCCTTGCTCGCCCGCCTGTTCAAGGAGGCGGAAGCAGCGACGAGCCGAACTGCGGCCAGTTTCTCGCGCGACGAGCGGGAGCGCCTGCTGCGTAGCAAGACCGAATATGTCGACTTCTACGGACGGCTGAAGGACCTCTGGCTCGCGGTTTCGCCGGAGACCGGCACGCTGCTCTACATGCTGGCGCGCAGCAGCGGCGCCCGCGTCATCATCGAGTTCGGCACCTCGTTCGGCATCTCGACGCTCTATCTGGCAGCCGCCCTGAGGGACAATGGCGGCGGCCGTCTGATCACCACCGAGTTCGAGCCCTCCAAGGTGATGCGGGCCAAGGCCAATCTGACAGAGGGCGGCCTTATCGACCTGGTGGAAGTCCGCGAGGGCGACGCATTGCAGACGCTCAGCGCCGATCTCCCTGAAACGATCGATCTCTTGCTGCTCGACGGTGCCAAGGCGATCTATCCGGAGATCCTGAGCCTGGTCGAAAGCCGGCTCAGGCCCGGCGCACTGGTGATCGCCGACAACGCCGATTTCTGCCCCGAATATCTGGAGCGCGTGCGCGCGCCGGCATCGGGCTACATGTCGACGCCGTTCGGCGACGACGTCGAACTGTCGGTGCGGCTGAGCTGAAGCCGCCGGCGGACTGGCTGCCGGCAACCGAACAAAGCTGAGCGCTCCGGCGCTCAGCTCACCGGCTGCAGCGGATCGCTGCCGATCTTGGACAGCTGGATCACCGCCTGGGTGCGGCTGTCGACGCCGAGTTTTTGCAGGATGGCCGAGACATGCGCCTTGACCGTCGCTTCTGAGACGCTGAGCTCATAGGCGATCTGCTTGTTGAGCAGGCCTTCGGCCAGCATGCCGAGCACGCGCGTCTGCTGCGGCGTCAGCGCCTGCAGCCGCTTGATCAGGTCCGATATTTCGGGGTCGCGCTCGACGCCGAGATCGATGCCGACGGGCGCGGCGATATCGCCGGCCAGCACCGTCTGCACAGCGCTGCGGATCTCCTCCATGCTGGCCGATTTGGAGATGAAGCCGGAGGCGCCGAGATCGAGCGCGCGCCGGATGGTCACCGGGTCATCATGCGCCGACACCACCACCAGCGGCACAGCCGGGTGGATGCCACGCAGCGAGATCAGACCGGACAGGCCACTGGCGCCTGGCATCGACAGATCGAGCAACACCAGGTCGACATCCTCATTGGCCACGACCAGCGCCTTGGCGCTTTCGAAATCGCCGGCCTCATGGATGGCGGCAACATCGCCGACGCCGGCAAGCGCCTCTTTCAGCGCGCCGCGGAAAAGCGGATGATCGTCGGCGATGACGAAGGTGTAGCCCGACGGCAAATATTCCTCCCAAATCCCGTTGTTGATTAGTGGCTTTTGCGGGACCGGACGATTATGCGGCGAAGCGTTCTGTTTTCAAGCGGCAATGGCCGGATGCGGCTCAGGTCTTTTGCGAATTGAGCTTGGCGCCGTCGCCATTATCCTTGTCCATCTCCTTGACGATGCCCATGAAGCCACGCAGCATGCGCTCCATGTAATTCATCGTCTTGTCGAAATCCTCCTCGCTCGGCAATTTCGATTCGAGGCGGGCGGACAGCGAGTTCTCCAGCTTGGTGACACGCTCGTCCATGGCCTTCATCAAGGCCTGCAAACGGTCGACCTCATCCTGGAAGGCTGCGCGCTCGTCGGCAGCCATCTTGCAGACCAGCTGGCCGGAGCGCTCCTCGCAGATCGACATGGCGCCGGTCTCGGTGTCCATGCGGACATAGCCGTTGGCCGATTTTTCCAGCCGGTAGCGATCGGTCTCCTCGGACCAGGCCGATGCCGCGACCAGCGAGACCAGTGCGGCGGGGATCAGTATGTGCTGCAGACGCATGTTCCATCCTCCACGAGCCAGTGTACGAGAGCCTATCACAGCTTTGCGCCGTAAATGCGGAAGAGTTGCCCTTCCCCGCATGAGCCATCCGGACTATAGCGCAACCATGTCTCAGATTATCTACAAGATCGCGACCGCAGCGCTTTGGCGTGAGGCCGAGAAAAACGGCCGCTTCACCGGCGCTCCGATCGACACCGCCGACGGCTTCATCCATTTCTCCACAGCAAGCCAGGCGCGCGAGACGGCGGCCAAGCACTTCGCCGGCCAGACGGATCTGGTGCTGGTCGCCATTGACGGGGCTCGGCTGGGTGATGCGCTGAAATACGAGGTCTCGCGTGGCGGCGCGCTGTTCCCGCATCTCTATGGCCTGCTCGAGATGAACGCCGTCCTCTGGGTGAAACCATTGCCGCTCGGCGCCGACGGCGCACATCTATTCCCGGACATGGAGGTCGAATGAGCGTGCTCGACCGCATCGGCCAGAAACTGCTGTTCAGCTTCGATCCGGAAACCGCACATGGCATGTCGATCGCCGCATTGCGCTGCGGCCTGCCGGTCGGCGCGCGGGCAGTACGCGACGACAGGCTGAAGGTCAGCCTCTGCGGTCTCGATTTTCCAAACCCGCTCGGCATGGCCGCGGGCTATGACAAGAACGCCGAAGTGCCCGACGCGCTGCTTGGCCTTGGCTTCGGTTTCGCCGAAGTGGGCACGGTGACGCCGCTGCCGCAGGCGGGTAACCCGAAGCCACGCATTTTCCGGCTGATCGAGGATGATGCCGTGATCAACCGGCTGGGCTTCAACAATGAGGGCCACGAGGCCGCCGAGAGGCGCCTTGCCGCACGCAAGGGGCGCGGCGGTATTGTCGGCGTCAACATCGGCGCCAACAAGGACAGCGCCGATCGCATCGGCGACTATGAGCTGGGCGTCTCGCGCTTTGCGAAATACGCCAGCTATCTCACCGTCAACATCTCGTCGCCAAACACGCCGGGCCTGCGCACCATGCAGGCGCGCGAACAGCTCGGCGAGCTTTTGTCCCGGGTCGTGGCAGCGCGCGCGGCAGCTTCGGCAAAACCGCCGATCTTCCTCAAGATCGCACCTGATTTGGTCGAGGCCGAACTGGAGGACATCGCCGCCGAGATCAGCGAGAAACAGATCGACGGCGTCATCGTCTCCAACACGACGCTGGCGCGGACCGGATTGCGAAGCGCCGCTGTCGCCGGCGAAGCCGGTGGTCTTTCGGGAAAGCCGCTGTTCGAACGCTCAACCATCGTGCTGGCCAAGATGCGCAAGCTGCTCGGGCCGGAGCGGGCCATTATCGGCGTCGGCGGCGTCGATTCCGCCGAGGCTGCGCTGGAGAAAATCCGCGCCGGCGCCGATCTGGTGCAGCTCTATACCGGCATGATCTATGGCGGGCCGGCACTGCCAGGGCGAATTCTGACCGGGATGGTGCGATTTGCCGACAAGGAGCGGCTCAAGTCGCTGCGCGAACTGCGCGATGCCGGTCTCGACCGGTGGACTGCAAAGCCGCTTTAGAAGGCCGTGCGCACCCTTCGCGACAAAATCGTCAGCAGGCTGAAGCCGCGCACCAGCAGGAAGACGTGCAGCGCCGCCCACAGGCCGTGATTGCCCAGGGACGGCGCCAAGGTGACCAATGCGGCGCTGAAGGCCAGGAAAGACAAGAGCATCATGTTGCGCATGTCGCGCGACCAGGTCGCACCGATGAAGACGCCGTCCATCTGGAAGGCCAGCACGCCACTGAACGGCGTCAGGGCCGCCCATGGCAGATAGACATCCGCGACGTCGCGAACGTCCTGCGACGTGGTGATCAGGGCGACCAGGCCGGCGCCGCCGAGCCAAAAGATCAGCGTCGCGGTTCCCGCCAGGCCGAAACCCCAGAACAGGGTCAGGCGCACCGCCCGGCGGAACGAGGTTTCGGCGCGCGCGCCAATGGCGCGTCCGGCCAACTGTTCGGCCGCCGTGGCAAAACCGTCGAGGAAATAGCCGGCGACAAGGAAGAAGTTCATCAACACGGCATTGGCGGCCAGCGTCAGCGTTCCGAACTGCGCGCCCTGGCGGGTGAACAGCGCGAAGGCGGCGAGCAGCGAGAACGAGCGGATCATGATGTCGCGGTTGAGCGACAGCATGCGCAGGAAGGCAGCCATGTCGAGAAGGCGATGCCGCGGCAGGCGCGGTGCGGCCCGGAACCGCCAGACGACGATGGCGAGGCCCAGCAGCATGGCCAGCAATTCGCCGGTGACGGTCGCCCAGGCGACGCCGGCGACGCCCCAGCCGAGCTTCAGGCCGAGCAGGATGCAGAGCACGATGTTGATGCCGTTGAGCACCGCCTGCAGCATCAGCCCAAGCCCGCCCTCGCCGCGCCCGAGCACATAGCCGAGGATGGCGTAGTTGATCAGCGCAAAGGGCGCGGCGAGCATCCTGATCCTGATATAGATGCCCATGGCCTCGCTGACGCGCGCTTCGGCGCCGATGAATTTCTGGCCCGCGATGGCTATCAGCGGCGCAAAGGCGACAAGCACGATGCCGGCGGCGACCGCGATCAGCACGGCGCGCCAGAACACCGCCTGCTCCTCCAATTCGTCGCCGCGCCCGAAAGCCTGGGCGACGAGGCCGGTCGTGCCGGAGCGCAGGAAATTGAAGGTGTTGAAGACGACGTCGAAGACCAGCGCGCCAGCCGCTAGGCCGCCGAGCAGGGCCGCGTCGCCAAACTGGCCGACCACCGCCGTATCGACGATGCCGAGCAGGGGCGTCGTCAGATAGGCGAGCGTCATCGGCACGGCGATGGCAAGCACCGACCGGTTGGTGACGGCGAAAGGTCTCGCGTCGGCTGGGGTTGCACCCGTGTCCAAGGGATAGCTGCCTTGCTGATTGCGGCTTGATCGAACAGCCGATGTGCCCCATTTTCCGGCCACCGCGCAATTACCCTTGTCGTGATGGCCAACCGAAATCTTCGGCCTGGCGCGAGCCCGCCGGATCCAGTGCATGCCCCTGCAGATCGTCCACCACCCCGATTACGACGCCGGCTTCGCGGTCAATCATCGCTTTCCGATGAGCAAATATCCGCTGCTGATGCAGGCCTTGCACGTGCGGGGTCTGATCCAGGCCGAGGCGCTGTCGATGCCCGAGCCGGCGCCGGCCCGCTGGCTGAAGTTCGCCCATGCGGCCGACTATGTCGACCAGGTCATCACGTGTTCGGTGCCTGAAAAGATCGAGCGCGAGATCGGCTTTCCCGTGGGGTCACGTGTTTCGCTCAGGGCGCAACTCGCCACGGGCGGCACGGTGCTGGCGGCACGGCTGGCGCTTGCCGACGGTATTGCCTGCAACACCGCCGGCGGCAGCCATCATGCACGGCGCGCGCAAGGCGCCGGCTTCTGCACCTTCAACGATGTCGCCGTCGCTTCGCTGGTGCTGCGCGCCGAAGGTGCCGCCGAAAACATCCTGATCGTCGATCTCGACGTGCATCAGGGTGACGGCACCGCGAACATCCTGAAAGACGAACCACGCGCCTTCACCTTCTCCATGCATGGCGAGCGCAATTATCCCGCGCGCAAGATCGCCTCCGATCTCGACGTCGCCTTGTCGGACGGCACCGGCGATACCGCCTATCTCGAACGGCTGGGCGCCATCCTGCCGGAGCTCTCGGCCAAGGCGCGCTGGGACATCGTCTTCTACAATGCCGGTGTCGACGTCCATGCCGAGGACCGGCTTGGCCGGCTCTCGCTCAGCGATGATGGCTTGCGCGCCCGCGACGCGATGGTGATCGGCCATTTCCGCGCGCTGGGCATTCCGGTCTGCGGCGTCATCGGCGGCGGCTATTCAACCGACGTGGCAGCACTGGCGGCCCGCCACGCCATCCTGTTCGAGGTGGCATCGAGCTTCGCCTGAGGAACGAAAGTTACTTCCGGTAATTGGCAATCCTCAAGAAAATAAAGACCGGCACGACGATCGCGGCCCCAAGCAGGATATAGCCGAGGAAGCGGTCAATGGCGTGGAAACCCAGGTTCCACAGGTCGATGAAGAATTTCTGGACGCCATAAAAGACGTCCATCGGCGTCCAGCCGAAAGCGTTCATCACCAGGCCGACGAGGAACGATACGACCAGCAGCTTGACGATCACCCTGACGGGCGAGTCGCCGAGAAAGCGCGTCAATGCGGACAAGGGCCTGCCTCCAGATTCGGGTGCCCGGATTCGGGGTACAGGTCCACGAATACGCACTTGGCCGCCCGGCATCAAGCCGGGGCGGCTTCGCTGTCGCCCGAGCAACCGTGCAGCAGGTCCCTCCGACATATTGCGGACAGGCTGTGAGGTCAGCCGCTAGGGTTAGACCTTCTCCAAATGCCACCCTAGCTCGCGCCGCCGAAGATGCTCCGGCCGGCCGGGTTTCCAACAGCCGTTTCCGAAGAGCTGTCCAAGAGCGATTGCCCGAAGCAGGCCCATCATGATATCGAGAGGCCGACGCGGGTATGATGTAATGGTAGCTTGTCAGCTTCCCAAGCTGAACGCGAGGGTTCGATTCCCTCTACCCGCTCCAGCAAAAATCAATGATCTAGACGGCGTTTGCCGGCGACTGCCGCAGGCCTGCGCATTGCGAACCTGTTCATGCCTGCACCCCGGAGCATATGGGAAGGTGCATTGCCACCTCATCGGCTTCCATCCGCATCAGGGTGTGCGACAGGCCGCCATGCTCGGCTATCCACTGCCGCACCCAATCGGGGTATTGCGAGAGCAGGTAGTTGGCAGCGACGGCGTTCTCACGAGCACCGACGCCGTATGGCAGATGGAAGCCGAAGGATGCACGCGGGGTAGCGCAAAGCTGCTCGACGGGCAGGGACAGATAGAGCGTGCAGGCGCTGTCGCACGCCCCGTCAAAGTGCACTGGCTCGTCGGCGGCGCGCAGTTTGGCGACGTGCAAAGCGAAGGTCACGATCTGGCCCCCGGGATTGCCTTTCACCGTCTCCGCGTTCGCGGGCAGCGCCGTCAGGGTGGCGGCGAAGAGCCCAATCGCCATGGTCTTCAACGTCCATCCAAGCTTTGCAAGCGGCAGTTCAGTGTGCATCCTGTGGCCTCGCGTTTGTTTCGCGACGCCAACGCTAGCATCAAGATGGTTAACATTAGGCAACGCTCATCAATCTTCCGATCAGTCTGTTACACTGGCGCGAACGAGATCCCCTCCACCCGCTCCAATCTGCGGCGCAGGGCTGAGCGCGTGACCCGTTGTCCAATTTTCTTGGGAGCCGCAAAGGATCACATTGGCGGGCCACGCCAATGCCGCCATCCGTGTGGCCGCACCAGGTCCGGCTATAGTCCCGTTCCGCGCAAGGATGGAGTTCCCGGCCGTTATCCCACTTCGCGCAGGATGAAGTCGTGCAGCATTTTGGCGGCCGGCGACAGCGCGCGGTTCTTCACCGTGATCAGGCTGTAGGGGCGGACCTCGATGTCGAACTCGGTCTGGACGACGTCGATGGCGCCGGCGAGACCGTCGGGGTTCTGGATGAATTTTGCCACCTGGATCGACACCGGGGCGATGGCATCGGACTGCGCCACCATGACCAGGGTCAGCAGCAGCGAAGAGGTGTTGAGGATGCGGTCCGGCAGCGCGATGTTGCGGTTCAGGAAATTGCTTTCCATCGCCTGGCGCAGCGGCGAGCCGCCGGACTGGAAGACCCAGTCATACGCAGCCGTATCCTCCAGCCGCACGGCCTTGCCGTTGCTCAGCGGATGGCCGCGGCGCACGATCAGGCAGGCCTTCTCGACGCCGATGACGCGCGATTCGAACAGCCGCGGATTGAGGTCGTCGGGGATGCGAGCGATGATGAAATCATGGCGTGAGGCGATCAGTTCGCGCGCCAGCACGTTCGACGTCTCGACCTGCATGGTGATCTCGATGCGCGGATAGAGGCGGCGGATCTCGCGGATCGCCGGCACCGCCAGTTCGATCGCCGGCGCCGTCACCGCGCCGAGGAACACCGAGCCCCCCTTGCCCGCCTTGAGCTCTGAAATCTCGCGGTCGGCCTCGCGCATTTCGAGCAGGATCGAACGGGCGCGCCGGGCCAGCGCCTTGCCGTAAGGGGTGAGCGTGATGCCGCGCGGCAGCCTTTCGCAGAGCTTTACCTCAAGCACCGCTTCCATCTCGGAGATCATGCGCGAGGCCGCGGGCTGCGAGATATTCATCACCTGCGCCGCCGCACTCACCCGACCGTGATCGTCGAGGGCCGCGATCATGCGCATGTGGCGCAGGCTGAGCCCACTGCGCAGAAGTGTTTCGCCACCGCCCGGCAATTCATCGTAACCAACTGAAATTTCTTGATGATTTTGCAATGCCGCCATGCTTTCCCTGCTCCCGCCAATGTCCCGACCTGCTCTAGTCATATACCGGTTTCGGTATAGCAACCACCGAAGATCGCATTTGACAGTTATGGCAAAGGGACACACCCTTCGCGCGTCCTCAAGACTTGACGGTCGATGACGAGCAGAATCGTATCGATTGAAATCAGGCGACTGAGGGCCGATTGGGAGGATACCGGAGATCGATATGACGGCGGCGGCGCTTTGGCGCATCCGCCCGACTGCGCGGCCCGCGAAGCCCCGAGGTGTCGCGTCCATCAACCAGGGAGAGTTTTACGTGAAAATCATCAAGACACTGGCCGCCGTCGCGGCCCTTGGCATCGCTGCCATGACCTACTCGGCGCACGCAGCCGACAAAGGCCTTGTCGGCGTGCTGATGCCGACCAAGACCTCGCAGCGCTGGATCAATGACGGCGACGCCGTCAAGTCCCAGCTCGAAGCTCTCGGCTACACGGTCGACCTGCAGTATGCGCAGGACGACATCCCCAACCAGCTCAGCCAGCTGGAAAACGAAATCACCAAGGGCCCGAAGGCGCTGATCATCGCCTCGATCGACGGCACCACGCTGTCGGACGCGCTGCAGAAGGCCGCTGACGCCGGCGTCGTCGTCGTCGCCTATGACCGCCTGATCAAGAAGACCGCCAATGTCGACTACTACACCACCTTCGACAATTTCGGCGTCGGCGTGATCCAGGCGAACTCGCTGGTGAAGGGCCTCAAGGAGCGCTTCCCGAACACCAAGCCGTGGAACGTCGAGCTGTTCGGCGGTTCGCCGGACGACAACAACGCCTTCTTCTTCTACAACGGCGCGATCTCCGTCCTGCAGCCGCTGATCGATGACGGTTCGATCAAGATCAAGTCCGGCCAGACCGGCATGGACAAGGTCGGCACGCTGCGCTGGCTCGCCGCCACCGCCCAGGCCCGCATGGACAACCTTCTGTCGGCCAACTACTCGGACGGCAGCCGCGTCGATGGCGTTCTGTCGCCCTATGACGGCCTGTCGCGCGGCATCACCGCCTCGCTGCGCGCTGTCGGCTACGGCACCGACGCCCAGCCCTGGCCGATCGTGACCGGCCAGGACGCCGAGACCGCCTCGGTCAAGCTGATCATCTCCGGCGAGCAGTACTCGACCGTGTTCAAGGACACCCGCGAACTGGCCAAGGCCACTGTCGAACTCGTCGACAAGGTGCTCTCGGGCGGCAAGCCGGAAGGCCTCGATGAAAAGACCTACAACAACGACGTCAAGGTCGTTCCTTCGATCCTTTTGACGCCGCATGATGTCGACAAGTCGAACTACCAGGCGCTGGTCGTCGACTCCGGCTACATCAAGGCCGACGAGCTGAAGTAAATTCGGTCGTAAAATCAGGGGTCCTGCTCAACGCAGGGCCCCTTTTCGTTCACCAGCGAGCCCGGTATTGTTGCCGACCTCGCCGGCAGTGTTTGCCGACCTCTCAAGGAGCGGTAGTTCCCATGGCCTCGACGATTTTGGAGATGCGCGACATCACCAAGACGTTCCCCGGCGTGAAGGCGCTGTCGAACGTCAACCTCAGTGTCGAGGAAGGCGAGATCCATGCCGTTGTCGGCGAGAACGGCGCCGGCAAATCGACGCTGATGAAGGTTCTCTCCGGCGTTTATGCAACCGGCACCTATGACGGCGCGATCGTCTACCGTGGCGAGGAATGCCATTTCAAGGGCATTCACGACAGCGAACACAAGGGCATCGTCATCATCCACCAGGAACTTGCGCTGGTGCCGATGCTGTCGATCGCCGAAAACATTTTCCTTGGCAATGAACACGCCAAATTCGGCGTCATCGACTGGAATGCCAACGAGACGCGCACCAGCGCCCTGCTGAAGAAGGTGGGCCTCAAGGAGGACCCCAAGACGCTGATCACCAATATCGGCGTCGGCAAGCAGCAGCTGGTCGAGATCGCCAAGGCGCTGAGCAAGGAAGTCAAGCTGCTGATCCTGGACGAGCCGACGGCGAGCCTGTCCGAAAAGGACAGCCAGGCGCTGCTCGACCTGCTGCTCGAGTTCAAGCGGCAAGGCATGACCTCGATCCTGATCTCGCACAAGCTCAACGAAGTGAACCGGGTCGCCGACAAGGTCACGGTCATCCGCGACGGGCGCACCATCGAAACACTTTCCAAGAAAGACATTTCGGAAGACCGCATCATCACCTCGATGGTCGGGCGCTCGCTCGACGATCGTTACCCGCCACGTGAGCCAAAGATCGGCGAGGTTGTGCTGCAGGTGAAGAACTGGTCTGTCTATCATCCGATCCATGCCGAGCGGCAAGTGATCAAGGGCATCGATATCAAAGTCCGCAAGGGCGAGGTGGTGGGTATTGCCGGGTTGATGGGTGCCGGACGCACCGAATTCGCGATGAGCCTGTTCGGCCGCTCCTATGGCCGCCATATCACCGGTGAAGTGCTGCTCAAGGGCAAGCCTATCGATGTCTCCTCGGTCAGCAAGGCGGTTGACCATGGCATTGCCTACGTCACCGAGGACCGCAAGACCTATGGTCTCAACCTGATCGATCATATCAAGCACAACATCACGCTGGCCAACCTTGGCGGCGTGTCGCGCCACGCCGTCATCGACGATTTGCGCGAACTCGCCGTCGCCAACGATTACAAGGCCAAGACCAACATCCGCTCGTCCAGCGTCTATCAGATGACCGGCAATCTGTCGGGCGGCAACCAGCAGAAGGTGGTGCTGTCGAAATGGCTGTTCGCCAATCCGGAAGTGCTCATCCTCGATGAGCCGACGCGCGGCATCGACGTCGGTGCCAAGTACGAAATCTACACCATCATCGCCCGCCTCGCCTCCGAAGGTAAGGCGATTATCGTCATCTCGTCGGAGATGCCTGAACTGCTCGGCATCACCGACCGCATCTACGTCATGAATGAAGGGCGCATGGTTGGAGAAATGGCGGCGAGCGACGCCAGCCAGGAAAAGATCATGCGCGCCATCGTTCGGGGAGAAGGAAAGCCATCATGACCACCGAAAGCGGTCCCGCGCCGAAAAGCGGCGTCGCCGAAGATGTGCAACAGGGGCCGCGCGTTGCCGTCTCGGCGCTGATCACCAATTTGCGCGACTACGGCCTGATACTGGCGCTGATCGCCATCATGGTGTTCTTCCAGTTCACCACCTCCGGCACGCTGTTCAAGCCGGTGAACCTGAGCAACCTGGTGCAGCAGAACTCGTTCATCATCGTGATGGCGCTGGGCATGCTTCTGGTCATCGTCTCCGGCCATATCGACCTCAGCGTCGGCTCCGTCGCCGGCTTCATCGGCGCGCTGGCGGCTATGATGATGGTCATCTGGCCACTTGGACCATTCAGCAATCCGTTGGTGGTTTCAATCGTCTGCCTGATCGTCGGCGGCCTCATCGGCGCGGCACAGGGCTACTGGATTGCCTATCACCGAATACCGAGCTTCATCGTGACGCTGGCGGGAATGCTGATCTTCCGCGGCATCTGCCAGGCGCTGCTGGGTGGCGGGTCTTCGGTGGGGCCGCTTCCAGCCGGCTTCAAGG
The DNA here is from genome assembly GCF_057784315.1 of Mesorhizobium sp. CNPSo 4684. NCBI lineage: Bacteria > Pseudomonadati > Pseudomonadota > Alphaproteobacteria > Hyphomicrobiales > Phyllobacteriaceae > Mesorhizobium > Mesorhizobium sp. CNPSo 4684. The sequence goes on along the minus strand of NZ_JBWLUX010000004.1, from coordinate 178,767 downwards.
CGCTTAGTTCAGGCTTCATCCCGGATGTCATCGGCCCCTTGACGCTGATCCCACCGACGGTAAATGCGGCCGGCAAGACCATTGTAGGTAGCGGCATGACCCTGCACATGACGACGATCGTGCTGGGCCTGGTCGCCGTGCTCGCCTATGCCTATTTCGGGCTCAAGGCACGGCGTACCCGCGAAGCGCACGGCTACCAAGCCGAGCCTTTCACGCTGTTCGTCATCAAGACCCTGGTGACCAGCGCGCTGGCGCTGTTCCTGGTCTACCAATTTGCCAGCTACAGGGGCCTGCCGATCGTACTCATGGTGATGGGCGCACTGATCGCGCTGTTCGTCTTCGTCACAAAACGCATGACGATCGGCCGCCGCATCTACGCCATGGGCGGCAATGCCAAGGCGGCGCAACTGTCGGGCATCAAGACCGAGCGGCTGACCCTGATGGTGTTCGTCAACATGGGTGTGCTGTCGGCGCTTGGCGGCCTGATCATAGCGGCGCGCCTAGGACAAGCCGTGCCTGCCGCGGGCCTCGGCAGCGAGCTCGACGTCATCGCCGCGGTGTTCATCGGCGGCGCTTCGGCGATGGGCGGCGTTGGCCAGGTGATCGGCGCGGTGGTCGGCGGCTTCATCATGGGTGTGATGAACAACGGCATGTCGATCATGGGCGTCAATGTCGACTGGCAGCAGGTGGTCAAAGGCCTGGTGCTGCTCGGCGCAGTGGTCTTCGACGTCTACAACAAAAACAAAGGTTAGACCGGGAGCGGAACCAGGACGGCATACGGGTCACATCGCGGCGCTGCCGGGCAGTGCAAGAAGTCCCCTGAAGGACCAGGATCGCGAGCGCAATCCGGACGAAGAGTTTAACCCGTGGCACGGATAGGTCCGCGCCGCGCCGGTAAGGTTTGTCAAAGCGGCAACCGAGCCACGACAATTGAGAGAGGGTTCATCATGCTGATTTCCCAGATCCTCGACGACGCCGAGACGATCCGCGTCGTTGCCCGCAATGGCGGCGGCAAGACCAGGGTCATCAATGGCGCCCGCAGCGTCTATTCGCTGGCGATGGAAGCCGCGCGCACCGGCACCGGGCTGGCCGCACTGATCGAGCGCAAGGGATACGGTGAAGCCGTCGACCTCGACGCCGTCTACAAGAAGGGCCGGCTGGTGTCGCCGATCAACCATCCCGATCCGGCGCATCTGCATCTGACCGGCACCGGGCTGACCCATCTCGGATCGGCGGCGACGCGCGATTCCATGCACAAGAAGCTCAGCGATGGCGGCGAGGAACAACTCACCGATTCCATGAAGATGTTCCGTATGGGGCTCGAAGGCGGCAAGCCGGCCAAGGGCCAGACCGGCGTGCAGCCGGAATGGTTCTACAAGGGCAACGGCACCATGGCGGTGGCGCCGGGCGCGGCGCTAATGTCGCCGGCCTTTGCGCAGGACGCCGGCGAGGAGCCGGAAATCGCCGGCATCTATGTCATCGGCGATGACGGTGCGCCGTTCCGCGTCGGCTTCACGCTGTCGAACGAGTTTTCGGACCATGTGACCGAGCGGGTGAACTATCTGTTCCTGGCGCATTCCAAGCTGCGCAATGCCTCGTTTGGGCCGGAGATCCTGATCGGCGATCTGCCGGCCGACATCAGAGGCGCTTCGCGCATCCTGCGCGACGGCAATCTTTTGTGGGAAAAGCCGTTTCTGTCCGGCGAAGCGAACATGTCGCACACCATCGCCAATCTCGAGCACCACCATTTCAAATATTCGGCCTTCCGCCAGCCCGGTGACGTGCATGTGCACATGTTCGGCACGGCGACGCTGTCCTTCGCCGACGGCATCAGGACGCAGGCCGGCGACGTCTTCGAGATCGAGGCCGGAGATTTCGGCCTGCCGCTGCGCAACCCGCTGGAGATCGAGCAGCCGGTGAAGGTGGCAGTGAAGGCGTTGTAGAGGGGGCAATCTCCCCCCTTGAGGGGAGATGTCGCCGAAGGCGACAGAGGGGGTTGTCGCGCGTGGAGCGCCGACGCCTTCCGCAGGCACCAGACGACGTTGGCGTTCTACGCGCAGCGACCCCCTCTGGCCTGCCGGCCATCTCCCCCTCAAGGGGGGAGATTAGCAGCCTCAATAAATATCAAAATCGAAATACTTCGCCTGGATCTTCTTGTAGGTGCCGTCGGCAACAATCGCGTCTATCGCCGCGTTGAGCTTGTCGCGTAGCGCCGTGTCTTCCAGGCGCACCGCGATGCCGGCTTGCGTCTCGGTGCCCTTGACGTCGCCGACCAGCTTGCAGCAGCCGTCGCTCGCCTTCTTCAGCCAGTCCATCAGCACGAACTTGTCCGAGATCACCGCGTCGAGACGGCCATTCTGCAGGTCGGTGATCGCCTCTTCCTGAGTCGGATAGAGTTTTGCCTCCGCACCGGCCTTGCCGTAGGCGTTCTGGGCGTAGTCGGCCTGGGTGGTCGACGCCTGCGCGCCCACCGTCTTGCCGGCAAGGGCGGCCGGTTCGGTGGACGTGAGGTCGCTGTCTTTCGGCGCCACCAGCGCCAGTGGCGTGGTGTAGTATTTGTTGGTGAAGGCGACCTGCTTCTTTCGCTCCTCGGTGATGCTCATCGAGGCGATGATGGCGTCGAATTTCTTCGCCTGCAGCGCTGGAATGATGCCGTCCCAGTCCTGGGTGACGATCTCGCATTCGACCTTCATTTGCGCGCACAGTGCATTGGCGATGTCGATGTCGAAGCCTTCGACCTTGCCGTCAGATGTAATGGTGTTGAAGGGCGGATAGGCGCCTTCGGTGCCGATCTTCAATTTCTCCTGCGCCTGCGCCAGCGAACCGGCCGCCATCACCAGCATGGCAGCGCTCGCTGCCGAAATGATCCATTTCGAAATCTGCATTTTGGCTCCCCTTAGGCGCCGGTCTCTGGCCGGCCACAGAAAGGCAGCCAAGCACGGTGAGCCAATGCAGGCAAGTATTTTGCCCAACGGTGATTGAGGGTTCAGACGGCGGTGCGGAAATGCTTGGAGAGCTTCAGGCCTTGCGCCTGGTAGTTGGAACCGAGATCGGTGCCGTAGAGCGCCTGCGGCCGCTTCAGCATATGCTCGTAGACCAGCCGACCGACGATCTGACCATGGTCAAGGATGAACGGCACTTCGTGGCTGCGCACTTCGAGCACCGCCCGGCTGCCGGTGCCACCGGCGGCCGAATGGCCGAAGCCCGGATCGAAGAAGCCGGCATAGTGGACGCGGAATTCGCCGACCAGCGGGTCGAACGGCGTCATCTCGGCGGCGTAGAGCGGCGGCACGTGCACCGCCTCGCGGCTGACCAGGATGTAGAATTCGTCGGGATCGAGCACCAGTTCGCCGGCGCCGCTCTTGAAGAGCGGCTCCCAGAAATCGACGGCGTCCTGGGCGCCGCGCTTGTCGACATCGACGAGGCCGGTGTGATGCTTGCCGCGATAGCCGACCAGCCCGTTGTGATCGCCGTCGAGATCGATCGACAGCGCAATGCCACCGCCGGAAATGTTTGGCGGCTCGGTCGCGACCAGCATCTCGGCCCGGTGCAATTCATTCAGCTCTGCCTCCGACAACAGCGCATTGCCGGTGCGGAAGCGGATCTGCGACAGGCGCGAGCCGGCGCGCACGACGATCGGGAAGGTGCGGGGGCTGACCTCGAGATAGAGCGGCCCGTGATAGCCGGCGGCGATCTTGTCGAACTCGTGGCCGCGGTCGGTCATCACCCGGGTGAAGATGTCGAGCCGTCCGGTCGAGCTCTTGGGATTGGCCGAGGCGGAAATATTGGCCGGCAGGGCGAGGCTCTCGAGCAGCGGTACGATGTAGACGCAGCCGGTCTCCAGCACCGCGCCTTCGGTCAGGCTGATCTCGTGCAGCTTCAGCCGCTCGAGCTTCTCCGACACCTTGTGGTTGGGGCCGGGCAGGAAGGAGGCGCGGACGCGAAAAGCCTTGTCGCCGAGCCTGAGATCGAGGCTGGCCGGCTGTACCTGGTCGACATCGAGCGCGCGCGGCGACTTCAGCGCGCCGGACTGGAACAGCGCCGAAATATCCTGATCGGGAAGAATGCCTGTCTGCCGCAATGGCTGGCTCCGCTCCAACTGGTACAAACCTCTTAATGAAGCCGGCAATTGACGCAAGCATGGCTGAGGTCTAAAGGGTCGTTATCCCGTGGTGATTTGGCCGGTCGGCTTGCAGCCACGTTAAACAAGTCGCTAAAGGACCGTCGGGCCGCAAGGCCGTATGGACCGGTTGCGACTTTCGCGGCCGGTTTTTTTGTGTCTGGAAGAAAAGCGATGAGCACCAAGAAGCGTAACTGGAAGCCTCAGACCGCACTCGTGCATGGGGGGACGCTGCGTTCCCAGTTCGGCGAAACGTCGGAAGCGATGTACCTGACCCAGGGCTATGTCTATGAGACGGCGCAGGCCGCCGAAGCCCGGTTCAAGGGCGAGGAGCCGGGCTTCATCTATTCGCGCTACGCCAACCCGACCGTCGACATGTTCGAAAAGCGCATGTGCGCGCTGGAAGGCGCCGAAGACGCGCGGGCAACCGCGTCCGGCATGGCTGCGGTGACGGCGGCGCTGCTGTGCAGCGCCAAGGCCGGCGACCATATCGTTGCGGCGCGCGCGCTGTTCGGTTCCTGCCGCTGGGTGGTCGAGACGCTGGCGCCGAAATACGGCATCGAGGCGACGCTGGTCGACGGCACCGACATCGCCAACTGGGAAAAGGCGGTCAGGCCGAACACCAAACTGTTCTTCCTGGAGAGCCCGACCAACCCGACGTTGGAAGTGGTCGACATTGCCGCCGTCGGATCGCTCGCCACCTCGATCGGCGCCAGGCTGATCGTCGATAACGTCTTTGCCACGCCCTTGCAGCAGAAGCCCTTGCTGCTCGGCGCCCACATCGTCGTCTACTCCGCGACCAAGCACATTGACGGCCAGGGACGCTGTCTCGGCGGCATCATCCTGTCGGACAAGAAGTGGATCGACGAGAATTTGCACGACTATTTCCGCCATACCGGCCCGAGCCTGTCGCCCTTCAACGCCTGGACGCTGCTGAAGGGTCTCGAGACGCTGCCGGTGCGGGTGCGCCAGCAGACGGAAAGTGCGGGCAAGATCGCCGATTTCCTGGCCGGACAGCCGCAGATCGCCCGCGTCATCTATCCCGGCCGCGCCGACCATCCGCAGGCCGACATCGTCAAGAAGCAGATGGCGGGCGGCTCGACGCTGATCTGCCTCGACGTCAAGGGCGGCAAGCAGGCGGCCTTTGCCTTGCAGAACGCGCTCGACATCGTGCTGATCTCCAACAATCTCGGCGACGCCAAGAGCCTGATCACCCATCCGGCGACGACGACGCACAAGAACCTCAGCGAGGAGGCGCGCGCCGAACTCGGCATCGGGCCGGGAACGCTGAGGCTGTCGGTTGGCCTCGAGGATACGGACGATCTGCTCGAGGACGTTGCACAGGCGCTTAAGGCGGCGAAGTAGCGGCCTGCTCCGAAAGCAAGGCAAAGGCCTGGGCGGCGCTCAGGCGCCCGACGAGGCCTCTTCCAGTTCCGTCATCGCCTTGGTGCGGATGGTCATGGCATTGCCGCGCCATTCGACCGCGCCGCCGAGCCAACCGCGCGACCAGATGGCGGGAAGCATCGCATCGCGCGCGATCATGGCGGTGACGATGCGCGGTGACAAATACCAGCCCTTGGCCCAGGCGAGCAGGCATTCCGGCACATAGGCAAAGGCCAGGACGCACAAAGCCGTGGTGGGCATGCTGACGCCGGCGCTTGCCGCCGCGACCAGTGCCAGCAGCAGCGGCACCGCCACACCCGTCAGGATCTCGGGCGTGAAGAACAGCGGGAAGGTGACGCGGCGCAGCCGCGCCCAGCGCGTCTGGCGCGACCAGATCTCGGCAAACGTACGCTGGCCGAGCGGCTGTTCGAAGGGGGAGGCAACGAGATTGACGCGCAGGCCGAGCCCATTGACCAGCTTGGTCGCGGCGGCATCCTCGGCGATCTCGGCGGCAAGCGCCTCGATGCCGCCATTGGCGTCGAGCATCGGCTTGTTCCACAGCATACTCTTGCCCTGGGCAAAACCGAGACCAAGGGCTTCGCCGGCATATTGCCAGCGCGCCTGCAGCGTGTTGAGGAAGGCGCATTCGACCTCGGCCCAAAAACCGTCCGGCCGCGAGCCGATCGGGGTCGAGCAGACAAGCCCGGTGTCCGGCCGCCAGGCCGCCATCAGATGCTGGACATAGTCGACAGGCATCAGCACGTTGGAATCGGCCAGGATGACCCAGTTGTGCTGCGCCGCCGCCCAGCCCTTGACGCAATTGTTGAGTTTCGGGTTGCTGCTGATGCGGTCATCGCCGATCAGCAGCTGCGCCGTCACCTTTGGAAACCGGACAATCGCCCGGTTTATCAGTTTGACCACCGGATCGTCGGCATGGGCGACGCAGAAGATCAGCTCGTAGCGCGGCCAGTCGAGCGAGAAGGCACGGGCAAGCGTCTCCTCGGTAAACGGTTCGACGCCGCGCGACGGCACCACGATCGACACCGGCGGCGCCTTTCTGGCCGGCGGAGCAATCTGGCGCGGCCGCTTCAGGCTGAGCGAGGCGAGCACAATGCTGGCGAGATTGGAAAGAAGCAGGAGTGTCGAAAGCAGCGCTGCTATGACTGTCAGTTCCATCGAGATCTGGTCACTCCGGGAAAAAGCGGCCAAGAATGGCCGTTTTCAACAGTTCGACAGAGCGCTGAGTCGCCCGATACGGTTCGTGCACACCATCATTGTCATGTGTCACTTAAATGACATTGTTGTTCGGCAACTGCGCATGAGGCCCTAATCCGGGAGTACGGCAAGAGCGCCGACAGGTCCGTTGGTGTCGTTTGGAGCAGCCTATGTACCGCGCCGTCACGCGCAACATCGAAGTGCAGGTCAGACCGTTCTATCTGGAGGATCGCTCCGATCCGTCGGAGAACCGCTATGTCTGGGGCTACCAGGTGACGATCGACAACCAGTCGGACGAGTTCGTGCAGCTTATGTCGCGCTACTGGCACATCACCGACGGCAGCGGCCGGGTCGAAGAGGTGCGCGGCGCCGGCGTCGTCGGCGACCAGCCCGAGCTCAATCCCGGCGACAGCTATCAATATACGTCCGGCTGCCCGCTCTCGACACCGTCGGGCTTCATGGTCGGGCATTACACCATGCGCAACAAAAGGGGCGAGACGTTCGACATCGCTATCCCGGCGTTTTCGCTGGATTTGCCGGGGACACGGCGGACGGTGAATTAGCGTCTTTCTCCCCGTTTACAGGGAGAAATGCCCGGCAGGGCAATGAGGGGCGGCGCTGGCTCGTGAGGTTATCTTCTACGCATATGACGGAGACCAGGCGCGCGACTATTCACCAATGGTCGCGCTGCCCCTCATCCGCCCTTCGGGCACCTTCTCCCCGTGAAACGGGGAGAAGGAAGAGGCCTTACTGAGCCGCGAATTCCGCTGGGTCGAAGTCATACTGCTTCGAGCAGAACTCGCAGGCGACGTGAATGCCGCCATCCTCGGTGCTCTCCTTGATCTCTTCGGCGGAGAAGCCTTCGAGAATGCCGCGAATCTTGTCGCGCGAGCAGGAGCACCGGTCGGCGACCGGAACGCCGCCGAAGACGTGCACGCCGTGTTCATGGAACAACCGGTAGAGCAACCGCTCGGCGCCGATGGTCGGGTCGATCAGTTCGGTCGGCTCGATGGTGCCGAGCAGGGCCACCAGTTCCTGCCAGGAATTGTCGGCCGGTTCATGCGTCACATCGCGTGGATCGCCGTCGCCGCCCGAAATGTCGGGCACGCGCATGCGCTCGGGCGACTGCGGCAGGAACTGCGCCAGGATGCCGCCGGCGCGCCATTGTTCGCGCGCGCCGCCGGGGCCTGGCGTCAGAAGCTTGGCCACAGAAAGCCTGAGCTCGGTCGGGATCTGCTCCGACTGACGGAAATAGGTGCGCGCGGCGTCCTCCAGCGTCTCGCCGTCGAGCTGGACGATACCCTGATAGCGCTGCGTGTGGGCGCCCTGGTCGATGGTCAGCGCCAGCACGCCGCTGCCCAGCAGCGTCTGCTGGGAGGTCTCGCCTGCGGCTGCCAACGCTTCCAACCGATCGGCGTCGAAGCGCGCATAGGCGCGCAATGCCGAGGGTGTGGAGAAATCCGCGACCAGCATGTCGACCGGCCCGTCGGTGCGGGTCTGCAGGATGAACTTGCCCTCGAATTTCAGCGAGGTGCCGAGCAGCACCGTCAGCACACAGGCTTCGGCCAGCAGGCGGGCAACCGGCTCGGGATAATCGTGACGGCCGAGGATGGCGTCGAGCATCGGCCCGAGCTGCACGGTGCGGCCGCGAACGTCGAGCGGGCCGACCTCGAACGGTACGACGTGATCGTCGCCGGCATAGCCGAACTCGCCGAGTTTGGGGTGATGTTCAGTCACTTGATGCGTTTCCAACATGACAAAGCTCCAGGGCGCGGCCATGCCGCCCTCTGGGATGCATGCGTCCAAACGCGCTTGATTTGCGTGATGCGGCGCAGATAGGCATCTCGCCGCCCCAGATCAAGCGCCCAAGCACGTCAGGCACCAAGGCACTTCAAGCTCCAAGACACCAGGCGAGCACGGCCTTCTGGGCGTGGAGCCGGTTCTCGGCCTCGTCGAACACCACAGAATGCGGCCCGTCGATGACCTCGTCGGTCACCTCCTCGCCACGATGCGCCGGCAGGCAGTGCATGAACAGGGCGTCGGGCTTGGCCCTTGCCATCAGCGCCGCATTGACCTGATAGGGCGAGAAGACATTGTGGCCGCGGGCGCGGTGTTCCTGACCCATCGACACCCAGCAATCGGTGACCACGCAATCGGCCTGGTCGACGGCTTCCTCGGGCGAGCGGGTGAAGCTGAGCTTGCCGCCATTGGTCTTCGACCAGTCGATATGCTTCTGCGCCGGCTCGCTGCCTTCCGGCACCGCGACATTGAGGTTGAAGCGGAACCGCGCCGAGGCTTCGAGCAGCGAATGCAGCACATTGTTGCCGTCGCCGGTCCAGGCGATGGTCTTGCCGGCAACCGGACCGCGATGCTCCTCGAAGGTCATGATGTCGGCCATCAGCTGGCAGGGATGGGTGTCGTCGGTCAGCCCGTTGATCACCGGGATGGTGGCGTTCTCGGTCAGCTCGAGCAGCCGCTCATGCGACGTCGTGCGGATCATGATGGCGTCGACATAGCGCGACAGCACTTTGGCGGTGTCAGCAATGGTTTCGGAGCGGCCGAGCTGCATTTCGGTGCCGGTCAGCATGATGGTCTCGCCGCCGAGCTGGCGCATGCCGACATCGAAGGAGACACGCGTGCGCGTCGACGGCTTGTCGAAGATCATCGCCAGCACCTTGCCCTCGAGCGGCCTGGTGCGCTCGCCGGCCTTGAGGCGCGCCTTGCGCACCACCGCGTCGTCCAGCATGAACCGCAGATCGCCTTCGGAAACGGCGGAAAGATCGGTGAAATGGCGAAGTGACATCAGGAATGGTTCCGGGGTTACTTCGCGGCGGCAGCGGTGATGGCGTCGGCCAGGCCCTTGGCGCCGGCGCGGATGCGGTCGAGTGCCTCGCCGATTTCGGCATCGGTGACGGTCAGCGGCGGCAGCAGGCGGATGACGTTGTCGCCGGCCGGCACCGCAAGGAGATGCTGGTCGCGCAGCGCCATGTTGACCTTGGTGTTGGGCATGGCGCATTTCAGGCCGAGCATCAGGCCGGTGCCCCTGATGCCTTCGATGACATCGGGAAATTCGTCGGCGACGGCCGCCAGACCCTGTTTCATCAGCAATGCCTTGCGCTGAACGTCTTCCAGGAAGCCGTCTTCCAGCACCACATCGAGCACGGCGTTGCCGACCGCCATCGCCAGCGGATTGCCGCCGAAGGTGGTGCCATGCACGCCTGCCGTCATGCCGACGGCAGCTTCGTCGGTGGCCAGGCACGCGCCCATCGGGAAGCCGCCGCCAATGCCCTTGGCGATCGCCATGATGTCGGGCGTCACGCCGGTCCATTCATGCGCGAACAGCTTGCCGGTGCGGCCGATGCCGCACTGGACCTCATCGAAGATCAACAGCAGGCCGTGCTGGTCGCAAAGCTGCCGCAGGCGCTTAAGAGATTGCGTCGGCACCGGGCGGATGCCGCCCTCGCCCTGCACCGGTTCGATCAGGATCGCGGCGGTCTCCGATGTGATGGCCTTCTCGGCGGCCTCGATGTCGTCGAAGCCGACCTGGTCGAAACCCTCGACCTTGGGGCCGAAGCCTTCGAGATATTTGTACTGGCCGCCCGCGGCGATGGTCGCCAGCGTACGGCCATGGAAGGCGCCCTCGAAGGTGATGACGCGGAAGCGCTCGGGGTGGCCCTTGACGAACTGGTAGCGCCGCGCCGTCTTGATCGCGCATTCCAAGGCTTCGGCGCCGGAATTGGTGAAGAACACCTTGTCGGCGAAGGTAGCCTCGGCCAGCCGCTCGCCCAGCCGGGTCTGCCCCGGGATCTCGTAGAGATTGGAGACGTGCCAGAGCTTGGCCGCCTGTTCGGTCAGCGCCGAGACCAGATGCGGATGGCTGTGGCCCAACGAATTGACCGCGATGCCGCCAGCAAAATCGAGATATCGCTCGCCCTTGTCGGTGACCAGCCAAGTGCCTTCACCGTGGTCGAAGGCCAGGGGTGCGCGAGCAAAGGTCTCGTAAAGCGCCGAACCGCTCATTATATGCGTCTCCGGTACCGGAAAATCAAAAAAGCCGCCAAAGCGGCGGCCTTGTGCGGCTTATCGTGTTTTTCGGCCATGAAGTCAACGAAAACGTCGTGCAAAGGCGCGCGGCAAGCTCCCGACGACACGCCGGCTCATAAGCGACCGGGCAAGTTGGGGAAAACCGAAAAAACCGATTCGTGTTGCCCCTGGGACTCTTGTCACCGAGTCAACACATGAGGTAATTGTAGTCGGGAAATAACTAGATTTCGTGCGGCGGACCTAATCACCTAATATATGTGGTGTCTGCCCCGGCAAAGGTTGCCGGGTCGGGAATGGATTCCGGCTGCCGCACGCTTAGCAGGAGCGCGGTCTCATGAACTGGACTGACGAGCGGGTAGAACTTCTCAGAAAACTGTGGTCGGAAGGTTTGAGCGCAAGCCAGATCGCGGCCCAACTCGGCGGGGTCAGCCGTAACGCCGTCATCGGCAAGGTGCATCGGCTGAAGCTGTCGGGCCGCGGACGCTCGACCGCAACGCCGGCGCGCCAGAAGAAGACGGCGCAGGGATCCTCCATCCAGAAGTCGGTGTCGCGCGCCGCAACCACGCAGCGCCACGTCACCACCTCGATCGGCGCGACCGCGCTGCAGACACAGTTCGACGCCGAGCCGGTGGCTCGCCACTACATCCGCCCGGTCGAGAACGTCGTCGTGCCGATCTCGCGACATCTACAGCTCACCGACCTCACTGAGCGCACCTGCAAATGGCCGAATGGCGATCCGCTGTCGGAAGATTTCAACTTCTGCGGCAACGAGGCCGCAGAAACCGGACCTTACTGCAAGTATCACGCAAGGGTTGCGTTCCAGCCGGCTTCGGAGCGGCGGCGGAGCAGGTAATTAGGGGAATAGGGCAGTATGGCAGTATGTTTTTGAACTGCGCTCGCGAGGCGTCGTCTTAACCTACTGCCCTACTGCCCTACTGCCCTACTGCCCTACTGCCCTCACAACCATCCATTCTTGCGAAACCGCCAGTACAAAAACAAGCAGATGCAGGCGATCGCGGTCAGCACTACCGGGTAGCCGTATTCCATCTTCAGCTCCGGCATGTCATCGAAATTCATACCGTATATGCCGGCGAGGGCCGTCGGCACCGCCAGTATGGCGGCCCATGACGCCAGCTTCTTGGTATTCGCGGTTTCCTGGCTCTGGCCAACCAGCAAGCTGGCTTCGAAGGCGAAGGCCAGAACCTCGCGCAGACTGTCGATTTTTTCCTGGACGGTGCGGATGTGGTCGGTCACATCGCGGAACAGCGGGTGCATGGCGCTATGGATCTGGGGCAGTTCGGCGCTGGTCAGCCGGCGGCAGACCTCGACCAAGGGAAGTGCGGCATTGCGCAGGCGCAACAAATCCCGGCGCAGCATGTAGAGCCGCTCTATGTCGGGACCGGTCATCGGCTTCAGCAGGATCTTGTCTTCGATCGCCTCGACCTCGTCCTCGATCTGTTCCAGCACCGGCATGTAATTGTCGACGATAAAGTCGAGAATGGCATAGAGGACAAAATCCTCGCCCTTGGCCAGCGAATGCGGGCAGCTTTCCCAGTGCTGGCGCACGGCGGCATAGGAGGTCGAGGGACCATGCCTGACGCTGACTATATAGCCTGAGCCGACGAACAGATGGGTCTCGCCGAAGGTGACGCGGCCGTCGATCAGCTGGGCGGTGCGGGCGACGATGAACAGGGCATCGCCATATTGCTCGATCTTTGGCCGCTGGTGCGGATGCTCGGCGTCTTCGATCGCCAGTTCATGCAGATGGAACTGCGCCTTGACGCGCAGCAACAGCTCGCGGTCGGGTTCGAGCAACCCTATCCAGACGACATGGCCCGATTTTCTCGCCCATTCGCCGGCCTCTTCGATCGGGATGTCGGCGATGCGCTTGCCGGCGGTGTAGACGCTCGACGCGATGATGCCGGACGATGCCGGCGCCGGCTTGAACTCTCGGACATATTCCATCGCAGCCTCCGGAAGCAGAACCTGAGAAGCTTAACGCTGCGATAGTTTAGCGCAATATGATTAAGCGTTCGAGAGGCGGTCGTTCACTTGACCGGCACCGTCTGGGGAAGCGCAATCTTGTCGGTCTTGTCGCCTTTCGGTCGCTCGGCCGGCATCTGGTCGCCGGTGACGATGTAATAGATGGTCTCGGCGATGTTGGTGGCGTGGTCGCCGATGCGCTCGATGTTCTTGGCGCAGAACAGCAGATGCGTGCACGGCGTGATGTTGCGCGGATCTTCCATCATGTAGGTCAAAAGCTCGCGAAACAGCGAGGTGTACATGGCGTCGATCTGGTCGTCGCGATCGCGCACGAAGCCTATCCTGTCGACCGAGCGCGAGGCATAGACGTCGAGCACTTCCTTGAGCTGGGTCAATGCGAGCTCGGCGAGCGCCTCGAGGCCGCGAAACAGGCTGGTCGGCTGGCGGCCGTCAATGACGCTCACCACCCTCTTGGCGACATTCTTGCCGAGGTCGCCGACCCGTTCGAGGTCGGCGGAAATACGGATCGCGCCGACAATCTCGCGCAGATCCGTCGCCATCGGCTGGCGCTTGGCGATGATGACGATGGCTTTGTCGTCGATTTCGCGCTGGCCCTCGTCGAGGACAATGTCGTCGCGGATGACCTTCTGGGCGAGGCCGGGATCGGCATTCACCAGTGCCTGGATCGCCTGCTCGACCATACGCTCGGCGTGCCCGCCCATCGCAGCGATGCGTTTCGACAGGTATTTCAGCTCTTCGTCATAGGCGCTGACGATGTGTACGGACTGCATGGATCAAATGCCTTCCTGGAATCCTTGGCCTTTTGAGTCGTTTCCTCGAATCCTGTGCTGATACGCCAGCCGGATGACAGAAAGAAGAAACAGGCAGTTAGTAAATAGTACTGTCTCAGCCCGCCGGCAAATGGACCGTGAACGCCGCGCCCTTGCCAACTTCCGACTTGATCGAAAGTCTGGCGTTGTGACGCGTCAAGATGTGCTTGACGATGGACAGGCCAAGGCCGGTGCCTTTCTGGGTGCGGCTGCTCTCAACATCGATGCGGTAGAAGCGCTCGGTGATGCGCGGGATGTGTTCTTCGGGAATGCCTGGGCCGTAGTCCCTGATGGTGACGTCGATGCCCGGTTCGGGACCGGCCTCGCCGCGCGCAATCGACACCGTGACGCGTCCGCCCGGCTGACCGTATTTGCAGGCGTTTTCCAACAGGTTCTCGAATACCTGGAACAGCTCGTCGCGGTCTCCGGGCACGTCGAGCGGCCCTTCGGCATAGTCGCGCTCGATGACGACGCTGTTCTCCCTGGCGAGCGGCCCGAGAGAATCGATGACGCTGTCGATGGTCTGGCGCAGATCGACCTCGGTGCCCGGCCTCAGATAGGGCTTCATTTCCAGCCGCGACAGCGACAGCAGATCGTCGATCAGGCGTGCCATGCGGCCGGTCTGATTCTGCATGATCTGCAGGAACTGCTCGCGCGCCGCCGGATCGTTGCGGGCCGGGCCGCGCAATGTCTCGATGAAGCCCGAGATCGAGGCCAGCGGGGTGCGCAACTCATGGCTGGCATTGGCGATGAAGTCGGCGCGCATGCGGTCGATGCGGCGTGTCTCGCTCTGGTCCTTGAACACCAGCACAAAGAGATCGGTGGCATGGCCGACCGAGGACGCGCTGACCCGGTAGGCCCGTTCGACCGGCAGTTTCTCGGTGTAGTCGACAACGTCGGAGGCGACCGTCCCCGACAGCACGCTGTCCAGCAGTGCCTGCATCTCAGGGGCGCGGAATTTCAACGACAGCGACAGGCCGGGCGCGATCCCGCCAAAGGCAGCGAAGGCGGCGGCATTGGCATGGACGATGGTTGCGGTGCGGTCGAAGATGATCAGCGGATCGGCAACGGCGGCCGCAAGATATTCGCCGGAAAGCCGCTGCAGCCCGCTCGCCTCGATCGCGGCATCGCTTTGGATGGACTGGCTTGCGCCGCCGGTCGGCAGCATCGCGGCAGCAAGCAGCACCGCACAGGCGAGCAGAACGACATAGACGGACATGCCAGCGAAAGCATAGACGGCCGCGACCGCAACGACGCCGGCGGCGAGCAGCCAGCGGCCGTTCCACACCCTGGCCCTTAGCGCCTGCGCCGTGGTTATCCGCTCTGCGCCGGTGTCAGCCATTCGCGCGTCCCGCACCTTGCGCCGGCCGAACGAAACTTCCGCTGGACCGGCTTCAAGGCCCCCCATAGCATGAGTCCGTAAGCTGAAAAGGTTCGTCTCGATGAAAAAAACCAAGGAAAGTCCAGCCGCAGAGCCGGCAAAGGGTCCGCTGAAGATCAGGATCGACGGCAAGGAGCGGGAGTTCGATATCGAGGATCCCGAGCTCCCGGCCTGGATCGAGGACAACAAGCTGACCGCCGGCGACTACCCTTACGACAAGAAAATGAAGAGCGAGGAGTACGACGAGACGCTGGAGCGGCTGCAGATAGAGCTGGTCAAGGCGCAGGCCTGGCTGCAGGCGACCGGCAAGCGGGTGATGTCGCTGTTCGAAGGGCGCGATGCCGCCGGCAAGGGCGGCACCATCTTCGTGCTGCGCCAGTATCTCAATCCTCGGACCGCGCGCAATGTGGCGCTGACCAAGCCGACGCCGACCGAAGTCGGGCAGTGGTACTTCCAGCGCTATGTCGACCATTTCCCGACGTCGGGGGAATTCGTCACCTTCGACCGCTCCTGGTACAATCGCGGCGGCGTCGAGCCGGTGATGGGTTTCTGCACGCCGGAGCAGCATGAGAAATTTCTCGACGAGACGCCGCATTTCGAACGGATGATCTCCAACGAGGGCATTTATTTCTTCAAATTCTGGCTGAACATCGGCCGCGAAACCCAGCTCGAACGGTTCCACGACCGCCGCTGGTCTCCGCTGAAGAGCTGGAAGTTCTCGCCGATCGACATTGCCGGCATCACCAAATGGGACGACTACACCAAGGCCCGCGACCAGATGGTCGAGCGCACGCACAAGCAGTTCGCGCCATGGATCATCCTGCGGGCCAACGACAAACGACGCTCGCGTCTGGCCGCCATGCGGCGCATCCTGTTGTCGTTGCCCTATGATGGGCGCGATCTCGACGCCATCGGCAAGGAAGACAAGAAGATCATCGGCGAAGGGCCGTCATTCCTGGAGAAGTAGACGCCGAGGCACAGAGCCCACCCCTGATATCGGGATGGGCTCTGTTTTTTTCATCCTCCGCGACTATACGGCTGCCGTCATGCCGCCAGGCGGGCGATCCGCTGCAGCCGCTTCAGCGTGGTGTCGTCCTGCAGCGCTTGCTGGAACAGCGTGATCTCGCGATCGATGCGGTCGCAGAGCACGGCCGTATCGCCCTTGAGCAGGCCGCGCGTCTGCAGAAGGGCTGCAACCGGCTTCTTGGCCAGTTGCCTTGCCCTGCCGATCGCTGCCTCCTCGGCACTGCCATTGGCCACGATCTCGGCGACGAGGCCAAGCGCCCGGGCATCTTCGGCGCCGAGCGTATCGCCCAGGCAAAAGAAGCGGAAGGCTCCGGCATAGCCGAGTTTCTGCGGCGCCAGGATCGAGGTTGCCGCATCCGGCACCAGGCCGAAATCGACAAACGGCACCCGGAAGGTGCTGTTGCTCGAGGCGATCACCATGTCGCAGTGGAACAGGATGGTGCAGCCGACGCCGACGGCATCGCCGTCGACACAGGCCAGCACCGGCTTGGGGAACGTCGCCAGCGTGCGGAACATGTCGGTGACGGCGGCGATCAGCTGCTGATGCTTGGTGGAGTCGAGGAACTCGGAGAAATCGCCACCAAGGCAAAAGCAGCCGGCGAGGCCACGCAGCACCACGACACGAACATTGTCGTCGACGGCGGCTTCATGGAAGGTCCTGGCCAGGCTTGCATAGGCGCGCCTGTCCAGAACCGGCCGGCCGTCATGCGACGACACGGTGACGACCAGCGTGTGGCCACGCAATTCGGGTTGGGGGTCAAAGCTCATTTGTCGTCTCCGATCTCACGATGCCTGCCGCATGCCGAGCATGTCGGGCGTGCCTCTGGCCAGCACGGGGGCGTGATGGTTACGGCGCGAGCGCACGACATCGAGCGTGTGTGCGTTGAAGGTCAGCAGGGTTGCGACGACCTGCTGGTTGCCATAGGTGCGCTGATAACCGAGCGGCGTTGCCAGGAAATGCAGCTGCAGTGCCCGCAGCACCCACATCGGTTCGAACTCGATGATCACCTGGTTGACGTCGCGCTTCAGTCCCCACTCGACGAAGCCGGCGATCAGCTCGGTGCCGACCGTCGACACGCCGCGCTTGCCGTCGCGATAGCCGGGCGCCACCGCGTAGCGGGTCAGCTCCCAGACCCTCGGTCCGGAGGGTGGCGTGCCTTCATAGAGATCGGCCAGCACCTCGGTCAGCAGATGTGGCCGCGTCGTCGGCAACATGCGCTGGTAGCCGGCGAGTTCGCCGCCGCGGATGACCAGTTGGTGCACCGCCTCGTCATGATCGAACTGGTCGATCTCGAGGCCGTCGGGGCGCTTCAGATCGGTCCAGCCCATCTCTTCGACGAAGATCTTGTAGCGCAGACGATGGACAGCCTCCCAAAGGTCGGGACGTTCCATCAATTCCTGTGTTGTAAGAGCGAAAAGCATTAGCCGTCTCCTGGGCTCAAGAGGAAGATACGGCCGCACTTTCCAGATAAAATTGCGTGATCACGCAGGCAGGAATTTTCTAGGTCGGCACGGCCGACCTAGCTAATATAGCCGCGCCTAATCGCTTCGGCGACGGCTTGCACCCTGTTGACGGCACCGAGTTTACTCTTAGCGTTAAGGAGATGTTTTTCGGACGTGTGCTCCGAGATGCCGAGTATCTGCGAAATCTCCCATTCGGACTTGCCGACGGCTGCCCATTTCAGGCATTCGCGCTCACGCGGGGTCAATTCGATGTGATCGATGGTGTTGGCCGCCATCGTGTGCAGTTGCATGGCGCGGCCGACCGCATAGGTCGACACCAGCGACACCAATCCGAATTCGGCGCCCGACAATTCGACGGCCTCGCCACCCAGCGAGACCATGACGATCTGGCCTTCGAGCGTCACCAGCGGAAAGGCTAGGCCGTCGCGCAGCTTGAACTCTCTGGCGTCGCCCATCACCTCGCCGCTGCTCCTGTCGACGCGGATGCCGCGCGACGCCTCGCGCCATTGGAACGGCGCCTGCAATTCCTTCATGTGGCTGACAACGGGATCATGGTCGACATAGTTGCGCGCCACATAGCGCTCCAGCCATTCCACAGGCCAGTCGCACAAAAGCACGTGGTCCTTTTGCTGGCCACGCGGCGTGCCGGGTTGCGGGACCGTTCCCGCCATCAGCGCCGTCAGGCCAAAATGCGAGGTGACGCCAAGCAATGTTTCACAAACCGCAGCCGCCGTGTCGGCATGCTGCAGCTGGTCCATGTATTCCAGTGTGCGATCGAACTGACTCATCGCAACATCTACCCCATGTTGCCTACCGCTCTTGAGACCGATGCTACGCGCCTGATGCGCACTTCGCCATCAACCCCGGATTGCAAGCCCCATGCTTGGTTTTTGTAGCGCAGCGACCGCTTGCCCTCGGACCGACTCTGCGCGGCTATTTGCAACCTCTATGAAGCATAACTCGAAATTTGCCCTTTGAAATCAAAAACAATTGTGCCTGCACCGTTTTCGTATCAAAAGCCAACAAGACGCGTGGAGTTCTTTCGTGACATCTCGCTGGATAGCCATCGCCTTGCTGTCGCTGCTGGTCGGAGCGCAGCCGTTTGCGGGAGTCGCGTGGGCGGCGGAACCGCAGGTGCCCGTGCTTTGGGACGCCAAGGAGCGGCTGCCGAAACCGGATCTCTCGGCGCTGCCGAGGCTCAGATTCCTCACCACCACCGATTTCCCGCCCTTCAACTTTCTCGACGGCGCCGGCCGGCTGTCCGGCTTTCACATCGACCTGGCGCGGGCGATTTGCGCCGAACTCGACATCGCCGACAAATGCCAGATCCAGGCGCTGCCCTGGGCCGAGCTCGACGATGCGTTGCAAAAAGGCGAAGGCGAGGCGATCATCGCCGGCATCGCCGCGACGCCGGAAACGAGGGCGAAATACAGTTTTTCGCGCTCCTATCTGCAGTTTCCGGCGCGCTTCATCATGCCGAAGACCAAGGCCTTTGCCGAGCCGATCCTCGACAAATTGCGCAGCAAGCGGGTCGGCGTGCTGGCCGGCTCGGCGCATGAAAAGATGCTGCGCGATTATTTCGGCACGGTGCAGATCGTCCCCTTCAACAGCCCTGAAGACCTCTACAGCGATTTGAAAGGCGGCAAGATCGACGCCGCCTTCGGCGACGGCATGCGCTTTTCCTTCTGGCTGGGCGGCACGGACGCGGCAGGCTGCTGCCGCTTCGCCGGTGGCCCGTACCTGGCCCCGGAATATTTGGGATCCGGCATGACGATTGCCACAAGGGCCGGCGACCCGGCGCTGGCAGCGGCCATGGACTACGCGCTGCAGGAGATATCGGTGAAAGGCACGTTCGCCGAATTCTATCTACGCTATTTCCCGGTCAGTTTCTTCTGATCCGGCCCGGTCAGTTTCTTCTGATCCGGTCCTTGGTCAGCTTTTTCTAGGGCTACCGGCGAGACTTTTAGGTCAACGTCCGCAGCCGCGCCTTCGCGCCGCGCGCGATGGCCGCGGCGGTCAGCGTATCGAGATCGAGTTGGCGCCGGATGAGCTGCAGCACCCGCAATTCCTCCATGCGCATTTCGAGATCGACGGCGGCAACCTCAAAGGCGGCGGCATAGGCGGTGTCGTGCAGCCGCTCCGGCAAAGCCTTGCCAACACGCTCGAGAACGCCTTCCAACCCGTCCTTTTCATGCAGCATCTTCTGGCAGTCTTGCGCGATGGCAATAAGCCTGTCCTGATTGAAATTCTCGAACACCGGCCAGCTGCGGACGACGTCCCCGATGCGCGCCAGTTCGACATCGGTCATGTCGCGGTCGGACGCCGAGGTGATGACCATCAGGTAGATCAGGGCTTCATGCGTGGACGGCAACGGCATTCAAAACTCCTTGATATTGGGTTTCGAAGGTAGGAACGCGGTCTCCGCGCCGCAAGGAAAAACCGCCGCGCGCGTTGACGCCCAAGGCGTGCACGCCTAGAGACCGGTTGAAAAACTCCGATCCGGCGATGCCGGTGCATGATTTGGAAGACAGCGACATGACGGGATCAAACATCGTCGATCTCAATCCCGAGATGCTTGCGGCAGCAGCCGAAAGCAAGGCCTGGCCGTTCGAGGAAGCCAAAAAGATCATCGAGCGCTACAAAGGAGCCGACTTTCCCGAGACCGTGCTGTTCGAGACCGGCTACGGGCCGTCGGGCCTGCCGCATATTGGCACGTTCGGCGAGGTCGCCCGCACCTCGATGGTGCGCCACGCCTTCCACGTGCTAACCGGAAACAAGGTCAAGACCAAGCTTCTGTGCTTCTCCGACGACATGGACGGCATGCGCAAGATCCCCGACAATGTGCCGGATCGCGCAGCGCTCGAGCCCTATCTGCACATGCCGCTGTCGTCGGTGCCTAATCCGTTCGGCGGCGACTATGCGAGCTTTGCCGACCATAACAACGCAATGCTGTGCCGCTTCCTCGATACGTTCGGCTTCGACTACGAGTTCGCCAGCGCGACACAGTATTACAAGGCCGGCCGCTTCGATGCGATGCTGCTGCGTGCGGCCGAACGCTATGACCAGATCATGGCGGTGATGCTGCCGACGCTCGGGCCGGAGCGCCAGGCGACCTACAGCCCGTTCCTGCCGATCTCGCCGAAGAGCGGCCGCGTGCTCTACGTGCCGATGAAGCATGTCGACGCCAAAGCCGGCACCATCACCTTCGACGATGAGGGCACCGACACCACGCTTTCGGTGACCGGCGGCAGGGTCAAGCTGCAGTGGAAGCCGGATTTCGGCATGCGCTGGGCAGCACTTGGCGTCGATTTCGAAATGTTCGGCAAGGACCACCAGACCAATGCGGTGGTCTACGACCGCATCTGCAACATCCTCGGCGGACGCGCGCCGGAGCATTTCGTCTACGAGCTGTTCCTCGACGAGAACGGCCAGAAGATTTCGAAGTCGAAGGGCAACGGGCTGACCATCGACGAATGGCTGCGCTATGCGCCGACCGAAAGCCTCGGCCTTTACATGTACCAGCGGCCCAGGCAGGCGAAAAAACTCTATTTCGACGTCATCCCGCGGGCCGTGGACGAGTACTACACCTTCCTCGGCGCCTATCCGCGCCAGGACTGGAAGGAGCGGCTGGGCAATCCGGTCTGGCATATGCATGACGGCAAGCCGCCGGCGATCGACCTGCCGGTGCCGTTCTCGCTGCTGCTTAATCTGGTCAGCGCCTCCAACGCGCAGAACAAGGATGTGCTGTGGGGCTTCATCTCGCGCCATACGTCGGGCGTGACGCCGGCAACGCATCCCGAGCTCGACCAGCTGGTCGGCTTCGCCATCCGCTATTTCGACGATTTCGTGAAGCCGACGAAGACGTTCAGGCCAGCCGACGACGTCGAACGCGCAGCACTCGAAGCTCTTGGCAACGCGCTTGGCGCCCTGCCCGCGAGCGCCGATGGCGAAGCGATCCAGAACGCTTCGCTCAACGTCGCGCGCAAGATCGAACGCTATCAGGATCATTCCAAGCAGAGTCCGGACGGGGGCCCCGGCGTTTCCGGCGCTTTCTTCCAGATGATCTACCAGGTGCTGATCGGCCAGGAACGCGGCCCGCGCTTCGGCTCGTTCGCGGCGCTTTATGGCATCCCCGAGACGCGCGCGCTCATTGAGCGGGCGTTGGCTGGTCAGTTGGCGGCGTAGCATCCGTCCCGGCCGGCGGCGTGTCCGTCGCCGGGGCATCGAGGATCGGCTGCGAGGCCGTTGGTGCGGCAACCGGCGTTGGCGCCGGTGGCAGGCCGCCGAGATCGGGCGCGGCGCCGAAGATGCCCTTTTTGGCGGTGCGCGCCTTGTGGCCCGCTTCGACATAGGGGCCGCCGGCGACCGCGCGCGCCCAGCCGTTTTCGACCAGCCACTGGCCGACATCCTGGTTGCCGATGCGGCACTCGGCGACGATCCGGTTGCGGTCGGCCTCCGGCGGCAGCTTGCACGCCACGGCCCGGCCGCGCAGGAGAGACCGGAACGCGGTGCGCGCGCGAACGCCGCAAGCCCAGGACTTGCCGTCATCGGTGCAGATCTCGTCTTGCCTGACGATGTCGATGCCGGAAACCGCCACGGAATAACCATTGGCTTCGATCAGGCCGGCGGCGGATGCGACCGGCTGGAACAGTTTTGTCCCGCCCCAGTCGTCGACTGCTTTCGGCCGGCGCGGCTTGGGCGGTCCGGCCAGCGCCAGATCGCTCAGCGGTGCGCGCGGTTCGACCCGTTCGAGCTCCTCTGACGGCAGCGGAGGCGGTGCGATGGCCTCTGGATCGATCGCTCTCGAATGCAGCGGAGGCGAATGCACCGGAGGACTGGGGGGCTGGATCTCGGAGATCGCCGACGTCGCGGGCTCTTCGGGCGCGATGTCAGCGACCGGGTCGATCTGGTCGATGACGACGCTGCTCTGCTCGGGCTGCAACACGCGGCCGCCGGCGACAACCAGGGCCACCATTGCCGGGACCGCCAGCACGGCCAGGGCCAGTTGCAGCAGCCGCACTACTGGCTTGCCCAGACGATCCGCGCCACCCATTCGACATCGCGCATCGCGATATCACGGTCCGGGTGTTCGGGATTGAGCGAGATCAGTACGATCGATTTCGTCGTCTGACGGTCGAGCACCTTGGCCATGACCTCGCCGGCATTGGTCTTGACTACGACGCGGTCGCCCTTGCGGGTGGCGGCGCCCGGCTCGACAATCAGCACATCGCCATTGCGGTAGAGCGGCAGCATGGAATCGCCCTGCACCTTCAGCGCATAGGAGGTTTCCGTCACCCGAGCCGGAAGCTCAACCAAATCCCAGCCCTGGCCCGAGGGATAGCCGGCATCGTCGAAGAAGCCGCCGGCGCCGGCCTGGGCAAAGCCAAGCAGCGGCACTGCTGAACGCTGCGCTGTCGTGGCGCCTGCGGTCTTGGCGCGGCCTTCGACCAACCCGGTGAATTCGTCGAGCGAAGCGCCCGTCGCCTCGATGATCTTGGCCAGCGATTCGGTCGAAGGCCAACGCGGCCGCCCATCCGAGGACAACCGCTTCGACTTGTTGAACGCGGTCGAATCAAGGCCGGCACGCCGGGCAAGGCCTGAGGCCGACAGCGAATAACGCTCGGCGAGAGCGTCGATGGCGGCCCAAACGCGGTCATGCGAGAGCAATTCGCTCTCCCTTTAGATGGAGCATGATCTTTTCCAGAAACCGGTACCCACTTTTTGGGATCATGCTCAAAAACAGGAAAAAATACCTTTCCTTCATAAGAGCCGAGGGCAGCCTTGTCCAGCATTTGTCTTGGCCAAGCGCCAGCGCGGCGCAGTTCTATTCCACCTTGACGTCGAGCGGCCGCGGCTCACGCACGCCAGCGTCGCGCGCCAGCCAGCCGGCAAGCACGGCCCGCAATGCCTGGACTCCCCTCGTCGCCATTTGTGACCATTCCAGCAGAGGCCACAGAGTCAGCTGCACGACATCATTGCGTGGCACGCCGGCCGCGCCCATGGGAGCGTTGCAAGGGCCGGGAACACGGTAGGTGCCGAACATCCAGTCGAAGAAGGGGAATAGATTGGCGAGGTTCTTGCCGTAGGCCTCGGGCACATCGGCATGGTGCCAGCGGTGGAAGCGTGGCGAAGCGACCAGCATGCGTAGCGGGCCGTGACTCCAGTCGACGTCGATGTGGACGTAGATGTTGTGCAGCAGCAGGAGCAACGCACCGATGCCGATGGCGCCCGCAGGCAGACCGAGCCAGGTCAGCAGGACGGTGTAGGAGCCCCACATCACCAGCATCTCCAGAGCGTGGACGCGATAGGTTGTCAGCCCGTTGACGACCGGATCGGAGTGATGGATCGCGTGCACCGGCCACAGCCATTTCATGTGCATGAGGCGATGGTTCCAGTAATTGGCAAAATCATGCGCGAGTATGGCAACAAGGCTGAGCGCCCAGACCGGCAGGTTTTCCCAGACGGTGCCTGGCACGCTGGGGATGCCCAGCAGCCCATAGAGCGTCTCGATTTCCCCGGAGAGCAGCCAGAGGCCCGGGATCAGCACGATGTTGATGTGAAAGATGGCCAGCGTCGCCGCGACACTCTCGATTGCGCGCCGCGACCAGGAAAGTCGCCAGCCCTTGCGGGCAATATCGAGGGCGAGCAGCAGGAGCAGGAAGGCGAAGACGCATTGCTTGCCGGGATCGCTCGCCTGGCCGCGCCAGGCATCGAAAATGCCGGTGATGAAATTGACAATGCCGTCCACGCCGCGCCCCTAACCGCGCCGGGGAGCGAAAGCGACCCGTCGCGAAGCCCGGCCCGGCAGGGGCAGCCTTAACGGAATTTGTTTAAGGCCGGTTGAATCCGGGTTTTGGTATTGGATCTTTTCCCCTGCACCCTCACCCCCCTTGGCCAGGCTGCGCAATCCCAGGTGGGAGGTCATGAAAGTCCGCTCAGCCTCTGTCGGCGGCCGCGGTTGAACGGAACGGCCAAGTGCCGCCACGACCTCGTCGATGTCGACAAAGCGGCGGCCGGGGCGGTCATAGACACCGCCCGTCGTCATGATCAAAGCGGCCGTCTCGCCATTGTCGAGGACAAACCGGTGCCTGCCGATGACCTGGGTACCTTCCCAGGTCTCGATCGAGGACATCACCTCAAAGCGACGCCACAGCCTGATCTCGCGCACATAGACCGACTCCAGACCTCCGATCATCGGCGCCCAGCCTTTCTTGCGCGCCAGCGCGATCAGGCCGACGCGCAGGAAGATGTCGATGCGCCTACAGCGCCGCGCGTCCTATTGGACGCGCTAAGGACGCTGTAGCACTTTGATTTGGCGCATGATCCTTTCCGAAAATCGATTCCGATTTTCGGGGTCATGCGCGAGATCGGCCAGCATCATGTAGCGGGCGTTGTTGAGATGGCTGTTGAAGTCGATGTCGGTCGGCAGGCAGCGGAAAGCCAGGCGGCTTTTGCTGCCGACCATATAGGGGCCACGGCGTGATGCCGTGGCCATCATGCGCGCCAGGCGCCCCCAGCGCCAGATCAAGCGGCCTTCTTCACTTCGCCCTTCGCATAGGGGTCGAAGCGCTGGTAGAAGGTCTCGCCCTTTTCGGCCAGGTCGAGCAGCAGCTTTGGCGCCTTGAACTCGGCGCCGTATTTTTTCTGCAGGCCCTTGGCTATTCTGACGAACTCCTTCGCGCCGATGCCGTCGATATAGGACAGCGCGCCGCCAGTGAACGGCGCAAAGCCAAAGGCAAGGATCGAGCCGACATCGGCCTCGCGCGGGTCGGTGACGATGCCCTCTTCCATCACCCTTGCCGCTTCCAACGCGATGGTGACCAGCAGGCGCTGCTGCAGCTCCTCATAGTCGACCTTCTCCGGCTTCAGCTGCGGATAGAGATCCTTCAGCCCCGGCCACAGCTTCTTCTTGGCGGGCTTTGCGGGATAGTCGTAAAAACCCTTGCCGTTCTTGCGGCCGAAGCGGCCATGGGTGTCGACCAGCGTGTTGATCAGCGCCATCTGCTTGGGGTCGACGGCCTTGTCGCCGAGGTCCCTGATGGTCTGCTTCATGATCTTCTGAGCAAGGTCGATCGCCGTCTCGTCGGTCAGCGCCAGCGGGCCGACCGGCATGCCGGCGGCCTTGGCGGCGTTCTCGATCATCGGGGCCGGAACGCCCTCGATCAGCATCTTGTAGGCTTCCGACATGTAGCGCAGCACGCAGCGGTTGACGTAGAAGCCGCGCGTGTCGTTGACGACGATCGGCGTCTTCTTGATGGCGCGCACGAAGTCGATCGCGGTGGCAAGCGCCTTGTCGCCGGTCTTCTTGCCCAGGATGATCTCGACCAGCATCATCTTGTCGACCGGTGAGAAGAAGTGGATGCCGACGAAATTCTTCGGCCGCGCCGAATTCTTGGCCAGCGCGGTGATCGGGATGGTCGAGGTGTTGGAGGCAAAGATCGCCGGCGATTTCAGCACCGCTTCCGCCTGTTCGGTCGCAGCCTTCTTGACGGCCGAATCCTCGAACACCGCCTCGACGACGAGGTCACAGCCGGCGAGATCGGCATAGTCCGCCGTCGGCGTGATCAACGACAGCAGCGTCTCCTTATCCTCGGGCTTGGCGCGGCCCTTCTTGACCTGATCCGAGATCAGGCTGTCGGAATGTGCCTTGCCCTTTTCGGCCGACGCCATGTCGCGGTCGAGCAGCACGACCGGGATACCGGCCTTGGCGGTGACGAAGGCGATGCCGGCGCCCATGAAGCCGGCGCCGAGAATGCCGATCTTCTTGAACCTGGTTTCCGGCACGCCGGCCGGGCGGCGGGCGCCCTTGTTGAGCTCCTGCAGCGAGACGAACAGCGAGCGGATCATCGCCGCCGCTTCCTTCGACTGCATGATTTCGGTGAAATAGCGCTGTTCGATCCGCAGGCCGGTGTCGAACGGCACCAGCAGGCCCTCATAGACGCATTTCAGGATGGCCGCGGCGGCCGGATAATTGCCATAGGTTTCGCGGCGCAGGATGGCGATGGCCGGCGGCCACAGATTGAAGCCGGCGGGCGAATAGATCTGGCCGCCGGGCAGCTTGAAGCCCTTCTCGTCCCAGGGCTGGACGGCTTTCAGGCCGTTCTTGATCATCGCTTTGGCAGTGTCGATCAGTTTGCTCGGCTCGGCGACCTCGTGGATCAGGCCCATGGCCTTGGCTTTCTGCGCAGACAGGTTCTGGCCCGTGGTCAGCATCTGGAGCGCCTGCTGCTGGTCGGTCAGCCGCGGCACGCGCTGGGTGCCGCCGGCGCCGGGGAAGATGCCGACCTTGACTTCCGGCAAGGCCATCTTGACCTTGTCGCTATCGGCTGCAACGCGGCCATGGCAGGCAAGCGACAGTTCGAAGGCGCCGCCCATGCAGGTGCCGTTGATGGCCGAAACCCAGGGCTTGCCCGATGTCTCGAGCTTGCGCCAAAGGGCGCCCATACGCCCGGCATTGTCGAACAAAAGCTTTGCGGCCTTCTCCGGGTCCTTGCCTTTCTCCTTGGCAAAGACCGTCAGCATCTTCTGTAGCATGGTCAGGTCGGCGCCGCCGGAGAAGCTGTCCTTGCCCGAGGTGATCACCGCACCCTTGATGCCGGCATCGGCCACCACCTGGTCGATGATCTTGTCGAGCTCGTTCATCACCTCTTCGGTGAAGACGTTCATCGAGCGGTCCGGCATGTTCCAGGTGACCAGCGCAATGCCGTCTGCGTCGGTGTCGACCGTGAAGTTCGTGTAGGTCATGTCTCTCTCCTTCCGGCCGAAAATCAGACGCGTTCGATGATCGTTGCGGTGCCCATGCCGGCGCCGATACAGAGCGTCACCAAAGCGGTGTTGAGGTCGCGACGTTCCAGCTCGTCGAGCACCGTGCCGAGGATCATCGCGCCGGTGGCGCCGAGCGGATGGCCCATGGCAATGGCGCCGCCATTGACGTTGATCTTGTCGTGCGGAATGTCGAAGGCCTGCATGTAGCGCAGTACCACCGACGCGAAGGCCTCGTTGAGCTCGAACAGGTCGATGTCCGACAGCTTCATCTTGGCGCGCTTCAGGAGCTTTTCGGTGACGTCGACGGGACCGGTCAGCATCAGCACAGGCTCGGAGCCGATGTTGGCGAAGGCGCGGATGCGGGCGCGCGGCTTGAGCCCCATGGTCTTGCCGGCCTTCTTCGAGCCGAGCAGCACGGCGGCCGCACCATCGACAATGCCGGACGAATTGCCAGCATGGTGGACGTGGTTCACTTCCTCGACTTCCGGATGCTTCTGCACGGCAACCGCGTCGAAGCCGCCCATTTCGCCAGGCATGACGAAGGACGGGTTGAGCGAGGCCAGCGACTGCATGTCGGTCGACGGCCGCATATGCTCGTCGTGGTCGAGGATGATGAGCCCGTTCTGGTCCTTGATCGGGATGACCGAGTTCTTGAAACGGCCGTCGGCCCAGGCCTTGCCGGCGCGCTTCTGGCTCTCGACCGCATAGGCGTCGACGTCGTCGCGCGAAAAGCCATACTTGGTGGCGATCAGGTCGGCCGAGATGCCTTGCGGCACGAACCAGCCGGGCAGACCGACTGACGGATCCATGAA
This sequence comes from Mesorhizobium sp. CNPSo 4684, assembly GCF_057784315.1. NCBI lineage: Bacteria > Pseudomonadati > Pseudomonadota > Alphaproteobacteria > Hyphomicrobiales > Phyllobacteriaceae > Mesorhizobium > Mesorhizobium sp. CNPSo 4684. The sequence goes on along the minus strand of NZ_JBWLUX010000004.1, from coordinate 150,744 downwards.
CCATGCTCCGCCCGAGGCGCCCATGCCGACGCGCGACATCGATTCGACACCGCCGGCAATGACGATCTCGTCGGCGCCCTGTGCGATCTTGGCGGCGCCGAAGTTGATGGCGTCGAGACCCGAAGCGCAGAAGCGCGAAATCTGCATGCCCGGAGCCCTGTTGTCGTAGCCGGCCTCGAAGGCAGCGGCACGCGGAATGACCGAGCCGGCCTCGCCGACCGGATCGACGCAGCCGAAGATGATGTCGTCGACATTGCCGGTGTCGAGCCCGTTGCGGTCGCGCAGCGCCTCAAGCGTCCTGGCGGCGAGCCGCACCGCCGGCACTTCATGCAGCGAGCCATCTTTCTTGCCCTTGCCGCGCGGCGTGCGCACGGCGTCATAGACATAAGCTTCGGCCATTTTTTCGGTTCCTTCCTTCTGGTGCCGCCTAAGGCTAACGCAAAGCCGCGCGTAGGCGATTCAGTTCGTTCTTGAAATTGCCTGCATCGGCTGGAGCGGCTTCAGCCCAGAGTTCCATGAGTTCAGAGTTAGGGCTGCTTACACATTCGACTGCCTGGATTGCCTTGCCCTTCAATCCACTCAAAGCTTGCCAGTTCGAGACAGTTCGCAACGCCGTCTCTGCAGGTTTCGACAAGAACTCGGACTTCCCGTTAGCTGCGGCGACAATTGCGGCGGCGGCCAGCGCAACCGAGCCATCCGGCGCCTCGATGTAGTCAGGATTGTTGCAAGCCGCATCGAGCGCGCCTGCAACGGCGACGGCGCCACTGTTCTCAAATTCCGCGACGAAATCGGCTGCGTCATCGTTTTCGAAAATTTTGAAACCCCATGCGCCCATAATTGGTATCCTAAAGGCTCCGGCCAATCAGCAATTTCATGATCTCGTTGGTGCCGCCGTAGATGCGCTGGACGCGGGCGTCGCGGAACATGCGGGCGATCGGATATTCATTCATGTAGCCATAGCCGCCATGCAATTGAAGGCATTCGTCGACGACTTTTCCCTGCAGGTCCGAGAGCCAGTATTTGGCCATCGAGGCGGTGACCGGGTCGAGGCCGCCATTGATGTGGCGGGTGACGCAATCATTGTAGAAGACGCGGCCGATGGTGGCCTCGGTCTTGAGTTCGGCGAGCTTGAACTGGGTGTTCTGGAACTCGATGATCGCCTTACCGAAGGCCTTGCGCTCCTTGACGTAGTCGATGGTCAACGCCAGCGCGCGCTCGATCATGGCGATGGCGCCGGTGCCGATCTGCAGGCGTTCCTGCGGCAGTTGCTGCATCAGCTGGATGAAGCCTTGTCCCTCTTCATGACCGAGCAGGTTGGAGGTAGGCACGCGCGTGTCGTTGAAGAACAATTCCGACGTGTCGTTGGCCTTCAAGCCGATCTTGTCGAGGTTGCGGCCGCGCTCGAAGCCATCGACCTCGTCGGTCTCTACAACGATCAGCGACGTGCCCTTGGCGCCCTTGGCCGGATCGGTCTTGGTGACGACGATGATGAAATTGGCGAGCTGGCCGTTGGTGATGAAGGTCTTGGAGCCGTTGATCTTGTACTGGTTGCCGTCCTTCTCGGCGCGCGTCTTGACGCCTTGCAGGTCGGAGCCGGCGCCGGGTTCGGTCATGGCGATGGCGCCGATCAGTTCGCCGGTCGCCAGCTTCGGCAGCCATTTCTTCTTCTGCTCTTCCGAGCCGTAATGCAGGATGTACGGGGCGACGATCGCATTGTGCAGGCCGATGCCGAAGCCGTCGACGCCGACATGGCCAATCGCCTCGATGATGGCGCTCTCATGCGCGAAGGTGCCGCCAGAGCCGCCATACTCCTCCGGCATCGAAGCGCAGAGCAGGCCGGCGGCACCCGCCTTGCGCCAGCTCTCGCGGTCGACCATCTCATTCTTCTCGAACTCGTCGTAGCGCGGCGCGATCTCCTCCGACATGAAGCGATGCGCCATGTCGTAGAGCATGCCGACCTCGTCCGCCGCCCAGGCGGGCTTCGGCAAAGAGAGCACTTCGGCTGGATTTGTCATGCCGTTTCTCCCGCGCCGGCGTCCCCCTCCCCCTCGAGGGGAGGGTGGCCGCGAAGCGGCCGGGTGGGGTCGCTGATGACGTGCTCGACCTTGTTCTTCAACACTTGCACCGAATGCATTTGCGATCTTCCTCCTGCCAGCGCTCCCATGGGAGGCCAGCGCACTTCACGCAGGACCCCTCCCGGCCCTTCGGGCCACCCTCCCCTCAAGGGGGAGGGGGACGCTGGCCATTTTTAGAACGCTTCCGCAGGCAGCGCCATTAGCGTGTCCGCACCACTGGAAATGCGGGCGAGATGCGCCGACGTCTCGGGCATGATCCGTTCCATGAAGAAGCGTGCCGTCACCACCTTGTTGTCGTAGAAGGGCTGCGAGCCGTTGGCGCCGGTCTTACCTAGCGCGGCCTTGGCCATCTGCGCCCACATGTAGCCCAGCGCCACCAGGCCGAAGAGATGCATGTAGTCGGTCGAGGCAGCACCGGCATTGTCGGGCTTGGCCATGCCGTTCTGCAGCAGCCACATGGTCGCCGCCTGCAGATCGTTGAGGCCTTTCTTCAGCGCCTTGGTGAACGGCGCCAGCTTCTCGTCGGCACGGTTCTCCTCGCAGAACTCGCCTACATCCTTGAAGAAGGCCTGCACGGCGCGGCCGCCATTCAGGCCGAGCTTGCGGCCGACGAGGTCGAGCGCCTGGATGCCGTTGGCGCCTTCATAGATCATGGCGATGCGCGCATCGCGCACGAACTGGCTCATGCCGTGCTCTTCGATATAGCCGTGGCCGCCGAACACCTGCTGCGCCATGACGGCGTGGTCGAAACCCTTGTCGGTGAGCACGCCCTTGATCACCGGCGTCAACAGGCCGGTGTAGTCGTCGGCGGCCTGGCGGTCCTTGTCGTCGGCGGAGCGGTGGGCGATGTCGGACTTGATCGCCGTCCACAGCGCCAGCGCGCGGCCGGCTTCGTTGAAGGCCTTCATGGTCATCAGCGAGCGGCGGATGTCGGGGTGGACAATGATCGGGTCAGCCTTCTTGTCCGGCGCCTTGGCGCCTGACAGCGAACGGCCCTGCAGCCGGTCCTTGGCGTAGGACACCGCGTTCTGGTAGGCGATTTCCGACAGCGACAACCCTTGCAGGCCGACGCCGAGCCGGGCTTCGTTCATCATCGTGAACATCGCCTTCAGGCCGCCATTCTCCTCGCCGAGCAACGTGCCCTCGGCCTCGTCATAGTTCATGACGCAAGTCGAATTGCCGTGGATGCCCATCTTCTCCTCGATCGAGCCGCAGGACAGCGTGTTCTTCTCGCCCGGATTGCCCGACGTATCGAGCTTGAGCTTCGGCACGATGAACAGCGAGATTCCCTTGACGCCTGCCGGCGCGCCTTCGATGCGGGCCAGCACGAGATGGACGATGTTGTCCGACATGTCGTGCTCGCCGGCCGAGATGAAGATCTTCTGGCCTGATATCTTGTAGGTGCCATTGCCGTTCGGCACCGCCTTGGTGCGCAGCAGGCCAAGATCGGTGCCGCAATGCGGCTCGGTCAGGTTCATGGTGCCGGTCCAGGCCCCCTCGACCAGCTTCGGCAGCCATGTCGCCTTCTGCTCGTCGGTGCCGTGGGTGATGATCGCGGCGATCGCCCCTTGGGTCAGGCCGGGATACATCATCAGCGCCATGTTAGCCGAGACCATATATTCGGCAACCGCCGTGTGCACGGCATAGGGCAGGCCCTGGCCGCCGAACTCGACCGGTGCCGCCAGCCCCATCCAGCCGCCTTCGCGATACTGGTCGTAGGCCTCCTTGAAGCCCTTCGGCGTCGTCACCGAGCCGTCTTCATGGCGCACGCAGCCTTCCATGTCACCGACACGGTTCAAGGGATGCATGACGTTTTCGGCGAGCTTGGCGCCCTCGGCGAGGATCGCCTCGACCACATCGGGCGTCGCGTCGGCAAATCCGGGAAGGTTGGAATAGCGCTGGTAGCCCAGCACCTCATTGAGCACGAACAGCGTGTCCTGGACCGGAGCCCTATAGATCGGCATGTGTTTCCTCCACCATGCGGGTCTTGGTCGCGGGATCAGGTCCCGAAAACGAGCTCGGGCAGCATGCGGACCAATGTTGAAAGCGGGATAACAAAAATTGACGTTTGCGTAAACGTCAATTTTGTTGCCGCGACAAAATTTCCTTGTGCCAGCCTATCGGCACGGCTCAGCGGACACCAGCACGGTGCTTGGGTTGACCAGACGAAGATGGCAAACGAAAAGAGCCGCGCGGGCAGTCCCGCGCGGCTCTTGTCAAACGTCTCGGCGGAGCTAGATCAGCCGGCGGCGCTGGCCAGGGCTGAACGTTCGGACAGCATCTGGCGCACGGCCGACATCGAGCCGCTCAGCTCGTTGATCGCGTCTTCGATCAGCGCGCGCTGCTTCTGCAGGCGGGCAAGCTGCTTCTCCGACTTGTCGAGAGCCAGCCGCAGCTGCTTGGTGTTGGATCCCGTGGGATCGTAGAGATCCATCATCTGTTTGACGTCGCGCAGCGAGAACCCGACCTTGCGGCCGAGCAGGATCAGCTTCAGCCGCGCCTTGTCGCGACGCGTGTAGAGGCGCGTTGCCCCGTCGCGCTTCGGATTGAGCAGGCCCTTGTCTTCATAGAAACGCAGCGTGCGCAGGGTCACGCCGTACTTCTTGGCCATCTCGCCGATGCGCACGAGTTCCTCGCCGGGTTCGACAGACATATTGTTGGTGTTGGCCGCGGCTTCGCCGGGCGAAACAAGTTTCATGGTCACTGGCTTTCCCCTGTAGTGGCGTCGCGGTCCCGGACCGTGCAGCGCCTGAGTGGAAGCGGGGGCATGCTTCCAGTCGTGGGTTTCAACTAATTCATCGCAAAAGGCACGAACAGCGCCCCTCTTACGTTTACGTCAATTCTATATCGATAGCCGCCTCATGACGCAAGGGCGTTCTGGGATTGCGAAACCTTATGCCGCACCCCTGGTGCCGGGTCCGAAAGGGCGCCGCCTGTATTTCAGCAATGCCGTAACTTCTTAAGCTTGGTTAACGCCTTGTTTACCACGATGGGTGAAATGTGCGCATGTCGGTCACCCGTGTTTATCCTGTAGCGAATTTTTCACGGTTTTTCGGAGAGCGGGCCTGGCCCGGGAAGCTCGTTCTTCCGCCGCAGCATAGCCGCACGGCCGCCTTCGTTCCCGACAGGGACTTTGGGGAAAACTGGCAGCAAGCCGGCCATTCTGAAAAACGGACGCATCGATGAACAGCAAGCGGTCCTATCTCGATACACTCAATGCCGGCAGGCCGCGTAGGCCGAACACCACGCTTGATGAATTGAACCGCTCGCTGGAAACGCTGGAGCAGCGGCTGGAGCGCAAGCGCGAGGACGTGGGAGAGCGCTTCGATCCGCGCCGGCCACCGGTCGAGCCGCGCTACGCCAGCGCCCAGCCCTACGCCCCGCCGCGCTGGTATGAGGATCCGCAGCCCGCGCCGCGGCCGAAAAGCCCTGTGACGTCCGGCTTCGACCAGAATTATCAGGGGCTTGCGCGCGACATCGACCGTGTGCGCGGCCAGGAAGACAGCGTCGCCGTGGTCGGCAAGATCGCCGGCGAATTGCGCGGCCTGCGCGAGGAATTGCGCCATCAGATGACCGCCGGCCTGCAGCGCGAATTCGCCGCGCTGCGCAAAGACATCGAACGGGCGTTCCAGGCGAGCAGCCAATCAGGCGGCTTGCCCGGCAAGGGCAGCGCCGAACTCGGCCTCGAGTTCGAGCGGCTTTCCGGCGCCATCCAGACGCTGGCCGAAAAGAGCGACGACAGAAGCGTCAACATGCTGCGGCTCGAACTCGAGCAGGTAAAGACCGCGCTCGACACGCTGGCGCGAGAAGAGAGCGTGCTGAAGGTCGACCGCCGCTGGGACGATTTCGACCGTCGCTGGAGCGCATTCGAGGACCGCGTGGACGCCGACCAGCGCAACCGCGCGGACGGCCCCGGATTTTCGGCCCTGACCGATCGGCTCGAGCAGATCAGCAATGCCGTCAACAATCTGCCGGAATCGCTATCGCTGCGCTCAATGGAGGAAAAGGTCCGCACGCTTGCCGGCGCTGTCGACCACTTCGTCAGCCAGCAGAACAACCGCGGCGGCGACACGCTCGGCCTGATCGACGAACGGCTTGACGAGATTACGCGCGCCATCGTCGCCTCGACCGTCGCCGCCCAGGCCAATTCCTTCGACCCCGAGCCCTTCGAGCGCATCGAGAAGCGGATCGCCTCGCTGGCGCAGCAGATCGAGGAAGTGGTGCAGGTCCGTCCGAGCGGGGAGGTTCTTGACCGTCTCAGCATGCTGTCGAACCGGGTCGACGACCTCGCCGGCCGCGCCAATCTGCCGGAACAGGCGATGGAGCGCCTCGGCAACCAGATCGCGATGATTGCCGACAAGATCGACCGCGCCCCGGCCATGCCGGACGTCGACTATATTTTCCAGGGCCTGGAACAGCGCTTCGACGTGCTGTCGGGCATGATGGAACGCCGGCAAGGTGATGCCATCGAACAGGGCAACATGCTGTTTCGCGACCTCGAGCGGCGGCTGGACGAGGTTGCCGACCGCCTGGACCAGCGCCAGCCGCAAGCCGACAGCGCCGAAATCATGAACGCCATCGACGCACGCTTCACCGCGCTTGCCAAGCGCATGGAGACGCGTGTTCCCGATCCTGCCAACGAAGCGGCGATCCGCGGCCTGGAAAGCCGGCTCGAAGACATTTCTAGCCGGCTGGAATCGTCGGCCGCGCAGGTCGCCGGCATCGATCCGGCGCTGATCCGCAGCCTCGAGGCGCAGGTCTCCGGCCTGTCGGCGCATCTGTCGAAGCCCGGCACGCCGCTGCCGGAATTCGAGGACATCAGCCCGCGCCTCAACGAGATCGAGAAGTCGCTGGCCGGAACCCGCGAGTCCATCATGGGCGCGGCACGCGAGGCGGCCGAGAGCGCCGTGCGCTCGCTGGCCGATTCCAATGCCAACACCGCGGCCGTCACCGGCCTTGCCCAGGATCTGAAGACGCTGGAAGCGCTGACGCGCCGTTCGGACGAGCGCAATTCGCGGACATTCGAGGCCATTCACGACACGCTGCTCAAGATCGTCGATCGCCTGGGCTCGCTGGAAACCAGCGAACCGGTCGAGGCGGTGAGCGAACTTCTGGACACGCCGGCCGAGCCGGCACGGCGGGCCCGCGCTGCCCGCGCCTCCAAGATCGCAGTGCAGGACGCGCCGTCGATGGACATCGACCAGCCGCAGCCACTGACCGGAGACATGGCCGACCTCGACGGCCGGGCCGCCGCGATCATGCGCAACGAACCCGATATGCGCGCCGAACCTGACATGCGCAGCGAGCCGGTACGCCGCTCGCCGGCCGAGGCTGCCGCGGCCGCCGCGCAGGCGGCGCTCGGTTCCGATGCGATTGCCGAGAAAGGCGAAGGCACGGCCAAGAAATCGCTGTTCGGCGGATTGGCGCGCGCCTTCAGGGGCAAGAAGCAGGCTGACATGCCGCCGCTTGCCGGTTCGGCGCCCAATGCCGACATGCCGAGCGTCGATCTCGATGAACCACTCGACCCCAAGTTCGCCAACCGGCCGCTGGAGCCAGGCTCCGGCGCGCCCGATCTCAACGCCATCATGAAGCGGGTGCGCGATGAGCGCGGCCCGCCGGCGCGCCAAAGCACCGGCGATGCGTCGAAATCCGACTTCATCGCCGCGGCCCGGCGCGCGGCGCAGGCCGCGGCCGCCGAGGCCGACGCGCTGAAACGCCAGTCCACCATGAAGGGTCCGGTGAAAGCGCTGCGGATCGGCGACCTGCTCAAGGCGCGGCGCAAGCCGATCCTGATGGGAGCGATCGCGATCATGCTGGCGCTTGCCGGCCTGCAACTGGGCAAGGCGTTCTTCGCCGACCCGGTCGAGGTCGCAAGCAACGATACCGCGCCGATTGTGGCATCGCAGCCGGTCGAGACCGCCTCGGTCAACGCTCCCAGCCAACCCAAGGCAGACACGCAGGCAACCGTGCAGGATGCACCGGCCCGGATGGTCAGGCAGGCGGAGCCATCGCAGCCGCCCGCCAAGGATGACGCGCCGATCGAGGCTGCTTCGACAAGTTCTGTTGGCCCTGACGTGCCGGCAGCCGAATCCACGCCTGCACCAATGGCTTCGGCCGATCCGGCCCCGGCGCCAGACGCAACATTGCCGACGACCGCCACTGCGGAACCGGCGGCTGACGCGCAACCTGCGGCCGCTGTCGTGGCGCCATCGGCATCGGATACGACCGGCGCCGTTCCGCCCGCTGACACCGCGGCAACGCCTGTCGTCGCCAAGATCGACGTTCCGGCCGATGCCGGCCCGCAAGCCTTGCGCGACGCGGCCGCCGGCGGCGACGCCAAGGCGCTGTTCGAGCTCGGTTCGCGCTATGCCGAATCGCGCGGCGTTAAAGAAGACATGGCGGCAGCCGCCAAATGGTACGAAAAGTCGGCCGAACTCGGCTTCGCGCCAGCCGAGTACCGCATCGGCAATTTCTACGAAAAGGGCATCGGCGTCACGCGCGACATCAAGAAGGCAAAGACCTTCTACCAGCTCGCCGCCGCGCAAGGTAACGCCAGCGCCATGCACAACCTCGCCGTGCTCTTTGCCATGGCCGCGGACGGCGTGACCGACAATGAATCGGCCGCGCACTGGTTCCAGGCGGCGGCCGATGTCGGCGTCAAGGACAGCCAGTTCAATCTCGGCATCCTGGCGGCCAAGGGCGTCGGCATGAAGCAGAGCCTGGAGGAATCCTACAAATGGTTCGCACTCGTCGCCAAGACTGGCGACAAGGATGCGGAGGCCAAGCGCGACGAAGTCGCCAGTGCGCTGCGGCCCGAACAGCTCGAGCGGGCGCGCGCCGCCACCGAACTGTGGAAGCCGAAGCCGCTCGACCCGGCGTCCAACTCGGCCGACATCCCGGAGTCCTGGCAGGAAGGCACGCCGCAGACGACCGCCAGCGTCGACATGAAGAAGGCGGTCAAGAACATCCAGCTCATCCTCAACAAAAACGGCTACGATGCCGGCGGCGCCGATGGCGTGATGGGCGGCAAGACCAAGACCGCGATCATGGCTTTCCAGACCGACAACAAGATGCAGGCGACCGGCGAAATCGACGAAAAGCTGGTGAAGGCGCTGCTGGCGCACAAATAACGGCAGATGCGTCGCTATCGCGACGCCCTTGCCACACATTTGCCTGTTAACTGATTGAGATGTTTTTTGTTTCGGCAGGGCGGCGGGGTTTGACCCGACTGCCCCGTCGGCGCAAGGAAAAATTGGCTTTTCGGTGCGACAATGCTCGCGAATGGCTGCAATCGCCGACAGGCAAACTGATCGAGACTGACGGGTGGGCATCTATCTCCCGATCGCGGAAATTTCCGTCAACGTCTTCGTCCTGCTGGCGATGGGCGCGGCGGTGGGTTTCTTGTCGGGCATGTTCGGGGTCGGCGGCGGTTTTCTGATCACGCCGCTCCTGATCTTCTACAACATCCCGCCGGCCATCGCGGTCGCCACCGGCGCCAACCAGGTCATCGCCTCCTCCTTCTCCGGCGCACTGTCGCACATGAAGCGCGGGACGCTCGACTTCAAGCTCGGCGGGGTGCTGCTGGCCGGCGGCATTGTCGGCTCGACCGGCGGTATCTTCGTCTTTGCCTTCCTGCGTCGGCTCGGCCAGCTCGATTTGTTCATTTCGCTGCTCTACGTCGTGCTGCTCGGCACGGTCGGCGGGCTGATGCTGGTCGAAAGCGTCAATGCGCTGCGCGCCACGCGCAGCGGCGCTGCGCCGGTGTTGAAGAAATCCGGCCAGCACAACTGGATCCACCGGCTGCCGCTGAAGATGCGCTTCAGGGCCTCGAAACTGTTCGTCAGTGTCATTCCGGTGCTGGGGCTCGGCGCGGGTATCGGCTTCCTGTCGTCGATCATGGGTGTCGGCGGCGGCTTCATCATGGTGCCGGCGCTGATCTACCTGCTGAAAGTGCCGACCAACGTCGTTATCGGCACTTCGCTGTTCCAGATCATCTTCACCTCGGCCTACACCACGCTGGTGCACGCCACCACCAACCAGACTGTCGACGTCATGCTTGCCTTCCTGCTGATGGCGGGCGGCGTCGCCGGCGCGCAATATGGCGCCAAGGCAGGCCAGAAGCTGCGCGGCGAACAGCTCAGGGCGCTGCTGGCGCTGCTGGTGCTGGCGGTCGCGATCCGGCTGGCCATCGATCTCTTCGTCACGCCGCCAAACCTCTATTCGCTGACCGCGGCAGGCCTGAACTGATGCGGGGATGGAGGATTTTTTCGGCCGCCGCTTTGGTTTTCGGTCTCGCCCTGCCGGCGACAGCACAGGCGCCGAACCCGCTGCCGGAAGGCATCCAGATCGGTCTCTCCACCGACGCCGTGTCGATCACCGCCGGTTTTTCCGGCGCCGACCTGACCATTTTCGGTTCGCTGGAAAACCCCGATCCGCTGGTCGCGCGGCAGGGGCGCTATGACGTCATCGTCGTGCTGGAAGGGCCGCCGCGGCCGGTGGTGGTGCGCCGCAAGGACCGGGTGCTCGGCGTCTGGGTCAATCTGGAATCCGAAACTTTCGAAAACGTGCCGGTGTCTTATTCCGTCGCCACGACGCGGCCGCTGCAGGACATCACCGAACCCAACAGCTACAGGCAGCTATCGCTTGGCGCCTCCAACCTTTACATGCAGCCGGCCGACGCCACCGACAGCCCGGCGACGATCGAGGAATTCACCACGGCGCTGCGCGAGCGCAAGGGGGCGACCGGCCTGTACAGCGAGAATGTCGGTGGCGTGCAATTCCTGTCGCAGAACCTGTTCCGCGCCACGGTGCGGCTGGCGCCGAATGTCCCGGTTGGAACGCATAAAGCCCGCGCGTTCCTGTTCAAGAGCGGCCTGTTCCTCAAGGAAAGCTCGGCCCAGCTCGAAATCCGCAAGTCGGGTTTCGAACAGTCGATCTTCCGCGTCGCGCACGATTATTCCTTCCTTTATGGCGTCTTCGCCGTGTCGCTGGCCATGATCACCGGCTGGCTGGGCAGGCTGATCTTCCGCAAGGATTGACGTCCAGAAGCTCATTTTACCGGAAAAACAGGGTTCCCCTTTCCGCGTTTATGCGATAGATCGCCGCCTCCCAACCCTCGGGCAATTACGCACAATCAATTCGGCAAGCGGTCCGGACATCCGGATGACAGTGCTTTTCAGCGCCGGCCACCGCGACCCAATGACAGGAGGCTGCAATGCATCAGGCATTTGGCGGCATCGATTTCGGCACGTCCAATTCTACGGTGGGCGTAATCCGGAACGGCCAGGCACGACTGGTGGCGCTGGAAGGGGAGCGGCCGACATTGCCAAGTGCGGTGTTCTTCAACTTCGAGGACGGCCACACCTATTTCGGCCGCCGCGCCATCGCCGACTACACCGACGCCATCGAAGGGCGGCTGATGCGGTCGCTGAAGAGCGTGCTCGGCAGTTCGCTGGCGCATGAGAAGACGCGCATCAAGGCGCGCCAGATCGGCTTCATCGACATTGTCGGCATGTTCGTCGGCCATCTCAAGAAGCGGCTCGAGGAAGATGCCGGCGCTCCCGTGGAGAGCGTCGTACTCGGCCGGCCCGTGCAGTTCGTCGACGATGATGCGGAAGCCGATGCCAAGGCGCAGGGCGAGCTTGAAAAGGCAGCGCGCGCGCAAGGCTTCAAGCACATCGCCTTCCAGTTCGAACCGATCGCCGCTGCACTCGATTACGAACAGGGTGTGGCACGTGAGGAGCTGGCGCTGATCGTCGACATGGGTGGCGGCACGTCCGACTTCTCGATCGTGCGGGTTTCGCCGCAGCGCGCCCGCTCAGGCGACCGCAAGGACGATATCCTGGCCAACCGCGGCGTCCACATCGGCGGCACCGATTTCGACCGGCTGCTCAGCATCGCCCATGTCATGCCCAAGCTCGGCTATCTCTCGCCGACGAAAGACGGCAAGCGCAACCTGCCGGCGAGCTACTTCATCGACCTGGCGACGTGGCAGCGCATCAACCTGGTCTACACCGCCAAGGCGATGACGGACCTCAGGCAGATCCGCTTCGAGGCCAGTCGCGCCGACCTGGTCGAGCGCTTCATCCACATTGTCGAGCATCGCTACGGCCATGCGCTCGCCGGCCTAGTCGAGCGGGCCAAGATCGCGCTGACGGATCAGGCTTCGGCCGATGTGACGGTGGCGCTGCCCGACGTGCATTTTGCCGCCGAAATTACGCGGACCGGTCTGGAAGAGACGATTGCCGCCGACATCGAACGGGTGTCGGCGACGGTGCGGCAGACGATCGCCGACGCCGTCGTGAAAGCGTCCGATATCACCGCCGTGTTCCTCACCGGCGGCTCGACCGCGATCCCGCTGGCGCGGCGAGAAATCCTGTCGCTTGTGCCACAGGCAGCCGTGATCGAGGGCGACATGTTCGGCTCGGTCGGCCTTGGCCTGGCGTTGGATGCGCAGCGCAAGTTCAGCTAATCGCCTTAACCGTGGTCTGCAGAGGCGCTGAGATGCGCTTTGAGCGCCATCTGCGCCAGGCTCGCCTGGCGATCGCGATGGGTGATCATGGCGAAGTCGCGCTTCGGCAGTTCGAGCGGCACCGACCGGAGGCTGCCCTCGGCCACGGCGCGCCCGACGACGAGGTCGGAAATGATGGTGGCGCCGGCGCCGGCCTCGACCGCCTGGCGAACCGCCTCGTTGCTTGGCAGCACCAAAAATATCTGCAGATCGGCGAGCGAAATCCCTTCGCGGCGGGCCAGATCCTCCAGCACCTCGCGCGTGCCGGAACCACCCTCGCGGATGATCCAGCGCAAACCCCTGATATCAGGGCGGCCTGGCGCGATTTCGACGATCTCGGGATGCGAGGCGGCGACGACCAGCATCAGTCTGTCGACGTCAACCTTGGTGCGGCGCAGGATATCGGATTCGGTGCGTCCCTCGACCAGGCCGAGATCGGCGGTGCCATCCAGCACGTTGGCCTCCACCTGCCTGGTGTTGCCGATGCTGACGCTTAAGCGCACCGCCGGGTAGGCTTCATGGAATGAGGCCAGCCGGCGCGGCAGCCAGTAGCTGGCGATGGTCAGGCTGGCGGCGATCGAAAGACTGCCGGCGACTGTCTGCGAGACATGTTCCAGCACATTGCGGGCGGAGGCGGCGCGCTCCAGCACCGCCTTGGCCTCAGGCAGGAAGCGGTGGCCGGTCTGCGCCAGCTCGATGTTGCGGCCGACCCGGTTGAACAGATGTACGCCGTGCTGCTCCTCGAGGGCACGGATGGCCGCCGACGCAGCCGACTGGGAGATGCCCAAAAGCTCTGCCGCCTTGGTCATGTGGCCGCGTTCGGCGACGGCGACGAAAATGCGCAATTGGTCGAGGGTCATGCGCGCATTAAGAACCAATTTCGATCGAATTTACAAGAACAACTGATTAGACAGATCGATAGCTTTATTCTACTTTTTCAACCGAAGTTAGAAGAAATTCGCCAACAGATCGCAGCCAACAAAATGATCGGGCGGTTCAGATCCCTGCTTGCGCATTGGACCCGTGGCCTCAGGCGGCGGCTGGCCGGCGACCGCTATCATCCGGAAGAGCACTATATGCGTGGCCCCGGACCGAAGACGCGGGCCAAATTCTCAGGTAGCAAAAGCACGCCTGGCCTATGAACCACGGAGCGCCGCGCGGGGCGAATTCCGCACCGTCGCAACGGCCGCTTGCCGATACGCGCGCGCCGGACGAAGGCGACGGCGTCGACACCTCGCCTGATGTTTCCGACAGCATCGCCAAGACCACCTGCTATATGTGCGCCTGCCGCTGCGGCATCGACGTCCACATCAAGGACGGCAAGGTTCGCTACATCAACGGCAACAAGGACCATCCGGTCAATCGCGGCGTGATCTGCGGCAAGGGCAGCTCCGGCATCATGCAGCACTACAGCCCGGCGCGGCTGAAGAAGCCGCTGCTGCGCAGCGGTCCGCGCGGCTCGGGCGAATTCCGCGAGATCGAGTGGGAAGAAGCCTTTTCGATCGCGACTGAACGACTTTCCAACATACGCGGCACCGATCCGAAAAAGCTCGCCTTCTTCACCGGGCGCGACCAGTCGCAGTCGCTGACCGGCTGGTGGGCGAGCCAGTTCGGCACGCCGAACTTCGCCGCCCATGGCGGCTTCTGCTCGGTCAATATGGCGGCGGGCGGGCTCTACACGATCGGCGGTTCGTTCTGGGAGTTCGGTGAGCCGGACTGGGACAACACCAAATACTTCATGCTGTTCGGCGTCGCCGAGGACCATGATTCCAACCCGATCAAGATCGGACTCGGCAAGCTCAAGGCGCGCGGTGCCAAGGTGGTGTCGATCAACCCTTGCCGCACCGGCTACAACGCGATCGCCGACGACTGGATCGGTATCCGGCCCGGCACGGACGGCCTCTTCGTCTTCGCCCTTATCCATGAACTGCTTAAAGCCGGCCGCGTCGATCTCGATTATCTGCTGCGCTACACCAACGCTCATGTTTTGGTCATCCAGGAGCCGGTCGCGGCCGATGACGGGCTTTTCCTGCGCGACAGCGACAACAATCCCGTCGCCTGGGACCGGGTGGCGAAGGCCTCCATCAACGCCGCCGACCCAGATGCAAAGCCAGCGCTGACCGGCAGCTACACCGTCGCCGGCCGCCGCTGTGTGCCGGTGTTCCAGCTCATTGCCGATCGCTACATGGACGACAGCTACGCGCCTGACGCAGTTGCCGCGCAGTGCGGGATTGCGGCTGACACGATCCGCCGGATCGCGGCCGAACTCGCGCATGTCGCCTTCGAACAGACGGTAGAACTGCCGGTGGCGTGGACCGACTGGGCCGGGCGTCGGCACGAGACGATCAAGGGACGGCCGGTGTCGATGCATGCCATGCGGGGCATATCGGCCCATTCGAACGGTTTTCACTCTTGCCGCGCCATCCACCTGCTGCAGGTGCTGCTGGGCACGATCGACGTGCCCGGCGGCTTTCGTTTCAAGCCGCCCTACCCGCGCTCGGCGCCGCCGGGGCCGAAGCCGTGCGGCAAAAGCGTAAAGCCGATGACGCCGCTGGACGGCGTGCCGCTCGGCTTCGTCTGTGGGCCGGATGACCTGCTGGTCGATGAGGCCGGCACGCCGCTTCGCATCGACAAGGCCTATTCCTGGGACGCGCCGCTGGCCGCGCATGGGCTGATGCATACGGTCATCCGCAATGCCTGGGCCGGCGACCCTTACCCGATCGACACGCTGATGATGTACATGTCGAACATGGCGTGGAATTCGTCGATGAACACCGTCGAGACCATTGCCATGCTGACCGACCATGACGAGGCGGGCAACTACAAGATCCCCTTCATCATCTATTCCGACGCCTATTATTCGGAGACGGTGCCGTTCGCCGACCTGGTGCTGCCCGACACCACCTATCTCGAACGGCATGATTGCATCAGCCTGCTCGACCGACCGATAAGCCATGCCGATGGACCGGGGGACGCCATCCGCCATCCCGTTGTCGAACCCGACCGCGACGTCAGGCCGTTCCAGTCGGTGCTGATCGAGCTCGGCGCGCGGCTCGGCCTGCCCTGCTTCGTCAACGACGATGGGTCCGCGAAATACAGCGACTATGCCGACTACATCGTCAATCACGAGCGCACGCCGGGCATCGGCCCACTCGCCGGCTGGCGCGGCAAGGACGGCACGTCTGTCGGCAAGGGCGAAGTCAATCCGGACCAGCTGCAGCGCTACATCGACAATGGCGGCTTCTGGCACCAGGACTTTGCCGCCGACCAGCGCTATTACAAGATGGCCAACCGCTCCTATCTCGACTTTGCGGAGCAGTTGGGGTTCATTCCCAAGGCCGAGCCCATCGTGTTCCAGCTCTATTCCGAGCCGATGCAGCGCTTTCGCCTCGCCGCGCGCGGCCATGGCCGCGTGCAGCCGCCGGAAGCCGAGCGCGGCCGTATCGAGACCTATATGGACCCGCTGCCGTTCTGGTTTACGCCGTTCGAAGAGGCCGCCGTCGATCTCGAAAAATATCCGCTGCACGCGCTGACGCAGCGGCCGATGCACATGTATCATTCCTGGGGTTCGCAGAATGCGTGGCTGCGGCAAATCACCAGCCAGAACCGGCTGTTCGTGCATCACAAGACCGCAGCAATTCTCGGCCTTGTCGACGACGACTGGGTGTGGATCGAAAGCATCAATGGCCGGGTGAAGGGGCAGATCAAGCTGGTCGACGGCGTCAATCCAGATACGGTGTGGACCTGGAACGCCATCGGCAAGAGGCGCGGCAGCTGGGGGCTGAAGGACGATGCCGCCGAGAGCAATCGCGGCTTCCTGCTCAACCACATTATCGGCGACCAGACCTCGGTCGATGCCAACGGCAAGCGCTATTCGAATTCCGATCCGGTGACCGGACAGGCGGCGTGGTTCGATTTGCGCGTGCGCATCGTCAAATGCGCGGCCGAGGAAGCCGGCTTCACCGAGCCGCAATTCGAGCGTTTCAGCCAACCGCCAAATGTCGCGCCATCGCCCGACATCCTTCGCTACGGCGCCGAATTCCGCGTCAACAGGGAAGCCGTGGAATGACCTGCCTTCCCGCCCATACCGACAAGAAACTGGGCCTTGTCATCGACCTTGACACCTGCGTCGGCTGCCAGGCCTGCGTCACCGCCTGCAAGGAGTGGAACACCGGCGGCCACATGGCGCCGCTGACCGACATCCACCCCTATGGCGGCGATGTCGACGGCGTCTGGTTCAACCGCGTGCACAGCTACGAGCACACGACGGAGGCGGGCGGGCGCACCGTCAACTTCCCACGCTCCTGCCTGCATTGCGAGACGCCGGCCTGCGTCACCGTCTGCCCGACCGGCGCCTCCTACAAGCGGGCATCGGACGGCATCGTGCTGATCGACGAAAGCAAATGCATCGGCTGCAAATTGTGCAGCTGGGCCTGCCCCTATGGCGCGCGCGAATTCGACACCGATGTCGGCGTGATGAAGAAATGTACGCTCTGCGTCGACCGCATCTACAATGACAATCTGGCCGAGGAGGACCGTGTGCCGGCCTGCGTGGCCGCCTGCCCGACCAGCGCCCGGCATTTCGGCGATCTCGGCGATCCCGCCTCGGCGGTGTCGCAACTGGTCGCCAGCCGTGGCGGCGTCGACCTGATGCCGGAGATGGGCTACAAGCCGACCAACAAGTACCTGCCGCCGCGTGCCCACACCGAGCGTGCAGCTTCAGTGGCGGCGCCGAGGCTCGAGGCGGTCGAGGCCGAAGGCGGTTTCCTCGGCTGGGTCGACCGCATGCTTTCTAACTGACCAATGCATCCAGCCTTTTCCGTCGTCTTCTTCACCACTGCCACCGGCGCCGGCTACGGCCTGCTGGCACTGCTTGGCGTGCTTGGCGGACTGGGGTTCATCCCGGCCGATTTCTGGCTCGGCCTCATCGGCATGGGGCTGGCGCTCGGCCTGATCGCCGCCGGCTTGTTGTCGTCGACCGGCCATCTCGGCCGCCCCGAACGGGCCTGGCGCGCCTTCTCGCAATGGCGCAGTTCCTGGCTGTCGCGCGAAGGCGTGGCGTCGGTGGCGACCTTCATTCCGGCCGGGCTGTTCGGCCTGGGCTGGGTGTTTTTTGACCGCACCGGCTGGGTGACTGTTGCAGGGCTGCTCGCGGCCATTGGCGCGGTCGTCACCGTCTGCACAACCGGCATGATCTATGCGTCGCTGAAGCCGATCGCGCAGTGGCACAGCCGCTACACGCTGCCCGGTTACCTAATCTTCTCAGTGATGACCGGCAGCGTGCTGCTCAATTCGCTGCTGCAGGCATTCGCCATCGGCTCGAACCCCGTCGTGGCCGCCGCCCTGCTGCTGACGTTGCTCGGCTGGGGCTGGAAGCTGGCGACGTGGCGCTACAATGACAGGCTGGAGATCGCCACCACCGCCAACACGGCAACCGGGCTTGCCGGCGGCACAGTGCGCTCGCTGGAATGGCCGCACACCGAAGAGAACTACCTGCTCAAGGAAATGGGCTTTCGCATCGCCCGCAAGCACGCCGCCAAGCTGCAAGGGATCACGCAGGCGCTGGCTTTCGCGTTGCCGGCTCTGTTTCTGCTTGCTGTTCTATTCAATTTGCCCTGGCCGCTCGCGGCGGTGCTGTCGGTGCTTGCGGCCATTGTCCAGTTCGCCGGCATGCTGGTCGAGCGCTGGCTGTTTTTTGCCGAGGCCAAGCACACCGTTACCCTCTATTACGGGCGGTAGCGCGCCGTCAGGCGGCCCGCGCTTCCGGCGCCGCCGGCAAGTCCTTCAGCAGGATTTCGATAGCGGCATCGACCACCGCTGTCCGTCGGTCGTGCGCATAGAGTCCGTATTGCACGATGAGCGGCTCGGGCACCGATGTCTTCAGCACGCGCATTGAGCCCGTGCGCACCGATTCCGGTGGAAGCAGTCCGACGCCCAGTCCGTTCTCGATCGCCGCCTGCAGGCCGGTGACGCTCTGGCACGACAGAACGATCCTGTGCTCCCGGCCGGCGGCAACCAGCGCCTCAATCATGCGCCTGCGCCAAGGGCAGGTTGCACCGAAGGCGACGAGATCGAGCGGCCGTTCGTGATCCAGCACATAGTCCGTAGCGCAGACCCATTGCAGTTCGACATTCCACGTCGTCAAGGCATCGGCTGCGACGACCGATGTCGGGGCAATCATGACATCCAGCGCGTCCTCGCTCCACAGCCGCCCCAGTGCGACACTGTGCTCGACCATGGCGTCGAGGCTGATGTCGGGATAGGTGCGGTGCAGCCGTCCCAGCGCGGCCGAGAGCGCTGCGGTGGTGACTTCCTCGGCGAGGCCGATGCGCACGCTGCCGCCAATGCCGGCCTGCTGCAGCCGCGCCACCGCTTCATCGCCGAGGGCCAGGATGCGGGTCGCATAGCCCAGAAAGAGCTCTCCCTCCGCGGTCGGCACGACGCCGCGGCCGGTGCGCTGGAACAGATGCCGCTGGAGCAGTCCCTCGAGCCGGCGCATCTGCATGCTCAGCGACGATTGGGTTCTGCCGGTCTGTGCGGCGACCCTGCTCAGGCTGCCTTGCCGGCAGACAGCCACAAAGGTGCGAAGAAGGTCCAGGCCGATCTGTTCAGATATCATCTTCTTTGAACTCTGTTGTCATCGATATCAGCCTACAATGATCTCGCGCCCCGCGCTATCTCCACTCAAGAGAACAGCGCAGGGACGAAAACCATGAAAGCGATCCGTGTTCACCGCCATGGCGGGCCAGAGGTGCTTGCCTATGAGGATGTCGACATCGGCCAGCCCGGGCCGGGCGAGGTCCGCGTGCGCAACCGGGCGGTCGGCCTCAACTTCGTCGACGTCTATTTCCGCACCGGCGAATACGTGCCGCCCGCTTTGCCGTTCACGCCGGGCAATGAAGGCGCCGGCGAAATCATCGCGGTGGGCGAAGGCGTCAGCGGCTTTGCCCCGGGCGATCGCGTCGCCTATGTCGAGACGCTCGGCGCCTATGCCGAGGAGCGCATCGTGCCGGCGCATTTCGTCGTGCACCTGCCTGACGCCATCGATTTCGAGACGGGTGCGGCAATGATGCTGAAGGGGCTGACGGCGCAATATCTGCTGCGCCGCACGTTCCGCGTCGAGGCCGGCCACACCATGCTGGTGCATGCGGCGGCTGGCGGTGTCGGCCTCATCCTGACGCAATGGGCAAAGCATCTCGGCGCCACCGTCATCGGCACGGTCGGTTCGCCAGAGAAGACCGAACTGGCGCGCGCCCATGGCTGCGACCATGTCATCGACTACAGCAGGGAGGACTTTGCCGCGCGGGTGAAAGAGATCACCAAGGGCGAGGGCTGCCATGTCGTCTATGACGGCGTCGGCAAGGCGACCTTCCCGGCTTCGCTCGATTGCCTGCGGCCGTTCGGCACGTTTGTCAGCTACGGCACGGCGTCGGGATCGATCCCGCCCTTCGACATCATGCTTTTGATGCAGAAAGGATCGCTGTTCGCCACCTGGCAGTTGCTGTTCCATCATCTCGCCAGGCGCGAGGACGTTGTCGCCATGAGCGAGGATCTCTTCAATGTCGTGCTCAGCGGCGCGGTGAAAATCCCCGTGCACACAAGCATGCCACTCGCCGAAGTGGCTGAGGCGCATCGCCGGCTCGAAGCGAGGCAGACGACCGGCGCTACCGTGCTGATACCGTAGAACTCAGCCCGGCCGCAGCATGGCGTGGGAAATGGCGAAGATGCGCTCGGCGCCCAGCATGTAGGCCATCAGCGTCTCGCGCCGGAACAGACCGGCATAGGCGCGGTCGAGCACGTTGAGCGAACCGGTATAGGCGCCGAAGGCCGGCATGATCATGCGGCCGCCATCGCCGGCAAAGCAGCGCCGCCGCACCGAACGGCCGCGCTGGACGATGCGCGCACAAGGATGGAGATGGCCTGCAACTTCGCCCTCGGTTCTCGCCTTCGACGGCTCGTGGCGGAACAGCAGCGAGCCGATGGCGAGTTCGCGCACCGTGTCGCCCGGCAGGTCGGCCGGCGCTTCCGGGTCATGGTTGCCGGCGACCCAGAACCAGTCGCGGCCGGCCATCAGCGCCTCCAGCCGCTCGCGGAAGGATTGATGCATGCGCTCGGCGCCGCCGCCATCGTGGAAGGAGTCGCCCAGGCTGATGACGATCGAAGGCTGGTAGTCCGATATCACCGCCTGCAGCCGCAGCAAGGTGGCGCCGGTATCGTAAGGCGGGATCAGCGCGCCGCGCCTGGCAAAGGACGAGCCTTTTTCCAGGTGCAGGTCGGAGACCGCGAGCAGCCGTAGATCGGGGAAATAAAGCACGCCGCGGGGGTCGCAGACCGCGCGTTCGCCAGCGATGCCGACCATGTCGGCCTCGGCGATCAGTGATGCGCGCGCCAGCGAAAAATTCATTTCAAGTCAGACCCTCTTGGTCCGGTTTCGCCCTTGGCCCCATGGCCTCTTCGACCAGATCGGCGGCCTCCATGAGCAGAGACTCGTTGGCGCCGCCATTGACCGATTCCCTGCCGATCTCCAGCATCACAGGCAGAGCCAGCGGCGAAATCTGGTCGAGATGCTTATGCATGATTCGACCGCGCACACGCGAGAGCATCTCGGCAAGTCTGCTGACATCGAGCAATCCGGCCGACGCATCGGTGCGCGTCGCCTGCAGCAGGATATGGTCGGGTTCGTGGCTGCGCAACACATCGTAAATCAGGTCGGCCGAGACCGTCACCTGGCGGCCGCTCTTCTCCTGTCCAGGAAAGCGCTTCTCGATCAGCCCGGCAATGACGGCGCAGGTGCGGAAGGTGCGCTTCAGCATCCAGCTGTCGTTCAGCCAGGCTTCAAGGTCGTCGCCCAGCATGTCCTCGTCGAACAGGGCAGCCAGCGATGGCTTCTTCGCCTTGAACAAGGCAGCCATGTCGTCGAGCGCCCAGACGGCCAGCGAATAGTCTGTGGCGACGAAGCCGAGCGGACGGGCGTTGGCCCGCTCCAGCCGGCGCGTCAAAAGCATGCCGAGCGTCTGGTGCGCCAGCCTGCCCTCGAACGGATAAGCGACCATGTAGTGGCGGTTGCCGCGCGGAAAGGTTTCGACCAGAAGATCGCCCCGCTTGGGCAGGACTGACTTTTCCTTCTGCAGTCTGAGCCAGTCGGCAACCTGCTCGGGCAATGCCTGCCATTTGTGGGGATCGGCCAGCATGCCGCGCACCTGGTCGGCGAGATAGGTCGACAGCGGAAACTTGCCGCCGGCATAGGATGGCACAATGATGTTGGCGCCGGCGCCGTTGGAGACCACGCATTCATTCTCGCGAATGCCCTCGAAGCGCAGCACCTTGCCGGCGAACAGGAAGTTGTCGCCGGGCCGCAGCGTCTCGGCGAAATACTCCTCGATCTTGCCCAGCACCGGCCCACCGCGTCCGGCCATGCCGCGTCCTTGCCGGACATAGCGGACATTGAGCTCCGGCATTTCGACGATGGTGCCGACATTGAGCCGGTATTGTTGCGCGATGCGAGGGTTGGAGACGCGCCACAGCCCGTCCTTGGTCCGGCGGATGCGGGCGTAGCGCTCATAGTTCTTCAGCGCATAGCCGCCGGTGGCGACGAAGTCGACGACACGGTCGAAGGTCTGGCGCTCCAGCCCGGCATAGGGCGCAGCGCTGCGCACCTCTTCGAACAGAAGGTCAGCGTAGAAAGGCGCGCCGCAGGCGACGCCCAGCACATGCTGCGACAACACGTCGAGCGCGCCGTTGATCAGCGGTGGCGTGTCCTGCGCGCCGAGATAATTGGCGTCGAGTGCCGCCCGGCATTCCAACACCTCGAAGCGGTTCGCCGGGATGAGGATCGCCTTCGACGGCTCGTCCATGCGGTGGTTGGCGCGGCCGATGCGCTGCGCCAACCGGCTGGCGCCCTTGGGCGCGCCGACATGGACAACTAGGTCGACATCGCCCCAGTCGATGCCAAGGTCCAGCGTCGAGGTGGCGACGATGGCACGCAGCGCGTTGTCCGCCATCGCCTTCTCGACGCGGCGGCGCTGGCCGACATCGAGCGAACCATGATGCAGCGCGATCGGCAGCGAGTCCTCATTCGCCCGCCACAGTTCCTGGAACAGCATCTCGGCCTGGCTGCGGGTGTTGACGAACAGCAGCGTCATGCGATGCTTCTGGATCGCCTCATAAATCTCGGGAATGGCATAGCGCGCCGAATGTCCCGACCACGGCACACGCTCGCGCGAGTCGAGGATGGAGATGTCGGGCCTGGCGCCACCGGAGACGGTGATCAGCCCGGCCATCTCACCCGGTGGATTTTGCCCAACCAGCCAGCGCCGCAACTCATCGGGCTCGGCCACGGTTGCCGACAGGCCGATCGTCTGCAGGCCGGGCACGTAAGCGCGCAGCCGCGCCAGGCCGAGTGCCAAAAGGTGGCCACGTTTCGAAATCACCAGCGAATGCAGTTCGTCGAGCACGACATAGCGCAGATCCTCGAAGAAGCGCCTGGCATCAGGCGCCGCGATCAGCAGCGCCAGCTGCTCCGGGGTGGTCAACAGGATATCGGGAGGCGCCAGCTTCTGGCGCTGGCGCTTGTGCGAGGGCGTGTCGCCAGTGCGCGTCTCGATGGTGACGGGAAGCCCTATTTCTTCCACCGGCTTGCCGAGATTGCGCTCGATATCGACTGCCAGCGCCTTCAACGGCGAGATGTAAAGCGTGTGGATGCCGCGATGCGCCTGGCCGGGTTTGCGCCTGGGACGATTGGCCAGTTCGGTCAGCGACGGCATGAAGCCGGCCAGCGTCTTGCCGGCCCCGGTCGGCGCGATCAGCAGCACCGATTGCCCGGCCTGGGCTCTCGCCAAAAGTTCGATCTGATGGGCGCGCGGCGACCAGCCCTTCTCGCCGAACCATCTGATGAACGGTTCGGGCAAGGCGACACTGGCATTCTGTTCGGCAA
The DNA here is from genome assembly GCF_057784315.1 of Mesorhizobium sp. CNPSo 4684. Lineage (NCBI taxonomy): Bacteria > Pseudomonadati > Pseudomonadota > Alphaproteobacteria > Hyphomicrobiales > Phyllobacteriaceae > Mesorhizobium > Mesorhizobium sp. CNPSo 4684. The sequence continues at coordinate 127,226 of NZ_JBWLUX010000004.1, read as the reverse complement.
GGCGCGGCTGCTCGGTCACGCGAAAGAGGTAGCGCGAGCGTGCGCGAACGCCAAGCAAAATCGGAACAAAAGGTGATCGGAACGGCTCTTACCTTCTCCCCCTGTGGGAGAAGGTGGATCGGCGCGCAGCGCCGAGACGGTTGAGGGGTGTTCCAGCGGAGTGAGACGTTGGCTTTCCCTGGAGCACCCCTCATCCGTCGCCTTCGGCGACACCTTCTCCCACAAGGGGAGAAGGGAAGACCAGCGTTACGGCCTTCTGAACCCCGTCGGCCCGCCATAGAGATAGCCGATGCGGTCGATCGCGTCCTTCAGCCCTTCGCGCGATACCAGCATGGTGTGGCCGTTGGCGTGGATCATGTCGCGGGCGTCGGTCATGATGGCGACGTGGCCCTTCCAGAACACCAGGTCGCCGCGTTTCAGCCCGGCATAATCCGGGCCGGGATCGAGCGGTTCGCCAAGGCCTGCCGCCTGCATGTCGGAATCGCGCAGGACATTGCGGCCGGCTATGCGCATGGCCAGCTGCACAAGGCCCGAACAGTCGATGCCGAAGCCGGAGGCGCCGCCCCAGAGATAGGGCGTGCCAAGAAACATCTCGGCCACCGCGACGTAGTCGTGAGCGACGTCGCCAAGCGGGCGCAGATGGCCGGCGATCAGCGCCTCATCGGAGGGCAGCAGCGCATAGTGGGTGCCGCGCGTTTCGGCAGTGCCGGTCACCGTCACCGTCGAGCCCATCGACAATTGCCCGCTGATCGGGAAGCGCAGATCCGGGCCGGGATAGAGGAAGGTGCGCGGCGCAGAGACAATATGGGTGGGCGCATGCTCGCGAGCACCCAACATGGTGGCACCGACATAGCCGACATAGCCGTCGCGTTCGGCCTGGACCCAGGCCCAGCCTTCGGCTTCCTCGAAGACAAGCACATCGTCACCAAACAGCACCTGCGTGTTGACGCCGGCGTCCGGGCGCGGCGCCTTGCGGATATCGGCCACGGAGGCCGCAATGCGCGCCGGACGGCCGGCGACGAAGCGATCGGCCGATACCTCGCCTTTCAGCCTGGCATCGGCGAGGTCGGAACGGAAGGCGTGAAGGCGGGCATCCCTGGCAGTCAAATCAGCAATCCAGCTATTGGGTATGGTCAGATGGGCAGCTCATGCGCCCGGGCAACGATACCATCGCCGAAGCGCTCGACAAAGAGCGCGCCTTCGACAGTGCGCCGGATCAGCACGTTGCGCTTGTCGAGCTCGTCGCGATGGCGCGACACCAGCTTCAGCGCGCCCATCGTATCCAGCGCGCGGGTGATGACCGGCTTGGTGACGTTGAGGCGGGCTGCCAGGCCGCGCACTGTATGCGGCGGCGGGTCGAGATAGATGGTGAACAGGATCGCCGTCTGGCGCATGGTGAGATCGGGCGCGCCACCGCGCACCTGCGACAGCATCACCTGCTGCCACAGTCGCATCGCCTGGCTCGGACGCATCGAAATCGACATCGCCCGAGCATGACGGCAAATTGTTTCGGTTCCGTTTCAGTTTGGAGGCCGTGCACTATGCCTCACGACCTCAGGCATAGCGCCTCGAAATGATCCGCTCCAGCGCACGGATGCCTTGCGCCTCGCCGCCGGCAGGCCCGTAGGGGCGGTCGGACGGATTCCAGGCAAAGATGTCGAAATGCGCCCAGCCCGGCGTCCGCTCGACAAAGCGTTTCAGGAACAGCGCCGCGGTGACCGAACCGGCAAAGCCGTCGGTGGTGACATTGTTGATGTCGGCGATCTTCGAGGCCAGCCTGGCATCGTAGGGCCGCCACAGCGGCATGCGCCACAATGGATCCTCGACGGCAACGGAGGCCGCCACCAATTCGGACGCCAGCGCTTCGTCGCCGGTGTAGAAAGGCGGCAGATCGGGACCGAGCGCGACGCGCGCGGCCCCGGTCAGCGTCGCCATGTCGATCAACAGTTCAGGCTCCTCATCATCGGCCAGCGCTAGTGCATCCGCCAACACCAGCCGCCCTTCGGCATCGGTGTTGCCGATCTCGACGGTGGTGCCCTTGCGGCTGGTCAGCACATCGCCAGGTCGGAAAGCATTGCCGGCAATCGAGTTCTCAACCGCCGGGATCAGGACGCGCAACCTTACCTTCAACCCGGCAGCCATGATCATCGAGGCCAGGCCCAGCACATTGGCGGCGCCGCCCATATCCTTCTTCATCAACAGCATGCCCGACGACGGCTTGATGTCGAGACCGCCCGTGTCGAAACAGACGCCCTTGCCGACCAGCGTCACCTTCGGCGCATCGGCCCGTCCCCAAATCATGTCGATCAGGCGCGGCGCGCCGACGGAGGCGCGGCCGACCGCATGAATCATCGGAAAATTCTGCTTGAGCAGATCGTCGCCCTTGATCACCGACACCTCGGCCTTGTGTGTCGCCGCCAAGGTCCGCACGGCCATTTCCAACTCGTCCGGTCCCATGTCACTGGTCGGCGTATTGACGAGATCGCGCGTCAGGAAGACGCCGTCGGCGATGCGGCGGACACGGCCCGCATCGGCGCCGGACGGCACCGCAAAGCGCAATGCCTTGCCTGGCTTCTTGCCGTATCGGGTGAAGACATAGCCGCCAAGAACCAGGGCTATGGCCGAGAGTTCCGGCTCGGCATGTGCCGAGGCAAGGTGCCAGTCGCCCTCCGGCAGGGCTCTCGCCAGCGCACCGATGGCCAGCGCGCCCTCGCCTTCGCCGATGCCGAACAGAGCGCCGGCAAGTGCGCCGTCTGCGCCGGGCACGGCGAGCGTCCTGCCGGCTTCGCCGGAAAAGCCGTTGGCGGCCGCCCAGGCGATCGTGGAAGGCGAAAGCCCCAAGGCCTCCAGGCCATCCCTCGCGACCAGATGGACGGGCAAGGCAGTGTTTAGTGTCTCGACGAGTTCGACAGGCATTCGATGGTCTCCGCGCAGGCTTGCAAGTCGTCCCCAGTCACCTGACAGGGACGTCGAATGATTTCAACCTCTATGCACAGAGGCCAGGCATAGGAAAATGCCAAGCCAATGGCTTCCGGCGGACGACGTACCGATCTCAACGGGCCACTTTTTAACTATCCGTTAGGGTTAACAGAATACTTCTGGGGGAATGAAGACGGCCACGCAATGGCCGCGCGCAGGAATGGAGAGCCCCGTGCCGATGCCTACCGACCGCAGGATGAACGTCACGGGCAAACGGCTGATCACCACGGCGTTGCTGATGGCGCTCGCGGCCGGTGTTGCCGGGTGCGGAACCAGCAAGCTCACGACCGGCTCGATCGGGCGCACCAGCGGCAAACCGCTGGAAACCATGTCGGCCAGCGAGTTGCACAGCGCGACCACGCGGCTCGGCGAATCCTACGCAAAAAATCCCAACGACAAACGGCTGGCGACAAATTTTGCGGCGGCGCTGCAGATGGACGGCGATGCCGACCAGTCGCTTGCCGTGATGCGCAAGCTGGCGATCGCCTACCCCAAGGATCGCGACGTGCTCGCCGCTTATGGCAAGGCCCTCGCCGCCAACGGCCAGTTCGAGTCCGCGCTCGACGCGGTGCGCCGGGCGCAGACGCCGGAATATCCAGACTGGCGGCTGATGTCGGCCGAGGCCGCCATCCTCGACCAGATCGGCCAGAAAGATGAAGCGCGCCAGGATTACCGCAAGGCGCTGGACCTCAAGCCAAACGAGCCCTCGATCCTTTCCAATCTCGGCATGTCCTATGTGCTGGAAGGCGATCTGCGCACCGCGGAGACCTATATGCGCTCGGCCGCCCAGCAACCGAACGCCGACAGCCGGGTGCGCCAGAATCTGGCGCTGGTCGTGGGACTTCAGGGCCGTTTCGACGAGGCCGAGAAGATCGCCTCGCAGGAGCTTTCGCCCGAACAGGCGCAAGCCAATGTGGCCTACCTTCGTCAGATGCTTGCCCAGCAGAACGCCTGGAGCCAGCTCAAGGATCAGGACAAGGGCAAGCCGGCGACCAACTGAGCGCCGAATACACTTCCGCGCAGCGCAAAATCCATCCACATCAAAGCTGAAAACCCGAGAGCCGCATTGCATCGGTAACGCGGCTCTTTCGTATGGCTGCAACGAAGCCTACTGGCTCGAGGAATTGTGCTGGTCGCCGAAGATGCCGCGCTGGCTGACCTGCATGCCGGCCGGTCCAAGAATGATGGCGAACAACACCGGCAGGAAAAACAGGATCATCGGCACGGTGAGCTTCGGCGGCAGGGCGGCGGCCTTCTTCTCGGCCGCATTCATGCGCATGTCGCGACTTTCCGAGGCCAGCACGCGCAATGCGTGCGCAACGGGCGTGCCGTAACGCTCGGCCTGGACCAGCGCCTGGGACACCGACTTCACCGATTCCAGGCCGGTACGAGCCGCGAGGTTTTCATAAGCCTGCTTGCGCTCCTGCAGATAAGAGAGTTCGGCATTGGTCAGCACGAACTCCTCCGCCAACGCCACCGACTGCGAGCCGATCTCATCGGCGACCCTGCGCATTGCAGCCTCTACCGACATGCCCGACTCGACGCAGATCAGCATCAGGTCGAGCGCATCCGGCCACGCCCGCTGGATCGACTGCTTGCGCTTGGCGGCACGGTTGTTGACGTAAAGGATCGGCGCGTAGAAACCGGCATAGGCGACAAGGATGCAGACGAACAGCTTCACGAAAGCCGGCCGGTCCGGCAGCCCGCCGAGCACGAACAGATAGATCGCCGCCAGCGCGAAACCGACAAAGGGCAGGACCAGGCGGAAAAACAGGAAGCGCGTCAGCGGGTTCTGGCCACGAAAGCCCGCCACTTTGAGCTTCTGCAACGTGCCTTCATCGGCCAGCGCACGCCGCAGGTCCAGCCTGTCGACGATGTTGCGCATGCCGATAGACTGTTCCTCGCGCAGGCCCTTGCGGCGGCGATCGGCTTCGTTGGCCAGCCGCGCGCGCTGCTTGGCGCGCAGTTCGTCCCGCTCCAGCGCCACCGATTTCATGCGTGCCTTGAGCTGATTGCCGCCCAGGGCCGGCAGCAGCGTGAAGACGGTCGCAAACACCGCGATGCCGACCAGCAATGCGATCAGGAAGGCGGGATCGGTCAGCGATTTGACGACTTGGTCGGTCATTCGTTTTCAGTCTTTTCGTTTCGAGCTTTCCGAAGTCGGGCCTAAACCTCAAAGTTCATCATCTTGCGCATCACCAGAATGCCGATAGACATCCAGACGCCGGAACAGCCGAGGATCAGATTGCCGGTGCTGGTGGTGAACAACGGCATGATGTAATTCGGACTCGACAGGTAGACGAGAAGGGCGACGACAAAAGGCAGCGCGCCGATGATGACGGCCGAGGCCTTCGCTTCCATCGACAGCGCCTGGACCTTGGCCTTCATCTTCTTGCGATCGCGAAGCACGCGCGAAAGGTTGCCCAGCGCCTCGGAGAGATTGCCGCCGGCCTGCGACTGGATCTGGATGACGATGCCGAAGAAGCTTGCCTCGCTGCATGGCATGGTTTCGGCCATGCGCAAGGTGGCATCGGGGATGGACATGCCAACCTGCTGTGAATCGACGATGCGGCGGAACTCGGTCTTGACCGGCTCCGGCGATTCATTGGCGATCAGGCGAATGGCGTCGTTGAGCGGCAGGCCGGACTTGACGGCGCGCACTATGATATCGAGGGCGTTGGGAAATTCGTTGAGGAACGCCTTGACCCGGCGCGCGCGGCGAAGCGAGACGAACCAGCGGGGCAGGCCGAGCGCGCCGGCCAGCAGCGCGCCTGGCAAGACTAGCAGCGGCGCGCCGGCGAAATAGGCAAGCGCCGTCAGCGCGATGCCGCAAACGAGGGAGTAGAGATAGAAACGCTCTATCGAGACCTGCATGCCGGCCTGACGGAGCTGGGCCTTCAGCGGCGGCTTTTTGACAACGCGTTCGTTGGTCTTCTGCTTTTCGTCGAGCTGTTTGAGTGAATCCTGGACGGATTTGCGCCGCTTGGCCGCCTCCGCGACACGATCGCGTGAAGCCTTGACGACCGAACGATCGGTCTCGGCGGCCTTGATCGTCTCGAGCCGCTTGCCGGCCTGCTTCTCGTTGTTCATCTGGGTGAACAGGAAGGCATAGGCGACCGCACCGGCGCTGAAGCCAGCGAGCACGATGAACGCCAGTACGGTGGTGTCAATTCCGAACATCGACCTTGGTCCCCACGCCTCCAGATGCGTCAGTCAGCGCGTTTCTCCATCGATTCCAGCGCATTGGCGAGGCGCTGTTCCTCGCCATAGTAGCGGGCGCGATCCCAAAAATGCGGACGGCCGATGCCGGTCGAGACATGCTCGCCAAGCAGCCTTCCGTTCGAGTCCTCGCCCTTGATGTTGTAGAGCACGATATCCTGCGTGATGATGACGTCGCCTTCCATGCCGATCACCTCGGTGATGTGGGTGATGCGGCGCGATCCGTCGCGAAGGCGTGCTGCCTGGATGATGACATCGATGGAGCCGACGACGATTTCGCGCACGGTCTTCTGCGGCAGTGAATAGCCGCCCATGGCAATCATCGATTCGATACGGTTCAGACATTCGCGCGGGCTGTTGGAGTGGATCGTTCCCATCGAACCGTCATGGCCGGTGTTCATCGCCTGCAACAGGTCGAAAACCTCCGGTCCGCGCACTTCGCCGACGATGATGCGTTCGGGCCGCATGCGCAGGCAGTTCTTGACCAGGTCGCGCATGGTCACCTCGCCTTCGCCCTCGAGATTGGGCGGGCGGGTTTCGAGACGCACCACATGCGGCTGCTGCAGTTGCAGCTCGGCCGAGTCCTCGCAGGTGATGACGCGTTCCTCGCGGTCGATATAGTTGGTCAGGCAGTTGAGCAGCGTCGTCTTGCCGGAGCCGGTGCCGCCGGAGATGACGATGTTGCAGCGGACGCGGCCGATGATCTTGAGGATCTCGGCGCCCTGCGGCGAGATGGCGCCGAACTTGACCAGCTGATCGAGCGTCAGCTTGTCCTTCTTGAACTTGCGGATGGTGAGCGCTGTGCCGTCGATGGACAGCGGCGGGGCGATGACGTTGACGCGGGAACCGTCGGGTAGGCGGGCGTCGCAGATCGGGCTCGATTCGTCGACGCGGCGGCCAACCTGGCTGACGATGCGCTGGCAGATGTTGAGCAGTTGCTGATTGTCGCGGAAGCGGATGCCGGTCTGTTCGACCTTGCCGTTGACTTCGATGTAGACGTTCTTGGAGCCGTTGACCATGATGTCGGCGATATCATCGCGGGCAAGCAACGGCTCCAGCGGGCCGTAGCCTAGCACGTCGTTGCAGATGTCTTCGAGCAGCTCTTCCTGCTCGGCAATCGACATTGCGAAATTTTTGATGGCGATGATGTCGTTGACGATATCGCGGATTTCCTCGCGCGCGCTCTCGGGATCGAGCTTGGCGAGCTGCGACAGGTCGATGGTGTCGATAAGCGCGGAGAAGACCTGACTCTTGGTGTCGTAGTAGGTCTCGCTGCGTTCGCGCTGGACCTTTCTTGCCGGCTCCGGCGCCATCGGCGGCGCCTCAACAGCACGGCGAGCGGGCGGCATTGCCGGCGCAGCAGACGGCGGCGCTGCGGCGGGCCGGGAAAGAACGGCAGTGTCCGCGGGCTTTGCAGCCGCCGGCGCCGCGGGCGGCGGTGCTGGCTGACGGAATTCCGGGATGGACCGGCTGCCGTCGTCGGAGCCTCTTTTACCAAACATGATCGACTACCAATTCCGCTTGAGAAGCGTCATTTCTTGTTACGCGAGAGCTTGCCGAGCAGGCCGCCAAGGCCTGCCTTCTTCTTGGCCTTGATTTCGCTGCGACCGGTCAGCACATGCGCGATTTCATTGATCATGCCGACGACCGGGCTCTTGGCATCCATCTCGCCCAGCATGCGACCGTTGTTGGCGGCGTTTCCAAACAGCAACGGGTCGAAGGCGATCACCGACATCGGCGTGATGCCGAGCGGCTCGGCGAAGTCGGAAGCTGATATTTCGGGTCGTTTCGGCACGCCGGCCTGATTGATGATGAGCTTCGGCGGCGCATCGTTCGGACGAAGCCGCGTCAGCATATCGACCATATTCTTGGTGTTGCGCAGATTGGCCAGTTCCGGTGTCGCCGTGATGACGATCTCGTCGGCCTTCATCAGTGTGTTCTTGGTCCAGCCGGTCCAGACATGGGGGACGTCGAGCACCAGCAGCGGCACGCTGCGCTGCGCGGTGTCGATGAGTTGTGTGAAGGCCTCGGGATCAAAGTCGTAGACCCGCTCCAGAGTGGAGGGCGCGGCAAGCAACGACAGATGCTCGGCGCACTGGGCAAGCAACCGGTCGAGATAGACCTCGTCGACGCGTTCGGGTGAAAACACGGCCTCGGCTATGCCTTGCGCCGGGTCCTGGTCGAAATTTATGTTGGCCGTCCCGAAAGCCAGGTCGAGATCGGCGACGACCACTTCCGACTTGAACAGTGATGACATCGCCCACGCCACATTGTGGGCGATGGTCGAGGAGCCGACGCCGCCCTTGGCGCCGATGAAGGCAATCGAGCGGCCGATCGGCTCGGCCTCCGGATCGACGAAGATCGACGACACCACGGAGACGACATCGGCCATCGACACCGGCGCGATGACATATTCGGAAATACCGAAGCGGATGAGTTCGCGGTAAAGCCCGACATCGTTGTAGTGGCCTATCACCACGACTTTCGAGGAGGGATCGCAATATTCGGAAAGCTGGGCGAGCTGCTCCAGCAATTGCTTCGGTTCGCTGCGCGATTCCAGCAGGATCAGGTTCGGCGTGGGCGCCGACTGGTAGAATTCGATCGCCGTGGCGATGCCGCCCATATGCACTTTCAGATGCGCCTTCGCCATGCGGCGGTCCTCGCCGGCCCGCTCCACCGGATGCGCGACACCTTCGGTCTCGCAAAATGCCTGTATCGAAATACGCGGGACCGGCCGCAGCGCCTGCATCGCGGCAATATCTGATTGCGAGCTGTCGCCGCCGTCTACGGGCGCGTCGTAGGCAAGATTGCTCATCGTCATGCTCTTTCCGTGACTTCTCTTTCCGGTCTCTACGCGGGACTGGCGCTCCTAGTACGTCACTTCCGAATTGCCGAGGAACTCGTCCGAAATACCCCTACCGCGATAGACGTCGATCACCGCACCGCGGTTCTCGGCGTCGATATCGGTCGACTTTCTTGGCCCCAGCAGATCGGCCGGATTGGCGAGCTGCGCGGCGAGGTTGTTCTGAGACGAGCAGCCGTAATCGGCGTAGTGCTTGTTTTCCGAGGTCTCGAACAAGTCCTCGGGCCAGCGCCCGCATTTGTCGGTCTGGGCTCTCACCGAAATATAAGAGACGCGGATAGGCGCCGAGGCTTCCGGGGAAACCGACTGATAGGAGGTAACGACGATCCGGTTTCGCTTGATGCCGCTGGCAACCGCCAGCCTGGCGAAATCGCGTGCCGCGGCAGTCGCTGCCACCTCGTTGGCCGAGCCGATCGGGGTTGCGATCGTCAGCGCCGGGGCAGCGCTCTTGTCGTAGCCGTCGAGGAAGCCGAGAAGCGTGTCGCGCTGCGAGCCGGTCATGCCGCGATCACCGGCGCCGACCGGAAGGTCGATCTTCTGGTTCTTCTCGGCAATGACGATCGGATGCGTGGTGCGATAGTCATCGGGAATTGCCCCAACCGTGATGCTGTCGCGCTTGGCGCAACCGGCGAGCGAGGCCGCGATCGCGATCGCCAGGATCGGTATTGCCGATCGGCGGATCCGGGCACCACCGGACCGCACTGTTGCGGCGACCGCCATTGACTTCGATGCTGACTGAGACATGTCCGCTCCCCGCTTACTTGTAGATGAAGCCGACAACGCCGTGGTAGCGGCCGTTGGGCTTGTCGGTCTGCATGGTGCCGTAGACGCGGTTGACGCGGCCAAGGAACATGGCCGGGCCATCGCCGGCGGCATTGAAATTGTCGTCCGGCTTGGCCAGGTCGTTGCGCGCCACCGGCCGCGCCAGATAGGGCGTGATGATGATCACCAGCTCGCTTTCGTTGCGGACGAAATCGCGGCTGCGGAACAACGTGCCGAGCACCGGGATCTTGGCAAGGCCGGGCAGACCCGAGACCGCCTGGCGGACGTCGTCGCGAACCAGGCCGGCGATCATCATCGAGCCGCCTGACGGCAATTCGACGGTGGTGTCGGCAAGTCTCTTGCGGATCGACAGGAGCGTCGTGCCGGGCAAGTTGGCGGCGCCTTCCAGGGTGGTCGCACCTTCCATGGTCGGCTCCGACACGGAGGTCCTGACCTTGAGGCTGATCCGGCCCGCCGACAGCACAACGGGCTGGAACTCGAGGCCTATGCCGTATTCGAGCTTTTCGTTGGTGTAGGTTACCTGGCCGGTCTGGTTGTCGGTCGAAACGTTGTTCGTACGTGCGGTGATAAGATTGAATTCGCCGCCGGCCCTGAACGTTGCCTTCTCGCCCGAAACCGCCGTGAGGGTCGGTTCGGCAAGCGTCTTCATGACGCCGCTCTGCTCCATGGCGTTGATGTAGGCTTGAAGGCCATTGCCTTTCCCGTCACCCAGCAGATTCAGCGCCGAATTCTGCGAAATCGGTTTGCCCAGCCCGTAGTTGGGCGAACTCAGCGCACCGTAGGAAATGCCGTCGATGCTGCCGTTGCCGACCATATTGACGCCGAGCTGTTTCATCACCGAGCGGCTGACTTCGGCCACGGTCACCTTCAGCGTCACCTGGTCGTCGCCGATGATCTGCAGCAGGTTGACGATCTTCGAGACCCGGCGCTCGGCATCGGGATTGTTGATGTCGACGCCGCCATTGGCATTGCCACCGGCTGCGGTCTGCGAATACTGGCCGGTCGTCGCTTCACCGCCTGACACGAAGATGGTTGCCAGATCGACGGCGCGTTTGGCATCGAGCGGCGTGTCGACGGTGCCTGTCAGGACGACGTTGTCGTTCAGCAACTCGACCTTGATCTCGGCGTTCGGAAGGAAGCGCTTGAGGTAGTCCTCCAATCCGGCGACGTCGCGTTCGACGGCCAGATCGAGGCTGACGATCTGCTCGCCATTGGGACCGAAGACGAAGATGTTGGTTTCGCCCACTGCCTTGCCGAACAGATAGATGCGCCTTGCCGTGCGCGTCACCGCATCGGCGACCGCGGGGTTGGCGACAAGGATGTCGTAGGCGTCGCTCGGCAGGTCGATGACCACCGATTTGTTGAGGCCGAGCTTCACGCGTTGCGTGGCCGTCGAAGCCGTGACCCCGGCGCTCTGGCCGGCGGCCTTGGCCTCGAGGAGGCCGCTTGCATGGGCTCCGAGGATAAGCAGGCCGATTGCCGCAGCCATAGTTGCCGGCAGTTTAGCGATTAACCTCATTTCCTTGCCCCTACTTCGGAAACTTCGCCCGATTTGATCAACCGCACAGTTCCGCGCCGCCCATTGCCGGAAACGAGGTAGTCGGCTTCATCCGTACCTTTTTCCTTGTTGTCGGTGATCGAGCGCAATGCCAGCGTCAGGCGATCGGCCATCTGCTGGGCGACAGTGATGATCTCGGCCTGCTGCGGCGTCAGCTCCAGCGTCGCCGTCTGTCCGACCCTGGTCTTCTTGCCTTCCTCGTCCTCCTGGATGGTCTGGTCGATCGCCAGGACCCGGATGTTCTTGAGGATGGTTTCTGTGGTGAACCCGCTGCCGGCGTTGCCGGTGTCGGATCTGCGGGTCATGATGACGTCGACAAAATCGTTGGGCAGGATAAAGCCGCCTGCCGACGTATCGGCCGAGATCGCGGTGGCGACGGCCCGCATGCCGGTGGGCAGGATCGACGACATGAAGCTCTGCCCCTCGCCGATCAGTTTGGAGCGCCGCAACGGCTCGCCGGTGTACATGGCGACGCGCGCAACAGAGCCTTTCAGCTTCTCCAGCGCGTCGGGTTCGACGGCACGGGTGATGAAATTCGCGTTGATCCCTTCGGCCGGCCAGGACTCCCAGCTGATGTTGTTCTCAAGCGGACTGCCCATGGCGACGTCACCGGAAAGCACGAGCACATCCTGCAAGGCGATTGCAGGCGCCTGAGGCGCGTCGACAACGACCTGCTGGGGCGGCGAGACCGCCACCATGTTCTTGGCAACGTAACCTGCACCACCCGCCGCAGCCACCGCCACGCCCAGAATGATCAGTCGGGATGCTGGCATCTGTCCGAACCCTCGCCTTTAGGTAACCACCTAGCCAGGCCGGACTTTGCAGCGGCAATCGTCAAAACAAGGTTAATATAATGCTTACGATCGTGATTAATTTAAGGTTTAAATAAATTAGATGCATCCTACGCTGCGACAACAAAAAGGCGGCCAAGCCGCCTCTTTTCATCGATGCCGGAGCGGCAAAGAAGTTCGCTGTATCAGGTCGCCAGCCTTGCCAATGCCCATACCATCAAAGGTGAATCCGGATAGGTCAGCAGCCCGCCAATGCCGAGTGCAATGCCGTAGGGAACGCCAGTCGTGTCGTCGGCGAAATGGCGCAGGAACGGATTGTGGCTGGTGTAAGTCGCCAGCGGCGATTTCCGATAGAGAAGGATGGCGAGCGTCAGCAGGCCACCAATGAACGTCGAGATCACGAGATACTCGACAAGGTGAGGGTTGAACCCCATCCAGACGGCGGTGCCGGCGAGCAGCTTGGCGTCGCCGCCCCCCATGCCGCCAAGCGCAAACAGACCGAACGTCACGGCCAGCACCAGGGCGCCGGCAGCGAAATGCCAGCCATAGGTTGCCCAGTCCATGCCCGTCAACGGCGCAACCAGGGCAAACACCGCCAGCAGCAACACCGGTACGCGGTTGGCGATCGTCATCGACAGCATGTCGGAGATCGCGGCAAAGAGCATGCAAAAGGGAAAGACGACGAAGATCAGGGCTTCAAGCATCGGCGCGGCGCCTTGGTCAGATGTATCGGACTTGAGCCTAGACAGGTTCGATTAACGATTGATGAGGCAGCGATCTCAAATTTACGGTGTCGCCTGCGAATTGCGGATTCAGATCCCGCGCGTCGCACAAATGAAACAAGGGCCGCAAACAGCGGCCCTTGTTCCCAAACAATCGCTGATCCGTAAGTATTACGGAGCCTTGCCGGTCGAGACGGCAGTGGCGATGGCGTTGAACTTGACGCCCAGGGCGTTGCCGAGCGAACCAGCACCGACCATGATGGCAAGCGCGATGAGAGCGGCGATCAGACCGTATTCGATAGCGGTCGCGCCGGACTCGTCCTTCACGAAACGTGCGATGAGATTAGACATTCGAGAGCTCCTACTCCACGTGTTACAGCACTTCCGTCAACTTCTGTGCGGTGGTTGATCGGATGCTGCCAATCTAGGGAGAAGCTCTTTCAATCGGCTTAATAAACAGCCTTACCGATTCCTTTCGCGCTTCGAGCAGCATGCGTGGTTAACCGTAAACTAAACGTCGGACAGCGGCTCGCCTACCCGTGAAAAGGCCGCGAAAGCTGGAACTTCAGGGCTATCGGCAGGACGCTCTTTATATTAGCCAGTGGCAAAATGCGTGCGGATATCCCAGGCCCGGTCATCGGCTTAACCGTTGGTTCACCAATCTCCTTCATGTTCCGTTGAACAAGTTTGCCGTGGAGCGCCTCGATGACCGCCATGAATTCGTCATTCCTGCTTGCCGCGCTTCTCGCCGTTCCGGCCTTTGTGCTGCCGGCCAAGGCCGGAGCCGGCATCGAAGTGACGATGAACCAGGCCAAGATCGTCAAACTGACACGCCCAGCCGACACCATCGTGGTCGGCAATCCGGCGATTGCCGACGCCTCCGTCCAGGATGCATCGACGATCGTACTGACGGGCAAGGGGTTCGGCGTCACCAACCTGGTTGTCCTCGACCAGGAGGGCAGCCCAATCATCGACGAGCAGGTGACGGTGGTGCGCCAGGACGCGTCGTCGGTGCGTATCTACAGGCGCGCTTCGGTACAGACCATGTCCTGCACGCCTTATTGCGAGAGTTCGTTCAAGAGCGAGTCGGAGAAGGCATCCGAAGCCGAAATGAGCGCCGGCCAGTAAGCGCCTGGGCTGCTCAGTTCCCCGAAATGTCACTTCGGTTAGCGGCCGGTTAATGCCTTTCCGTCGAATTTAACGGTCATCCAAACCGGACCTCAATGGGTTCTCGCTAATGTTGCTGACGGCACCGCATGAGGGTCGGCAGGGACGTGACATGGGCGACGTTTTGGACGGGCGTTTGAACGAGGATTCAGGACGTAAGATCGCGAAGGCTGGACGCGTAACGTTTACCCGCCGCTTCCTTGGCGATCGTCGCGGCAGCACGGCGATGGAATTCGCCATGCTGGCGATCCCGTTTGCGCTTCTCGTCTTCGCCATCCTCGAGAGCTGCATTTCATTTGCCGGACAGGAGGTGATGGCCAACATCACCGACGACGTTGCCCGCCAGGTCCGCACCGGCCAATTGAAGCCGGCCGACCTGACCGGAACCAAGCTCCGGGACCTCATCTGCACCAGACTGGAGATCATGGTCGCCAAGACCTGTCCGGGACTACTGGTGGATCTGCGCGAATATCCGACCTTTGCCGATGCCGCCACGGCTGGCTTCAAGATCGTCGATGGCGAGATCGTGCTGACGCAAGGCACGAACTCGATGAGCTTCGCCGTGACGCCGGGCCTGGCGGAAACGAAGAATATGCTGCGGGTCTTTTACAAATGGCCGGTCATGACCGATTTCATGGCCAAATCGATGGCCAATCTGAAAGACGGCAACACGCTGCATTTCGCATCGGTGACCTGGCAGAACGAACCGTTCGACGACTGAGAACTCAGCGTTATTTTGGCTTAAAAGGAAACAGGCATGTATCGTGGGGGGGCACATCAGGGATTTTCGGGTATCTGGGCTCGAGCGGTGCGGTTCTGCTCGGATCGCCGCGGCGTCGCGGCCATCGAGTTCGCCTTCATCGTGCCTGTGCTCCTGGTCATGTATTTCGTGACCATGGAGGCCTCGCAGGCCATAGAGACCAGCAAGAAGGTCAGCCGTATCGGCTCCATGGTTGCGGATCTCGTGACGCAGCAGACGTCGGTCACGCAAGCAGACGTCGATGCGATCATGAAGATCGGCACCTCGACCCTGCAGCCCTACAACCGCTCAACGCCGAACATCATCGTCACGGCGATACAGATGACGGACGAGGCCTCGCCCACGGCAAGAGTAGTGTGGTCGCGCAAGGTGGTGAACGGCGCCTATTCCGCCGACGCTAAGAAGGACGAACCAACCACCGTGCCCACTACGCTTAACATCAGGAACACTTTCCTTA
Source organism: Mesorhizobium sp. CNPSo 4684 (assembly GCF_057784315.1). Taxonomy (NCBI): domain Bacteria; kingdom Pseudomonadati; phylum Pseudomonadota; class Alphaproteobacteria; order Hyphomicrobiales; family Phyllobacteriaceae; genus Mesorhizobium; species Mesorhizobium sp. CNPSo 4684. Next base: position 111,927 of record NZ_JBWLUX010000004.1, on the reverse strand, counting down.
TCCGTGTCGAAAGCCAGCTCGGCTACCAGCCCATCATCGCATGGGACGTCGACAATGCGAAACGGATTGGCTTGACCAGCTCCTTCTTCAGCATCATCAACATGGGCGAGACCTACTATCTCAGGCCGCGCCGGGTTCTGACGCTGCCCTGCAGCGACTGCTGAGCCCCGGATCTATTGGCCGCTGCTGTCCGACAGCAGGCGCACGATGGCTGTTGCCATCGCATAGTCGCCAGCGGCGGCTGATATGAAGCCGCCGGAATGTTTCGCTTCCACGAAATCGTAGACTTCCGGCGACTGCGATCGGAGATTGGTGAGGAAGACGGTCAGCCGGCGCTTGGCTTCGGGATCGAGATCGCTGCGGACGGCGTGGGGGCCGTATCGCAGCACATCGGAGGTCCAGATGATCTGGAGCGCGGCTTTTGGAACTCCCGCCGCCTCCAGCCGCGCCGCCGTGCCGTCCGGATCAGCCGGCTGATCGCCAGTGATCGCCGTCCGGTTTTCCGCCGTGGCCCGCTCCCAGCCGAACACGGCATCGGCCTGGCCATCGACCAGCATCGCTTCGGCAGCGGCGGCCGAGCCGGCATGGGTGAGGAATGGCCCATCTTGGCTGATCTTGATGCCATCGGCGGCCAGCCCGGCGAGCGGCAGAAGAGAACCGCCGACATTATCGGAAGGCGCCATGGCGATGCGGTGCGTTTGCATGGCTGCAAGATCGGGAAGCTTGCTGTCGCGCGTCAAAAGCACGGAGCGGATGCCGGTGGCGCCGTCGGCATCGACCGGCGCCACCAGAGGTTCGACGCAGCCGCAGCGCTCCAAGGCGGTGGCGTAGGCGGTCGCCGAATAGACCGCGTACTGAATCCGGGCAGTGGCCTGTGCCTCGATCAGCGCCGCATAGTCATGCGCGACGACAAATTCCACCTTCATGCCGAGCGCCTTGCCGTAGGCGTCTGTCAGCAGGGCCAGACCCGGAACCGTGTTGCCTGCGCCCGGCTCGGCAACGATGCCGATCCGAAACGTCCCGATCTGGTCGCGCCAGTCGGCGTGCGCGGCGTGCGGCAAGGCCAGCAACGCCACGCTGGTCGCCAATGCCCTCCAACCCGGCCCTATGGCGAGATCCGCCCGTGTCATCGTTTCATGCCTCGTACCGCCGTTCCTCGAAGCGCGCCGCATGTCGCAAGGATGCGTACACCCGCGCCTGCCCGCCGTTGCGACTATTGCGCCAAGCCGTTGCGGTCTGGTTTCCGATTTGCCAATGCCGCGACGGGACCTTATGTCTGGTCACCCAGACTGGCAATGACGGCACCGATGGCGCGCGCTTTCCTCTTCGTTCTCGATTCTTTCGGTATTGGCGGCGCGGCCGATGCCGAACGCTATGGCGACGCCGGGTCGAACACATTCGGACATATCGCCCAGGCCTGCGCGGAAGGCCGCGCCGATCGCGAAGGCCTGCGCAAGGGACCGCTTTTGGTGCCCAACATGGTTTCACTCGGTCTAGCCCGCGCCGCGCACACTGCGACCGGCTTCCGGTTCGACAGCACGGCCGACGCTGTTTCGGCCTCCGCCTTCCACGGCGCCGCGCAGGAGATCTCGAGCGGCAAGGATACGCCATCGGGCCACTGGGAAATCGCCGGCCTGCCTGTGCGCTTCGACTGGGGCTATTTCCCCGATACGGTGCCCGCCTTCCCTGCCGAACTGACCGAAGCGATGATCCGCGAAGGCAACGTGCCGGGCATTCTCGGCAATTGCCATGCGCCGGGCACGGAGATCATCGAACGCTTCGGCGAGGAGCATATCCGCACCGGCAAGCCGATCTGCTACACCTCGGTCGATTCCGTCCTGCAGATAGCAGCGCACGAGGTGCATTTCGGCCTGGAGCGTCTCTACGAGTTCTGCAAGACGGTGCGCCGGCTGGTCGACCCGCTGAAAATCGGACGGGTGATCGCACGGCCCTTCCTTGGCGATACATCCGCCACCTTCGAGCGCACCTACAACCGCCATGACTACGCCGTGCCGCCGCCCGAGCCGACGCTGCTCGACCGCTTGACCGGGCGCGGCAGCCGGGTGATCGCGGTCGGCAAGATCGGCGACATCTTCGCCCACCGCGGCATCTCGGAAGTGCGCAAGGCGCCCGGCAACATGGCAATGTTCGACAAGGCGCTGGGCGCGATCGACGATGCCGGCGACGGCGACCTGGTGTTCGCCAATTTCGTCGACTTCGACACCGAATTCGGCCACCGTCGCGACGTCGCCGGCTATGCGGCGGCGCTCGAAGCCTTCGATCGCCGGCTGCCCGAGGCGCTGGTGAAACTGAGGCCGGGCGATCTGCTGATCCTCACCGCCGACCACGGCAACGATCCGACATGGCGCGGCACCGACCACACGCGTGAACGCATTCCGGTCATCGGCACCGCACCGGGTCTCACGGGCGGCGACATTGGGCTCAGGACGACCTTCGCCGATATCGGTGAAACCGTGGCCGAACACCTCGCGCTGGGGCAAGGCCGACACGGTACCTCCTTCCATGCGACGATAGGCGGCCATGCCTGAGCTGCCCGAAGTCGAAACGGTCCGGCGTGGCCTGCAGCCGGTTCTGGAAGGTGCGCGCATCGTGCGCGTCGAGGCACGCCGGCCCGATCTCAGATTTCCGTTTCCGGCGAAATTTGCGCAGCGGCTGACCGGCAAGACCATCACCGCGCTTGGCCGCCGCGCCAAATATCTGACCATGCATCTGGACGGCGGCCCGGTTCTGATCTGCCATCTCGGCATGTCGGGCTCGTTCCGTATCGAAACCGCTGATGACAGCGAGACGCCAGGCAAGTTCCATCACGAGCGCTCGAAGGATGCCAAGCACGACCATGTCGTGTTCCACCTCGTGTCGCCAGCCGCCGTCCAATCTCGCGTGGTCTTCAACGACCCGCGCCGCTTCGGCTTCATGCTGTTTGCGGAAGGACTGGCCGACGCGCACCCGATGCTGGCGGGACTGGGCATCGAGCCGACCGGCAACGCGCTGGACGGCGCCCTGCTCGCCTCGCTGCTGAAGGGCCGCAGATCGCCGTTGAAGGCGGCGCTGCTCGACCAGAAGCTGATCGCAGGGCTCGGCAACATTTATGTGTCGGAGGCGCTGTGGCGCGCCGGCCTGTCGCCAATGCGCGAGGCAGGCACTATCGCCGGGGCCGGCAAGAAGGCCAAGGAACAGAGCGAACGACTGGCGGAAGCGATCCGTTCAGTGATTGCCGACGCGATCGCCGCCGGCGGGTCGTCGCTGCGCGACTATGTGCACACAGACGGGTCGCTGGGCTATTTCCAGCATTCCTTCGCGGTCTACGATCGCGAGGGCGAGCCCTGCCCGACGCCCGGCTGCCGCGGCCACATCGAGCGCGTCGTGCAAAGCGGCCGCTCGACCTTCTATTGCCGGACCTGTCAGCGGTGAGCTAGAGCGGCGGCGACCCGTTCCAGCTATTGTTTTGACGCAATTCCCAAGGGAAAGCGCTATGCGCTTTTCCCGGGAAAACCGCTCACACTTTTCCTGGAATTGCTCTAGACCGATCCCTTCAATGCCGGAACGAGGAGGCCAGCCCATGAGTTATGAAACCATCATCGTGGAGACGCGCGGCAAGGTCGGCCTGATCACGCTGAACCGGCCCAAGGCGCTCAACGCGCTGAACGCCCAGGTGCTGGCGGACATATTGGTGGCAGCAAAGGGGTTCGATGCCGATCCGGGCATCGGCGCCATGGTCATCACCGGTTCCGAGAAAGCCTTTGCGGCGGGCGCCGACATCAAGGAAATGCAGACCATCGCCTACGCCGACGCCTATGTCCGGGATCTTTTCGTCGGCTGGGAGGAATTCACACGCACGCGCAAGCCGATGATCGCGGCGGTCGCCGGCTATGCGCTGGGCGGCGGCTGTGAGCTGGCGATGATGTGCGATTTCATCATTGCCGCCGACACCGCAAAATTCGGCCAGCCCGAAATAACGCTCGGCGTCATTCCCGGCATGGGCGGATCGCAACGGCTGACCCGCTTCGTCGGCAAGTCGAAGGCGATGGACATGTGCCTGACCGGACGGATGATGGATGCCGCGGAGGCCGAGCGGAGCGGCCTGGCGTCGCGCGTCGTGCCGGCTGGGGAACTGGTCGACGAAGCGCTGAAGGCCGCAGCCAGGATCGCTGAATTTTCGCTGCCCTCGGTGATGATGGCCAAGGAGGCCGTCAACCGCGCCTACGAGACGACGCTGGCCGAGGGGTTACGCTTCGAACGCCGGCTGTTTCACTCGCTGTTTGCGCTCGACGACCAGAAGGAAGGCATGGCGGCCTTTGCAGAGAAACGCAAGCCGAATTTCACCAACCGCTAGCGTCAACGCGTTACAGCATGATGCCGCGACAAACGGTTTCCGTTCGTCCGAGAAAAACGGCTTCACACCTTTCGGCATCAGGCTCTGGCGGCGGAGGCCAAAAAGAAGCCAAAGCGGCGTTGACGTGCCGGGAAAGCTGAACTATAAGCCGCTCCAACCGAGGCGGCCGTTGGCTGCCCGTTTGTTTTTTGCGCCCTGCGGCATCCCGCATGCGCTCACCAGATCAGAAGAGAGGCACCATGGCCAATACCTCCTCGGCCAAAAAGGCAACGCGCAAGATCGCCCGCCGCGCAGCGATCAACAAGAACCGCCGCTCGCGCGTGCGTACCTATGTCCGCCAGGTCGAAGAGGCACTGGCTGCCGGCGACAAGGCAGCTGCGCTGGAAGCCTTCAAGACCGCAGAGCCGGAATTGATGCGCGCCGCGACCAAGGGCGTGATCCACAAGAATACGGCATCGCGCAAGGTGTCGCGTCTGGCACACCGCCTCAAAGTGCTGTCGGCCTGATCGACCGCTTCTGAACTGTCGTTCTTTCAAACCCGGCCGATCGCGCCGGGTTTTTTCGTTTGCCGGCAAGTACTTAAAAAAGAACGCCCGCAAAACGCGCCCGGCCCGCATTCCAGAGTTCGGAATGCTTTGCCGGCATATACACTCCCACTGATATTCCAATCCGCCGAAACGGCCCACGCCAATAAATTTGGCTGTCACAAATTACTGATATTTTTCAATGGCTTGCAGTCGGTGATCCACAGCTTGTTCACATCGCCTGTGGGCGACAGGCGGCAAGTTGGTGTCAAGCGAATTATTTCAGAAAATTTCAAACCGCACAGCCATTTTCATATTCGCGGCAAAAGGGTTTGAATCACAATGGCTTTGTCAAAATCTACGGTTCCAGGACGGGACCCGAACCCTTCATCCGTAACCAGATTCCTTAAAAATCCGTTAGACGTGGCCTTGCCCTATCCACAGCGATTTCGGTAATGTCGATCTATCGAAAGGGACGGGCCATTAGCCCATAACCCAGCCTGAATCGGCCAGCTCACAGTGGCAGAATTCATGACGCGGATCAATTCCGCGAACGGGTATGGTTTGTCTGTTCGATGCGGTAGGGGACTGGCGTAATTTGTACATGGCAGGTCGATGGCGCACCGGCGTTTTCGCTGGGTGGTGTCGCTTTGCCCGAACATGTCAGACGGACTGGCTTTAAGCAGCCGGGACCGATCCCTTGCTGACGAGGCAACGTCATTCGCCGGCGGCGGTGGTGGTGTTGTAGCGAAGATACGGTCGTCGGAAACATGGGTGCAGGAGGCGCATCCCCGGCGGAAAAAGGTACAGAAGAACAAGGGACGCACAATCATGCAGAGCGGCATCGAGCGGGAGCTTACGGGCGACCTGCCATTTCCTGGAACATTGGTCGGAACGCACGACATGGCGGCTTCCAGCGACGCGGAACAGAAGTTCGACCGGGTCAAGGCCCAGTTGAAGGCGCGTCTGGGAACCGAGGTCTATTCGAGCTGGTTCGGGCGGATGAAGGTGGCGGAGGCTTCCCGGGGCATTGTACGCATCTCTGTGCCCACGGCCTTCCTGCGCTCGTGGATCAATGGTCACTATCTCGATCTCATCGCCGATCTGTGGAAGCACGAAGACCCCGAGGTCCTGAAAATCGAGATCGTCGTGCGCACCGCGACCCGTCCGGCCCGCAATGGCGTCGAGCCCGAAGCCGTACCTGCGCGCAAGATGACCAAGCAGACGCAGACCGCACTGGCCGCCGGTACGGCGGGTCCAGGCCGGGTGGAGCGGGCGCCCGCCCCTCGCCCCGGCACGCCGATCGAGGCCGAGTTCCGGCACAATGTGCTGGGGTCGCCGCTCGACCCGCGCTACACGTTTGGCTCCTTTATTGAAGGCCCGTCGAACCGGGTGGCCTTCGCTGCCGCCAAAGCCGTGGCGGAATCGCAGTCGAGCGCGGTTCGCTTCAATCCGCTGTTCCTCCATGCCACCGTCGGCCTCGGCAAGACCCACCTTTTGCAGGCTATCGCGGCCGAGTCGCTGAAGCAGAATCCGAAGTCGCGCGTGGTCTACCTCACGGCCGAATATTTCATGTGGCGCTTCGCCACCGCGATCCGCGACAACAATGCGCTGACGCTGAAGGAACAGCTGCGCGACATCGACCTGTTGATCATCGACGACATGCAGTTCCTGCAGGGCAAGTCGATCCAGCATGAATTCTGCCATCTCATCAACATGCTGCTCGACAGCGCCAAGCAGGTGGTGGTTGCAGCCGACAGGCCGCCGTCGGAACTGGAATCGCTGGAGCCGCGCGTGCGTTCGCGCCTCAATGGCGGTGTCGCGCTCGAAATGTCGGCGCCGGACTTCGCCATGCGCATCGGCATGCTCAAGCTAAGGCTTGCCACGGCCAAGGTCGACGATGCCTCGCTCAATATTTCGGAGGAGATCCTCAACCATGTCGCCCGCACCGTGACCGGCAGCGGCCGTGAACTGGAAGGCGCGTTCAACCAGCTGCTGTTCCGTCAGTCATTCGAGCCGGCGATCACCATCGACCGCATCGACGAAATCCTCGGCCACATCTATCGCTCGGGCGAGCCGAAGCGGGTGCGCATCGAGGACATCCAGCGCATCGTGGCGCGCCACTACAATGTGTCGAAGACAGAGCTTCTGTCGAACCGGCGCACGCGCACCATCGTCAAGCCGCGGCAGGTCGCCATGTACCTGTCGAAGGTGATGACGCCGCGTTCGCTGCCGGAGATCGGCAGGCGTTTCGGCGGTCGCGATCACACCACGGTGCTGCATGCCGTGCGAAAGATCGAGGACCTTTCCGGCGTCGACAATACGCTGGCGCAGGAGCTGGAACTGTTGCGCAGGCTGATCAACGATCAGGCCTGACGGCGAGGCAAACAGAGCGCGCCGGGTTTAGAGTATCCGGTCGGCGCGCTTTAGATTTCTTGTTTTGATGCATGTCGTTGTCCCCAAAACCGCTGCGCACTTTTGGGCGACATAGTCCTTTTTGATGCATGTCGTTGTCCCAAAACCGCTGCGCACTTTTGGGCGACATGCATAGGTTGGCGGCCATTGCCCGCTTTATCCCCAGAAAGCCCGCGTAACCGGCGCGAACCGGTGGCGCGGGCTTGCGTTTAACGGCTTTTTCCTGTCAGTTTGCATAGATTCTGAGCCTGTTCAGACCTTTCGCGGGGCGCCGCCCACTGGTGACCCGTTCATTCATTCAAGCGAGCCTGTTTCGTCATGCGTGTTATCCTGGAACGGTCAAATCTCCTGAAGTCGCTCAACCACGTTCACCGCGTGGTCGAACGGCGCAACACCATACCGATCCTGTCGAACGTGCTGCTCAGCGCCGAGGGCGCCAGCCTTGAAATGAAAGCCACCGACCTCGACCTCGAAGTAACCGAAGCGACACCCGCCAAGGTCGAGCGCGGCGGGGCGACGACGGTTCCGGCGCATCTGCTCTACGACATCGTGCGCAAATTGGCCGACGGCGCCGAGGTGATGCTGAAGACCGACGAGGACGGCAATGCCATGACGGTGACGTCGGGCCGCTCAAGCTTTCGCCTGCAATGCCTGCCGCAGTCCGATTTCCCCGAGCTTTCGGCCGGGTCGTTCTCGCACATCTTCCGGCTCGATTCCGTCGCCTTGAGAGGCCTGATCGAGAAGACGCAGTTCGCCATTTCCACTGAAGAGACGCGCTATTATCTCAACGGAATCTACCTGCACACGCATGAGACCGGCGGCAAGCTGAAGCTGCGCTCCGTTGCAACCGACGGCCACCGCCTGGCGCGCGCAGAGATCGACGCCCCGGCGGGCTCCGAAGGCATGCCGGGCATCATCATTCCGCGAAAGACGGTCAGTGAGTTGCAGAAGCTGGTCGATGATCCGGATGTCGCTGTCACCACCGAATTGTCCGACACCAAGATCCGCTTCACCATCGGCAGCGTGGTTTTGACCTCGAAGCTGATCGACGGCACCTTCCCGGACTATCAGCGGGTCATTCCGACCGGCAACGACAAGAAGCTGATCATTGATCGCCAGAGTTTTGCCGCCGCCGTCGACCGCGTCTCGACCATTTCCTCCGAACGCGGCCGCGCGGTGAAGCTTTCGATCACCGAGGGCCAGGTGACGCTTGCGGTGAACAATCCGGATTCTGGCAGCGCCACCGAGGAACTGGCCGCCGACTATTCGTCCGACCCGATCGAGATCGGCTTCAACGCCAAATATCTGCTCGACGTAGCCGCCCAGCTGACCGGCACGGAAGCGAAATTCATGCTGGCCGATGCCGGTTCGCCGACGCTGATCCACGACATGGCCGACGAAACCGCGCTCTACGTGCTGATGCCGATGCGGGTGTAGCCGCGCCGCGGCAAACCTTCGGTGTGACGGCTGCGGCGACTTCTACAGGCGGATAGCGGTTGCCCCAGCAAAACCATATAAGTAAGCTTACACTTACGAACTTCCGCAACTATGCGGCGTTGTCGATCGGCTTTTCTCCGGGCGCCGTGGTGTTTTCCGGTGACAATGGCGCCGGCAAGACCAATCTCCTGGAAGCCATCTCCCTGTTGACGCCCGGCCGCGGCCTGCGCCGGGCGCCCTATGCCGACGTGGCCCGTGAAGGCGGTGATGGCGGTTTTGCGCTGCATGCGAGGCTCGACGGGCCGGATGGGCAGGTCGAGATCGGCACCGGCATCACCGGTGGTGAAGCCGCCGGCGAAGGCGGCCGCAAGGTGCGCATCAATGGCGCGCCGGCGCGTTCGGCCGATGCCATGCTCGAGTGGCTGCGCGTCGTCTGGCTGACGCCGGCCATGGACGGCCTGTTCCCGGGACCTGCCGCCGACCGCCGCCGCTTTCTCGACCGGCTGGTGCTGGCAATCGATCCCGGCCACGGCCAGCGTGCCCTCCACTATGAGAAGGCGATGCGCGGGCGTAATCGATTGCTTACGGAAGGCGAGCGCGACAGCGCCTGGTTCGATGCCATCGAGATGCAGATGGCCGAGACCGGCGTGGCAATTGCAGCGGCGCGCGCCGAACTGGTGCGCCTGCTCGCCGCCATGATCGACAGGCTGCCGTCCAGCGGGCCGTTTCCGCAAGCCGATATCAGCCTGTTCGGCGACCTGGAAAGCGATGTGGCCACTTCGCCAGCGGTCGACGTCGAGGAACGCTATCGCGCCGCCCTCGCCGAAGGCCGCGAGCGCGACCGCGCTGCCGGACGCACGCTGGACGGTCCGCACCGTTCGGATCTTCTCGTGCGCCACCGCCCCAAGGCGATGCCGGCCGAACTCTGCTCGACCGGCGAGCAGAAGGCGCTGCTGGTCGGCATCGTGCTGTCGCATGCGAGGCTGACCGGCGAGATGTCGGGGATGACGCCGATCCTGCTGCTCGACGAGATCGCCGCCCATCTCGACGCCGGCCGGCGCGCCGCACTGTTCTCGATCCTGGAAGAATTGAACTGCCAGGCCTTCATGACCGGAACCGACGCCTCGCTGTTTTCCAGCCTTAGAGGACGCGCGCAATTCCTCACGGTCGACCACGGCACGGTTGGGCCAACCGAAGCCCCCTGACAAGATTTTCCTTCCACTATATGGTCCGGCAATGACCCCTGCCGCCCTCACCGACGAAGAGCTTGAACGTTACGCCCGCCACATCGTGCTGCCTGAGATCGGCGGCGCCGGCCAGCAGAGGCTGAAGCGCGCCCGGGTGCTGGTCATCGGCGCCGGCGGGCTCGGCGCGCCGGTGCTGGAGTATCTTGCTGCCGCCGGCGTCGGCACGCTCGGCATTGTCGACGACGACATCGTCTCGCTGTCCAATTTGCAGCGGCAGGTGATCCATGCCACCGACACGGTCGGCACCGCAAAGACCGGGAGCGCCAAGGCGGCGATCGCCCGTATCAATCCCCATGTCGCTGTCGAACAGCACGAATTCAGGCTGACGGCCGAGAACGCCGCGGCCCTCATTGCGCGCTACGACATCGTCGTCGACGGCTCCGACAATTTCGAGACGCGCTATGTCGTGGCCGATGCCTGCGCGGCGGAAAAGCGGCCGCTGGTGCACGCCGCCGTCGGCCGCTTCGACGGCTCGGTGACGGTGCTGATGCCGTTCGACACCGGCGCCGACGGCAGACCTAACCCTAGTTATCGCGACCTCTTTCCCGAAGCGCCGCCGGAAGGGCTGGTGCCGTCCTGCGCGGTGGCTGGCGTTGTCGGCGCGCTGACCGGCGTCATCGGCACGCTGCAGGCGATGGAAGCGATCAAGCTGATCACGGGCATCGGCGAGCCGCTGGTCGGCCGGCTGCTGCTTTACGATGCGCTGTCGGCGCGCTTCGATACCATCCGCTACAAGAGAAGCTGATCGTATGGATCGGTCCATCGGCGTTTTGGTCACGCAGCTTGCCCCCGGCTTCGATCGCTGGGACGAACTGCTCAGCCTGATCTTGCGGGCGTTTGCGCCGATGGATGGCGTCATCGACCCGCCTTCCTCGGCCCATCTGCTGAGCACTGAAAGCCTTAAGGACAAGGCCGAGCGGGAAACGGTGTTCCTGGCGTTGCAGGATGACCTGATCGCCGGCTGTATCTTCGCCCTGGAGAGGACCACTGATGTCTATGTCGGCAAGCTTGCCGTCGAGCCTGAGCTTCAGGGGCAAGGTATCGGCAGGCGGCTGATGCAGGCTGTCGAGGATTTTGCCCGCGGCCGCAACAAGCCAGCCATCGAACTCCAGACACGGATCGAACTCACGGCAAATCACGCCACCTTTGCCCGTCTCGGCTTTCGCGAAACCGCGCGCACCGTGCATCAGGGCTATGACCGGCCGACTTCGATCACCATGCGCAAGGAGCTCAAGTGAGCCTCGCCCTCAGCGCGCAGGAGCAGGCAATCGCCTCCGGCCATGACGGGGCGGCTATGGCCATGCGCATCGTTGCCGAAAGCGCCCGGTTACTTGGCGCGTCGCGACTGATCCCGATCGCCTCGGCACATATAGACGGCGCGCTCTATCACGGCGATTCCGGCACGCTGTTTGCCGAAAGGCTGGTCGAGGGCGGCGCGCGCGTTGCCGTGCGCTCGACGCTCAATGTCGGCGCACTCGATTTGATGGGCTGCTCGAGCGTGCGCCTCGAAGAGCCGGCGCGAGGCATGGCGCGGCGGATGATGGAGGCCTACCGCAAGCTGGGCTGCGAGCAGAGCTGGACCTGCGCACCCTATCAGGCCGGCCACAGGCCAGCCCAGGGCACTGACGTAGCCTGGGGTGAATCCAACGCCGTGGTATTCTGCAATTCGGTGCTCGGCGCGCGCACCAACCGTTATGGCGACTTTTTGGACATTGCTTGCGCCATATCGGGCCGGGCGCCGGATTACGGCCTGCATCGCGTCGAGAACCGGCAGGCGCGGCTGGTGTTCGATGTTTCAGGCCTCTCCGCCTCGTTCCTCGGTTCGGAGATCGCCTGGCCGGTACTGGGCAGCCTCTATGGCCGCGAGGTCGGAAATGCGGTCGGCGTTGTCAGCGGCGTATCCCACCATCCCGGCGAGGATGCGCTGAAAGCTTTTGGCGCGGCGGCGGCATCGTCTGGCGCCGTCGGCCTGTTCCATATTGCCGGCGTCACGCCTGAGGCACCCGACGCCGAGACCATCCTGGCCGGCGGCAAGCCAGAAACGGTGATCCGCGTCACGCCGGACATGGCCACGAAGGCCCGCGCCGGCCTGTCCACCGCAATCACGCAAACCGCCATCGATGCGGTAGCGATCGGCAGTCCGCATTTGTCTTCGGCCGAATTCGATGCGCTGGAGCGGTTGATCCGTGGGCGGCGGCTTAGCGTGCCGATTTATGCCTGCACCGGCCGCCATGTGCTCACGACGCTCGAACGGAACGGCCAGCGCAAGACGCTCGAGGCGAGCGGCGTGGTCATCGTCGCCGACACTTGTGTTGTGGTGACGCCGATCCTGCCGGAGCTTGCCGGCGGCGTGCTGATGACCAATTCGGGAAAGTTCGCGCAATACGCGCCGGGCAATACCGGCTACGCCGTGCTTTACGGATCGCTGGCCGACTGCGTGGAAAGCGCCGTCATCGGTAAGCCGCACTTTACGGATATTGCCGCATGAGCGCCTTGGCCGAAATCCTGGTGCCGGGTCGAGCCGGCGAAGGCGAGGCACTGGTGCTGACGGCGCCGATCAGCTTCTGGGGCGGCGTCGATCCGCAGAGCGGCCGCATCGCCGATGTCCGCCACCCGCAGCATGGCGAGACCATTGCCGGCCGCGTGCTGTTCCTGCCCGGTACGATCGGTTCGTCCTCCGCCTCCGCCGTGCTGATGGAACTCGTCCACAACGGCCACGCGCCGGCCGCACTCGTGCTGCACGAGCCGGACGCGATCCTGCTGCTCGGGTTGATCGTGGCCAGGGAAATGGGCTGGCGGACGCCGCTGGCACTCAGGCTGGAGCGCGGTGCGTTCGCGGCCTACCGTGGAAAGCGGGTGAGCGTCGCTGACGACGGCGCTCTTACAACCGCCATCTGAACGCCGTCAACTTCAGGTCCTGAGCGGCAGCACGCGGTCCGGCGGACGGTGGCCGTCGAAGAAGGCGCGTATGTTGATGATCACCCTCTCGCCCATGTCGATGCGGCCTTCGAGCGTCGCCGAGCCCATATGCGGCAACAGCACCACCTTGTTCTTGGCGGCGAGCCTCAGCAGCTTCGAGTTCAGTGCCGGCTCGTGCTCGTAGACGTCGAGGCCGGCGCCGGCGATCTTGCCGTCCTGGATCAGCTTGACCAGAAACTCCTCGTCGATGATGTCGCCGCGCGCGGTGTTTACGATGTAAGCGGTGGGTTGCAGCAGCGCCAGCCGCCGCGCTGACAGCAAATGAAAGGTGGCTGGCGTCGATGGGCAATTGACCGAGATAATGTCCATGCGGGCAAGCATCTGGTCGAGGCTTTCCCAATAGGTCGCCTCCAGTCCTTCCTCGACCGCCGGCAGCACGCGGTGGCGGTTGTGGTAGTGGATCGACAGGCCGAAGGCCTTGGCGCGCCTGGCGACCGCGGTGCCGATGCGGCCCATGCCGACAATGCCGAGGCGCTTGCCCCAGATGCGCCGGCCGAGCATCCAGGTCGGCGACCAGCCGGCCCATTTCTTGTCGCTGGTCAGGACATTGGCGCCTTCCGCGAGCCGCCGCGGCACCGCCAGCATCAGCGCCATGGTCATATCGGCGGTGTCTTCGGTCAGCACGTTCGGCGTGTTGGTGACGGTGATGCCTTTCTTGGCTGCCGCCTCCACGTCGATCTTGTCGACACCATTGCCGAAATTGGCGATCAGCTTGAGATTGTCGCCGGCCTGGGCAATCAGCGCGGCGTCGATCTGGTCGGTTATGGTCGGCACCAGCACGTCCGCTTCCTTGACCGCCGCAACCAGCTCCGGCTGCGTCATCGGCCTGTCCTCGACATTCAGCCTGGCGTCGAAGAGTTCGCGCATGCGGGTCTCGACCGGATCAGGGAGCTTGCGCGTGATGACGACGAGAGGCCGTTTTTTGCCTGCCATTGTTTCCTCGAACCCGATCTCGTTGAGACCTCTTTAACCAAGACAGGCGAAACTGAATACCGGTCGCGGTGCCTGCCACTCCTGTAACAAGCGGTGCCGCCGAAGACAAAGAAAAAGGGGCGCATGGCCAAAGGGCAGGCGCCGAAAGGAACGAAAGTGTCTGGTTTCGCGTCGCTTCGCCTGGTCCTCAGCGCAGCGCTTCTCGGCGCTCTCCTGCATTCCCCGCAAGCCGCGGCGCAAGGTGCTGCCGCACCTGCGCAGACGGTGACGCTTGGGCCGAGCGGCCTGCCGCTGCCTCGCTTCGTCAGCCTGAAATCAGCCCGCGTCAACTCGCGCGTCGGCCCGGGCGCCAACTATTCCGTCGACTGGATGTACACAAAGGCCGGACTGCCGATGGAAATCATCCAGGAATTCGATACGTGGCGACGCGTGCGCGATGCCGACGGTTCGGAGGGCTGGATCAACCAGTCGCTGCTGTCGGGCCGCCGCACGGCGATCGTCGCCCCCTGGCAGCGCAGCAAGGGCGGCCGAATCAATCTGCTCGACGATGCGGACAAGGACGCCAGCGTCGTCGCCATCATCGAGCCGGGCGTGACAGGCACGATCAAAACCTGTGATGGCCAGTGGTGCGAAATGACCTTCGACGGCCACACCGGCTGGATCGCCCAGTCGCAGGTCTGGGGCGCCTATCCCGGCGAGCACGTCAAGAACTGAGATTGCTGGAAATGCCGGCTAGCGGCCGATGCGGCCGAGATGGGTGTCCTGGAAGCCGCTCGACAGCTTGAGGCCATAGCCGAGAGCACGGTCGACCGCGATGTGGATAATCCAGATCAGCCCGGTTGCCGTCGCCATCGAATTGGCCAGGACGTATCCGGCGAGCGCCAGGAAAAGCGGGACAATCAGGATATGCAAAGCATTGTAAGCGACGGCGCCAACGCGCGGCCCGGCGAGATAGCCCAGCATCGACAGGTCAGGCGCCAGGATGAGCAGGGCAAACAGCCACCAGGAAGTACCCGACAGCGCGTAAAGGACGATGCCCACCACTGCGATGGCGGCCCATTCGAGCCGGATCACCAGATCGACCGGTTTCATTGATGTGCTATTCTATTCTGTTCCACGCAATTCCGGACGGAAAACCGTTTCACTTTTCCTGGAATTGCTCAGATGCCGCGCTTCGGGCGCAGCCGCACCACGATGTCGACATTGGCGATCTCCATGCCCGCGGGTGGCTCCGGCAGGTTGGAGACGGTCACCGGACCGCTTTCGATGTCGAAGATCCTGTTTTCGCCTTCGATGTAGAAATGATGGTGATCGGAGGTGTTGGTGTCGAAATAGGTCTTCGACCCCTCGACCGCGAGGATGCGCAGCAGGCCGGCCTGGGTGAACTGGTGAAGGGCGTTGTAGACGGTGGCAAGCGAGACCGGCACGCCGGCGGCGACCGCCTCCTCATGCAGTTCCTCGGCCGAAAGGTGGCGGTCGCCTTTGGCAAAAAGCAGATCGGCCAGCGCAATGCGCTGGCGCGTCGGCCTTAGGCCGGCTTCGCGAACCCGCTTGTCCACAGCGACATTTTCCTTCCGGCAGCCCAGATCCATCTATTCGTCCAAGCCCACAGTTCCGCCTCAAGACACCCCCAGAGTGGCGAAAAAACGTCATCGGCCGAAACTGGACACCTCTCGACATATATTCTGTTGGCCGAATGCGATCAATAGAGCGACGTGCGTCCAGTTGGACGCACTAAGTGCGCTCTATCACTTTTTTGGCGTCGCATCGTGCTTTCAGGAAATCGAAATCGATTTCCGGGCCGATGCGAGAGCGCGCATTGACCCGGGCAGACGGGCGGGTTAAGCGCAAACGCCGGTTTCCGGCTCGAAATGGATTGTGTTAGGAAACCAACGACAAGGGCGCCCACCGCCCGGGACTATTATGGGGACGAGATTGATGGCGGGTTCGAAATCCAGCTACGGTTACGAGGAATTGCTGGCCTGTGCCCGCGGCGAGCTGTTCGGGCCCGGCAACGCCCAGTTGCCCTACCCGCCGATGCTGATGTTCGACCGCATCACCGAGATCAGCGAGACCGGTGGCGCCCACGACAAGGGCTTCATCCGCGCCGAATTCGACATCAAGCCGGACCTGTGGTTCTTCGCCTGCCATTTCATCGGCAATCCGATCATGCCGGGGTGCCTCGGCCTCGACGCCATGTGGCAATTGACAGGGTTCTACCTCGGCTGGCTCGGCGAACCGGGCAAGGGCATGGCGCTGTCGACCGGCGAAGTGAAATTCAAGGGCATGGTGACGCCATCGGTCAAGAAGGTCGAATACGGCATTGATTTCAAGCGCGTCATGCGCGGGCGCCTGGTGCTCGGCATCGCCGATGGCTGGCTTAAGGCCGACGGCGAACCCATATACGCGGCGACAGACCTCAAGGTGGGGCTGTCCAAGCAATCGGCCGCCTGACCGGCGCCACTGCAGCAGGGCGTTTCCCGGAACGCGCAACGACGCTGCAGCATTTTGATTTTGCGTATGATCGCCGGCCAAAACCGGCTACGGTTTCGGGATCATCCGCTGGAAGGAGTTGCGAATGAGAAGGGTCGTCGTCACAGGCCTCGGCATCGTATCGTCGATCGGCAACAATGCCAACGAGGTGCAATCCTCGCTCTACGATGCCAAATCCGGCATCAGCTTCTCCGATTCCTTCGCCGAACACGGCTTCCGCTGCCAGGTCTGGGGCGCGCCGACGCTCGACCCGTCGGCCATGATCGACCGTCGTGCCATGCGCTTCCTGAGCCAGGGTGCAGCCTGGAACCATGTCGCCATGGACCAGGCCATCGCCGACGCCGGCCTTGGCGAAAGCGACATCACCAATGAGCGCACCGGCATCGTCATGGGATCGGGCGGTCCGTCCACCCGTACCATCGTTGAGGCGGCCGAGATCACGCTCAAGAACAACAGCCCCAAGCGCATCGGTCCTTTCGCGGTGCCGAAGGCGATGTCGTCAACCGCATCGGCGACGCTCGCCACCTGGTTCAAGATCCACGGTGTCAATTATTCGATCTCGTCGGCGTGCTCGACCTCCGCGCATTGCATCGGCAATGCCTACGAGCTGATCCAATGGGGCAAGCAGGATGTGATGTTTGCCGGCGGCCATGAAGACCTCGACTGGACGATGTCGGACCTGTTCGACGCCATGGGCGCGATGTCGTCGAAGTATAACGACAAGGCGCCAACGGCGTCCCGCGCGTACGACGCCAATCGCGACGGTTTCGTCATCGCCGGCGGCGCGGGCGTCCTCATCCTGGAGGAACTCGAACACGCCAAGGCGCGAGGCGCCAAGATCTATGCCGAGATCGTCGGCTACGGCGCGACGTCGGATGGCTATGACATGGTGGCGCCGTCCGGCGAAGGCGCGGTGCGCTGCATGCGCCAGGCGCTGGCGACGGTGTCTACGCCGGTCGACTACATCAACACCCACGGCACCTCGACGCCGGTCGGCGATTCCCGGGAAATGGCCGCCATCCGCGAGGTGTTCGGCGACAAGATGCCGTTCATCACCTCGACCAAGTCGCTGACCGGCCATTCGCTGGGCGCCGCTGGTGTGCAGGAATCAATCTACTCGATCCTGATGATGCAAGGCGGCTTCATCGGCGAAAGCGCCCATATCGAAAACCTCGATCCGGAATTCGAGGGCATGCCGATTGTGCGCAAGCGTATCGACGACGCCAGGATCGACACGGTTTTGTCCAATTCGTTCGGTTTCGGTGGCACCAACGCAACGCTCGTTTTCCAGCGCTATTCCGCATAAGGCCAGCGCTTTTATATAAGGATTGCCGGCCATGGACGGACTGATGAAGGGCAAGCGCGGGCTTGTCATGGGCGTCGCCAACGATCATTCGATCGCCTGGGGCATCGCCAGGAAATTGTCCGAACACGGGGCGGAGCTCGCCTTCACGTATCAGGGCGATGCCTTCGGACGCCGCGTCAAGCCGCTCGCCGAGAAGCTCGGGGCGTCGCTGGTCGTGCCCTGCGACGTCGAGGATAGCGCATCAGTCGCGGCCACCTTCGAGACGCTCGGCAAGGAATGGGGCGGGCTCGACTTTGTCGTCCACGCCATCGGCTTTTCCGACAAGAACGAACTCAAGGGGCTATACGCCGACACCAGCCGCGACAATTTCGTCCGCACCATGGTCATCTCCTGCTATTCGTTCACCGAGATCGCCAGGCACGCCGCCCGGCTGATGAGCGATGGCGGCGCGATGATCACGCTGACCTATGCCGGCTCCGTCCGCGTGATGCCGAACTACAACGTCATGGGCGTCGCCAAGGCCGGGCTCGAGGCCAGTGTGCGTTATCTCGCCAATGATTACGGCCCGCGCGGCATCAGGGTGAACGGCATATCGGCGGGGCCGGTGCGTACGCTGGCCGGCGCAGGTATTTCGGACGCGCGGCACATGTATTCCTACCAGCAGCGCAACTCGCCGCTGCGCCGCACGGTGACCATCGACGAGGTCGGCGGCTCGGCGCTCTATCTTTTGTCCGACCTCTCGTCAGGCGTCACCGGTGAGATCCATTATGTCGATTCCGGCTATCACATCGTGTCCATGCCAACGCTGGATGAGTTGAAGCAGACCGACAGCGGGCGCGATTAGAGCCTGTTCCATCCCCATTAAATCAGGATGGCTATATCTCTTTTGGTTAAGCATGATCTCTGGACTAACGGTTCCCGTTTATCCGAGAAAAGCTGAGATCACTTTTCGCGATCATGCTCCAGTTCTTCCAGTAAAATTCGATGCATTGGCGGAAACTCATTTTAAGGAGATACCCGCTATAAGTCCTATGGCTAGGGCACTGCGCGTGCTTTAGGATTTATGAATTCGCGTGTGATCTTCCGGAAAGTCGAGTTGATTTTTGGGATCGTGCAACAGGGACTGAGCAATGCCTGCTGTCAGCAACCCGAAGCGAACACCTGTGTTCCGGCTGCTCACCGTCGCCGCCTCGGGCCTTTGCAGTTTCGTTCTCGGGCTCTGGGGTCTCAAGTTCGGTTTCGGTGACGGCTTTGCCGGCATGCAGGCAGGAACCATGGTCGGCATCGCGTCGGCTTTGTGCGCGCTGGCAGCCGCTGGTGCTGCACTCTCGTTCTTTGCCGGCGTCGATGAATCGGTGGACTACGTCTTCAACGAAACCCAGTTCGACAAGCTGACCGGGCTTTTGGCGCGGCCGGCCATGGTCGGCAAGGTTGCCGATGCGGCGTCGGCGACGATCAAGACCGGCGAGCCGGTGTTCCTCATCGACATCGACATCGACCGCTTCAAGCAGATCAACGATGCGATCGGCTACAGCCATGGCGACGAACTGATCCGCGCGTTCACCAAGCGGCTGAGGGCCTGCATGCCCGAGGGCACGGTGATGGGGCGTATCGGTGCCGGCGAGTTCGCAATTCTCGTCTCGGAACGCGAGATGCAGGGATCGATGGAAGCAACCGTCGAAACCCTGATCGAGGAGATGCTGAAGCCCTACCAGCTTGATTCCCACCTGCAATCGGTCGGCCTGTCGGTGGGCATCGTGGCGATGCCGAAGGACGGCGTCGATCCCGTCCTCGTCCTGCGCCGCTCCAACCTGGCGCTGCAGAATGCGCGCGCCGGCGGGGTGGGCAACTGGGCGGTCTTCCATTCCGACATGGGCCAGGTAGCCGATTACCGCCACTGGGTCGAATCCGAGCTGCACATCGCCTTCGACCGCGGCGATTTCGACCTCCATTACCAGCCGCAGCTTGATCTTCCGAGCGGCCGCATCGTCGGCTACGAGGCGCTGATCCGCTGGAAACATCCGGAACGGGGCATGATCCCGCCGATGGAGTTCATTCCGATCGCGGAGGAGACCGGCATGATCCACCCGATCGGCAATTGGGTGCTGCACAAGGCCTGCAGCGATGCCCGCCATTTGCCCGAGGACTGCTTTGTTGCCGTCAACATCTCGCCGGTCCAGTTCATGACCAAGGATTTCGTCGGTATCGTGCGCGACACGATGGCCAGCACCGGCATCAAGCCGTCACGGCTGGAGCTCGAACTGACCGAGACGGCGATGATGCAGGACCGCGACCGCGCCGCCATCATCCTGCAGCAGCTTGCCGACATGGGCATTTCGGTGGCCGTCGACGATTTCGGCACCGGCTATTCCAATCTGAGCTATCTGATCGACTTCGCCTTCGGCAAGCTGAAGATCGACCGCTCCTTCATCAGCCGCATGGACACCGATTCCAATTCGGGTGCCGTGGTCTCGACCATCGTCGGCCTGTCACGGGCGCTCGGCGTCGGCATTATCGCCGAAGGCGTCGAGACCGAGAATCAGGCGACGCTTTTGCGAGCGGCCGGCTGCGAGATGGTGCAGGGCTACCTGTTCGGCAGGCCGGCGCCGCTCAAGATCAAGCCCGGCGAGATCAGAGCGACCATTCCCGTCCACGAGCCGGCGCGCATCGTCAGCATGCATTGAGGCGGCGCTACGCGCTTTTCCGGAAGTTGTCCTATCGACGCGCGGCAAAGACCTTGAACATGCCGTCGCGGGCGAGTTCGGAATGGCTGGAGAATACGGCCTTCAGAACCGGTTCGTAAGGCAGCTGGCGGTTTGCCACCATGAACAGCCGCCCGCCCGGCTTCAGCGCCTTGCCCGCCGCCTGGATCATGCCGGCGCCGATTTCCGGTTCGGCCGCCCGGCTGCGATGGAAGGGCGGGTTCATGAGGATCACGTCATAGCGCCGCTCGACCGGCTCGCTCAGCAGATCGATCCAGAAGAAGCCCGGCTCGAAGCCTATGTTGCCGATATTGTTTTTGGCCGCCTCAAGCGCGTCGAAATCCGCCTCGTAGAGGTCGAGCCCGGTTATGCCGGGTGAACTTGCCGCAATCTCGGCAGCGACATAGCCCCAGCCGGCGCAGAAATCGGCGATGTTGCCACGCAGGTCTTTGGGCAGGTTGTCGACCAGAAGTTTTGAACCGGCGTCGATGCGATCGAAGGAAAACATGCCGGGCGCGGTGCGGAAGCGGCCATCGATCAGCGCGACAGGGTTGGCGATCCGGAGTTTTTCCGCGGCGACCAGATCGACAGGACGGCGAAGCCAGAAGGCAATGCCGTGATGTTTCGGCAGATGGCCTTCGAGCGGCACAAGCTCGTCGATGCGCTTGCGCAGGCTGTCGATGCCGTCCTCCTTGCCGGCGGCGACAACGATCAGGCCGCCCGGTGCAACTCGTTCGATCGCCTCGGCTATGCGCATCTCGTTCTGGCCGCGATGGCGGCCAACGAGGACGAGCGCTGCATCGAATGCATCGCCCTCCGGACGCGGCGTCACCGTGTGGCCAGCACGCTCCAGCGCGCGGAAATGCGGCCGGAAGCCCTGCACGAGGTGAAGCGCCGCCTCAAAACCTCCCGGCAGGCGGAAGCCGGGCTCGGCGCCGAGGAATAGCACACGTTCGCACTTTTGCGGCAGAGGCAGCGCCTCGGCCTCGAAGGGATGGAACAGTGTCTTCAGCGGCTCAGCGGCCATTCTTCGATCTCATGCCTGAAACAAACGGGGTCTTAAACGAAAACGGGCGCGACCTCTGCCGCGCCCGTTTCAATTTCACTATCAGACCGCTCAGGCGGCGTTTTCTTCGCCTTCGGCCTTCTTGTCGCGGACGATTTCCTTGCCGGTGGCCTGGTCGACGACCTTCATCGACAGGCGGACCTTGCCGCGCTCGTCGAAGCCCATCAGCTTGACCCAGACCTTGTCGCCTTCCTTGACGACGTCCGAGGTCTTGGCGACCCGGTCGTTGGCAAGCTGCGAAATGTGGACGAGGCCGTCACGCGGACCGAAGAAGTTGACGAAAGCGCCGAAGTCGGCGGTCTTGACGACCGTGCCTTCGTAGATCTCGCCGACTTCCGGCTCGGCGACGATGGTGTGGATCCACTTCTTGGCCGCCTCGATCTCCTTGGCGTTCGACGAAGCGATCTTGACCGTGCCGTCATCCTCGATGTTGATCTTGGCGCCAGTCTTCTCGACGATCTCGCGGATGACCTTGCCGCCGGAGCCGATGACGTCGCGGATCTTGTCGGTCGGGATGTGCATGACCTCGATGCGCGGTGCGAACTCACCGAGTTCCGGGCGGGCGCCGGTCAGAGCATGCGCCATCTCGCCGAGGATATGCTGGCGGCCATCCTTGGCCTGGTCCAGCGCGATCTTCATGATCTCCTCGGTGATGCCCTCGATCTTGATGTCCATCTGCAGCGAGGTGATGCCGTTGGCGGTACCGGCGACCTTGAAGTCCATGTCGCCGAGGTGATCTTCGTCACCCAGGATGTCGGACAGAACCGCGAAGCGCTCGCCTTCCTTGATCAGGCCCATGGCGATACCGGCGACTGGCTTGGCCAACGGCACGCCGGCATCCATCAGCGCCAGCGAGGTGCCGCAGACGGTGGCCATCGACGACGAGCCGTTGGACTCGGTGATCTCCGAGACGACGCGCAGCGTATAGGGGAACTGGTCAGCGGAGGGCAGCATCGGACGGATGGCGCGCCAGGCGAGCTTGCCGTGGCCGATTTCGCGGCGGCCCGGCGAACCCATGCGGCCGGTCTCACCGACAGAGTAGGGAGGGAAGTTGTAGTGAAGGAGGAACTTCTCCTTGTACATGCCGGTCAGCGAATCGACATACTGCTCGTCCTCGCCGGTGCCGAGCGTGGCAACGACCAGCGCCTGGGTCTCGCCGCGGGTAAACAGCGCCGAACCGTGGGTGCGCGGCAAAACGCCGACTTCGGAGACGATCTTGCGGACCGTCTTGAGGTCACGGCCGTCGATGCGCGAGCCGGTGTCGAGGATGTTCCAGCGCACGACCTTGGCCTGAAGTTCCTTGAACACCGAGCCGATCTGCTCGGAGGTGTACTTGGCGTCTTCGCCTTCGGCCGGGGCAAACGCTGCCTTGACCTTGGCCTTGACGGCGTCGACGGCGGCGTAGCGCTTTTGCTTGTCGACATTCTTGTAGGCATTGCTGAGTTCGTCGCCGACGATCTTCAGCATCTCGGCTTCAAGCGCGGAATAATCCGGCGCGGTGAAATCGCGCGGCTCCTTGGCGGCAACTTCGGCCAGCTTGATGATGGCGTCGATCACCGGCTGGAAGCCCTTGTGGCCGAACATGACGGCGCCGAGCATCAGCTCTTCGCCAAGTTCTTTGGCTTCGGACTCGACCATCAGAACGGCGTCGGCGGTGCCGGCGACAACGAGGTCAAGCTTGGATTCCTGCATCTCGTCGACATGCGGGTTGAGCACATATTCGCCGTTGATGTAACCGACGCGGGCGCCGCCGACCGGGCCCATGAAGGGGACGCCCGAGAGCGTCAGAGCGGCCGAGGTGGCAACGATCGACAGGATGTCCGGATCGTTTTCGAGGTCATGCTGGACGACGGTGACGACGATCTGGGTGTCGTTCTTGTAGCCGTCGGCGAAGAGCGGGCGGATCGGGCGGTCGATGAGACGGGAAACCAGCGTTTCCTTTTCGCTCGGACGGCCTTCGCGCTTGAAGTAGCCGCCCGGGATCTTGCCGGCGGCGTAGGTCTTTTCCTGGTAGTTGACGGTCAGCGGGAAGAAATCGAGACCCGGCTTCGGCTCCTTCATCGAAACGACGGTGGCGAGAACCTTGGTTTCGCCGTAGGTCGCGAGCACCGCGCCGTCAGCCTGACGCGCGATCTTGCCGGTTTCCAGGATGAGCGGACGACCGCCCCATTCGATTTCCACTTTGTGGTGATTGAACATGTCTTGTCCTTAATAAGCGGAAAGGGCCGCGCCGTTTCACGGTGCGCGGATGCCCTTCCCTGGCTTCCTTTCTCGGGCAGCCACGGGCAAGACAACGGGAAGCTCGGGTAAATTTCGGCGCTGGATAAGCGCACGAGCGTCCTGCAATCCTGCCCCATGACCGTCCATGGGCGGTTTCGAGTGGCCCTCTGCACGCTCGAAACCGGGTCTGGCCAATCGAAGCGACTGGCAGAATGCGCGACCGGCGGGCTCTCCTTCGAAAGCCCGCCGGTCAATTCGTCAACGGCGCAGACCGAGCTTCTCGATCAGCGTCTGATAGCGCGCGTCGTCCTTGCGCTTGAGATAATCAAGCAGGCTGCGGCGCTGGGAGACGAGAGCGAGCAGACCACGGCGGGAATGGTTATCCTTCTTGTGGTCCTTGAAGTGGTCGGTCAGGTTCTTGATGCGCTCGGAAAGGATGGCCACCTGGACTTCCGGAGACCCGGTATCGCCCTTGGCGGTTGCGAATTCACCCATCAATTCCTTTTTGCGCTCGGCAGTAATCGACATCGTGTTTTTCCTTATCTGTTTGAGGAAACGGGTCGCCCTCAGCCGGGATGTCGTCCAGCAGGGGCCGGTGCAAGCAACGCGACATGGCGCGATGCTGCGGCGCATATAGGGCAATTCCCCGGAAAACACCAGCCCAATTCATAAAGCCGGCTTGTCGCAGGCTTTTCATGGGGAATCCAAGATTTCCCTGATGCCGGAGGCCTCAAGCGCGTGGGGTACGCGCTTGAGATCTTTGTTCTGCATGTCGTTGACCCAGAACCGCTGACACTTCTGGGCGACATGCATTAGAGCCACTTCTTGCGTTTGAAGAAGACGATCAGGCCGACAGCAACGGCCAGCATGAACAGCAGCGAAGCCGGGTAGCCATAATAGGCTTTCAGTTCCGGCATATTCCATGGCGAGCTTTCAGGGTCGAAATTCATCCCCCAGATACCAACCAGGAAGGTTAACGGCATGAAGATCACCGAGACGATGGTCAGATAAGAGATGACATCGTTGGTGCGCGCCTGGCTCAGCGACAGATGCATTTCGATAAGGCCGGTCAGCATGTCGCGCTGGTTCTCGACCAGTTCGATCAGCCGCAGTGCGTGGTCGAGCGTGTCGTTGAAAAAGATCTTCGTCTCGGGCTTCACATAGGGCACGTCGTTGCGGATCAGCGTCGCCAGTGCGTCGCGCATCGGCCACAGCACGCCCTTGAGCACATTGGCGTCGCGCCGCAATTCGTGCAGTTGCCGCATCTGATGCTTGTGCGGGGTGTTGAGCATCTCGTCCTCGATGCCGTCGACCTCCTCGCTCGCGGCCTCAATCGGCGGGAAATAGCTGTCGACGATGGAGTCGATGAGCGCATAGGCCAGATAGTCGGCGCCGCGCATCCGCAAGCGGTTGGGCAGCGAGGCGGCAATGCGCTTGCGCACGGGATCGAACGGATCGCCTTCGCGCTCCTGGAAGGTGACGACGAAATTCCTGCCGAAGAACACCGCGATCTGCTCGTAGCGATGCACTTTGACATCGTCGATCATGCGCATGACGACGAAGGCGTGATCCTCGAAGAAATCGACCTTCGGCCGCTGGCCGGTGTTGACGACGTCTTCCAGAGCCAGCGGATGCAGGTTGAAAATCCGGCCGATCTCCTCGATCAGCTGGATGTTGGCCAGCCCGGTGCAATCCAGCCAGACGACCGGCCAGTTGTCGCAATGGGTGTTGAGATCATCGATGCTGGCCTTGTCGATGGTCTTGAATTTTTCCGGTGAGATCAGCGTCAGCCGGAGCTCGGAGCGGCGCGCCGCCGGATCGGCGATCAGCGTGCCCGGCGAGGCGCCGACCGGCGGTCGCCGCGTTTTCACCGGCGCCCGCTTCTTCACAGCCTCAGCCTTAGCCATCTGCCCCTCGGATGTAATCTCGAAGTGAAACTAGACGAGAGTGGTCAGCCGGCAAAGACCCGCTTCGGCTTGAACATGCCTTGCTCGATGGCGCCTATGGCGACCAGCTTGCCGCGCGCGGTGGCGCAGGCTTCCTCGGCTTCCACGGGCGCGTCGCGACCGCGGATGATGACGGGATTGCCAAGCCGGATCTTGGTCGCCGCTTCGTCGCTGATGGCGATCTGCGGCAGGCAGTCGAGCGCGGCCGCCGTATCGACAAGCAGCGCATCGATGGCGCCGAAGTCGATCGGCGCATCGACAACATCGGCGTCGCCATCAGCTTCGCGCTGTTCGCCGAAACGGGCGGCCTCCAGTTCAGCGACGGTGACGAAATCCTCCTGGGTGAACGGCTCTACCTCAACCCGGCGTAGTTCGGCGATATGACCGAAACAGCCAAGGTCGCGGCCCATGTCGCGGGCCAGCGAGCGCACATAGGTGCCCTTGCCACATTCGACCTCGAAAAGGGTGCGGTCGGCAGCGTGCTCCACAATATCGAGGCGGCCGATTTCAATCTCCCGCGCGGGTATGTCGACCGTCTCGCCCTCGCGGGCGAGGTCGTAGGCGCGTTCGCCCGCTATCTTGATGGCCGAGAATTGCGGCGGCGTCTGCATGATGACGCCGGTGTATTTCGGCAGCAGCGCCCTGACGTCGGCCTCGGCCGGACGCCGGTCGGAGTTTTGCGTTACCGGACCCTCGAGGTCGTCAGTCGAGCGCTCCTCGCCCCAGGCGACGGTGAAACGATAGATCTTGGCGCCGTCCTGGACGTAAGGCACGGTCTTGGTGGCCTCGCCGAGCGCGATCGGCAGCATGCCGGAGGCCAGCGGGTCGAGCGTGCCGGCATGGCCGGCCTTTTCGGCCTGGAACAGCCATTTGATCTTGGAGACGGCTTCGGTGGAGCCCATGCCGACCGGCTTGTCCAGCACCACCCAGCCCGAAATCGGCCGGCCCTTCTTCTTGCCGCGGCGCCCCACTATTTCTCGTCCTTGTCGTTGTCTTCGCCATCGGCACCCAAGTCTCGCGCGACTTCGGGCGACTTCAAGAGATCGTTGATCCTGGCGAAATTGTCGAACGACGTGTCGAGCTTGAAGCGGAACTCAGGCATGAATTTCATTTGCCGGAGCGCGCCGGAGACGCGGCCACGGACGAATTTCGCGTGCTTGTTGAGCGCGTCGATCACCGCACCGGTATCCTTGGCGCCGAGCGGCGAGACAAAAGCAGTGGCAACCCTCAAGTCGGGCGACATGCGCACTTCCGAGACCGACACCACGGTATTCTCGATCAGCGGATCGATGATCTCGCCGCGCTGCAAGGTTTCGGAGAGTGCATGGCGCACCTGTTCGGCGACGCGCAACATGCGCTGGGATGGGCTGGAGACGGTTGGACGGGGCATTTTTCTCAATCCTGAAAGCGTGAGGCGGGGGATAGGACCGTGCCGCACGTCTCATACTTGTTCTATGCATGTCGCCCAAAACCGCTACGCACTTTTGGGCAACAGGCATTAAAGTTAGGGCGGCGGTCTTTCGACCACCGCCCGGTCGTATCGACAGTATACGAACTCAGAGCGTCCGGGTCACCATCTCGACGCGGAAGCACTCGATGATGTCGCCGACGCGCATGTCCTCGTAGTTCTGGAAGGCCATGCCGCACTCCTGGCCGCCCGGGACTTCCGCAACTTCGTCCTTGAAGCGCTTGAGCGTCTTCAGCGTGCCTTCGTGGATGACGACGTTGTCACGGATCAGGCGTACGCCCGCACCGCGCTCGACCTTGCCTTCGGTGACACGGCAGCCGGCAATCTTGCCGACCTTGGTGATGTCGAAGATCTCGAGGATCTCGGCATTGCCGATGAAGGTCTCGCGACGTTCCGGCGAAAGCAGGCCCGAAAGCGCCGCCTTCACGTCATCGACGAGGTTGTAGATGATCGAGTAGTAGCGGATCTCGATACCGGCAGCGACAGCGGCAGCACGTGCCTGCGCATTGGCGCGGACATTGAAGCCGATGATGGCGGCGCCCGAAGTCTCCGCCAGTGACACGTCGCTCTCGGTAATGGCGCCGGCACCGGCATGAACGATGCGCGCACGCACCTCGTCGGTGCCGAGCTTGTCCAGAGCAGCGCTGATCGCCTCGATCGAACCCTGGACGTCGCCCTTGATGACCAGCGGGAATTCCTTCAGCCCGCTCGTCTGCAACTGCGACATCATCTGTTCGAGCGAGCCGCGCTGGCCGGCATGCTTGGCCACCGCCTTCTCACGGGCCAGACGCTGACGATACTCGGTGATCTCGCGGGCGCGGGCCTCGTTGTTGACGACGGCGAAGCGGTCACCGGCCTGCGGCGTGCCTTGCAGGCCAAGCACCTCGACCGGCATAGCCGGCGGCGCTTCCTTGACCTGTTCGCCACGGTCGTTGACCAGCGCGCGCACCCGGCCCCATTCGTTGCCGGCGACGAGAATGTCGCCCGGCATCAAGGTGCCGGTCTGCACCAGCACGGTGGCGACGGGGCCGCGGCCCTTGTCGAGCTGGGCTTCGATGACGACGCCCTCGGCGGTGCGGTCCGGATTGGCCTTGAGGTCGAGAATTTCGGCCTGCAGAAGGATCGCCTCAAGCAGCTTGTCGAGATTGGTGCCCTTGGTCGCCGAGACTTCGACGTCCAGCACTTCACCGCCCATCGATTCGACGAACACCTCATGGCGCAGCAGTTCCGAACGTACCTTCTGCGGATCGGCGCCGTGCTTGTCGATCTTGTTGATCGCCACGATGATCGGAACGCCTGCCGCCTTGGCATGGCTGATCGATTCGATCGTCTGCGGCATGACGCTGTCGTCGGCCGCCACCACCAGGATGGCGATGTCGGTGGCCTGGGCGCCGCGGGCGCGCATCGCCGTGAAGGCGGCGTGGCCGGGCGTGTCGATGAAGGTGATCTTCTGACCGTTCTTCTCGACCTGGTAGGCGCCGATATGCTGGGTGATGCCGCCGGCTTCGCCGGAGACGACATTGGCATTGCGGATGGCGTCGAGCAGCGAGGTCTTGCCGTGGTCGACGTGACCCATGATGGTCACGACCGGCGGCCGCGACACCAGGTCTTCGGCATTGTCGGCGATGTTGAACAGGCCTTCCTCGATGTCGGACTCAGCGACGCGGCGGACCGTGTGGCCGAATTCGGTGGCGACCAGTTCAGCCGTGTCGGCGTCGATAATGTCGCCCGGCTTCAGGATCTGGCCCTGCTTCATGAAGTACTTGACCACATCGACGGCGCGCTCGGACATGCGCTGCGCCAGTTCCTGGATGGTGATGGTTTCGGGCAGGATCACTTCGCGCATAACCTTCTCGCGCGGCTCATTGTGCATCGCGCGCTTGAATTTTTCCTGGCGGCGACGCATCGACGACAGCGAGCGGGCGCGCGCGTCCTCGTCGGAAAGCGCCGTGTTGAGGGTCAGCTTGCCGCGACGACGGTCTTCCTCGGCCTTGGTCGGCTTGGCCGGACGCGCCACTTCGGGCGTGACCGGACGGCGAACCGGTGCCCCGACGCCGGTGCGTTTCGGCTTGACCTCTTCCTCGTCATCGACCGTCGCCAGTTCGGCGGCCAGGGGCGCGCGACGGCGCGCCTCTTCCTCGGCACGGCGGCGGGACTCGGCCTCAGTCTGCAGACGAGCTTCTTCCTCGGCCTGACGGCGCGCGGATTCCTCGCGCTCGCGCTTGCGGCGTTCCTCGTCCTCAGCACGGCGCTTGGCGTCTTCGGCGGCGCGCTGGCGATCCTCGACTTCGCGAACCTTGGAGCCTTCGAGCGCCCTGCGCCGGGCTTCCATTTCGCCACGCGACAATTCGTTCAGCACCATGCCGCTGCGTTCGACCGGCGGCGGCGGGGGCGGCGCCTTGGGCGCTTCCTGCACCACGGGGGCTGCCGCAACCGTGGGCTTGGGCGTCAAAACGGGTGCAGCCACCGGCTCCGGCTTGTCGCCGGGCATGGAGAATTTGCGCTTCTTGATCTCGACCTGGACCTGCTTGGTGCGACCATGCGAGAAATTCTGGCGCACGACGCTCTGCTCGGTACCGGGGCGCTTCAGCGTCAAGGTCTTCTTCGGTGTAACACTCAACGTCTTGTCGTCGCCCGATTTCGTATCGCTCATTCCATATCCTCTGCAGCATCATCTTCGTCAGCAACGGCCGCAAGCATTGCCAGATCGTCGGGGGTTCCGCCCCGATATCGGTCGAGCGCAACCATGCGCTTCTCAACCGCCTTGCCCGCGTCTCCCGCGAGAACGGCAGCATGTATCACATTTGTGCCCCCCAATGCCAAGCTCAACTCGGCCTCGGAGAAAAGTTTGTAGGCAAGGACTGCAGGCCCGCCGAGGTGGACAGTTGCCCGCCGCGCCTGGCTGATCTTGCGCACGCCGTCGTCGGATGCTTCGGTCGCGTGGAGCACGAAAAGCGCCAGTCCACTGCGCACCGCGCTCTCGACCTTGGTGGCGCCGAGAGCGATCGCGCCGGCCTTGCGAGCAAGGCCGAGCATGCCCAGAGCGGATCGTGCAAGCAGTCCGTCGACCATGCCACCGAGATCGGGCGGCACGGTCACTTGCGCCTTGAAGGCGCGGGCAAACAGGTTCTTCGCCGCCGCCTTGTCGACATGTAGGCGGTCGGCGCTCACCCAACAACCACGGCCGGGCAGGTTTCTCTTGATGTCCGGAACGACGGCCGAATCCGGGCCGACGACGAAACGGATCAGCTCATCCGGCTCGGCTTGCCTGCGGGTAACGATGCAGGTGCGATCGTTCATCTCGTCCTGGGGCGGGTTGTGTGCGATGCGGTTTCACCTCACGCACCAACAGCTTCGTCAGCCGGGACCTGTTCGGCTGCAAGCTCGTCTTCGGTGATCCAGCCGGCCTTGAGGCGGGCTGCCAGAACCATCTGCTCGGCATCGGCGCGCGACACGCCGTGATTGGCGAGAACGCCCGGATAGACCTTGGTCTCGCCGTCCTTGCGTTCCTTCCAGCCGGTGAGGTCGTCGGCGGCATAGCCGGCGAAATCCTCGATCGTCTTCACGCCATCCTCGCCGAGCGTCACCATCATGGCGGTGGTGACGCCGGGGATTTCGCGCAGCTCGTCGGTGACGCCCAGCGCCTTGCGCTTCTCGTCATGCTCGGCTTCGATTTTCTCCAGATATTCGCGGGCGCGGGTCTGGATCTCCGAAGCGGTGTCTTCGTCGAAGCCGTCGATCGAGGCGATCTCGCCCGAATCGACATAGGCAACTTCCTCGACGCTGGTGAAGCCTTCGGAGGCCAGCACCTGGCCGACCATCTCGTCGACATCGAGCGCTTCCATGAACAGTGACGAACGTTCTACGAATTCCTTCTGGCGGCGTTCGGATTCCTCGGCCTCGGTCAGGATGTCGATATCCCAGCCGGTGAGCTGGGAAGCAAGACGCACGTTCTGGCCGCGGCGGCCAATGGCCAGCGACAGCTGGTCGTCCGGCACCACCACCTCGATGCGCTCGGCATCTTCGTCGAGCACGACCTTGGCGACTTCCGCCGGCTGCAGCGCGTTGACGATGAAGGACGCGGCCGAAGGCGACCACGGAATGATGTCGATCTTCTCGCCCTGCAATTCGCCGACGACGGCCTGAACGCGGCTACCGCGCATACCGACGCAGGCGCCGACCGGATCGATCGAGCTATCGCGCGAAATGACGGCGATCTTGGCGCGCGAGCCCGGATCGCGGGCGACCGACTTGATCTCGATGATGCCGTCGTAGATTTCCGGCACTTCCATGGTGAAGAGCTTGGCCATGAACTGCGGATGGGTACGCGACAGGAAGATCTGCGGGCCGCGCTGTTCGCGGCGCACGTCGTAGACATAGGCGCGGACGCGGTCGCCATACTTGTAGTTTTCGCGCGGGATCAGCTCGTCGCGGCGGATAATCGCCTCGCCACGGCCGAGATCGACGATGACGTTGCCATATTCGACGCGCTTGACGGTGCCGTTGACGATCTCGCCGATGCGGTCCTTGTATTCGTCATACTGGCGGTCACGTTCGGCCTCGCGCACCTTCTGCACGATGACCTGCTTGGCCGACTGGGCGGCGATGCGGCCGAAATCCATCGGCGGCAGCTGTTCGGCGATGAAGTCGCCGAGCTGGGCGTCCGGATTGCGCTCGCGCGCCGAGGAGATGGCGATCTGGGTGGCGTAGTCGTCGACCTTCTCGACCACTTCCATCAGCCGCTGCAGCTTCATCTCGCCGGTGGTGGCGTTGATGTCGGCGCGGATGTTGGTTTCCTGGCCGTAGCGCGAGCGCGCAGCCTTCTGGATCGCATCGGCCATTGCGGCGATGACGATCGACTTGTCGATCGACTTTTCACGCGCGACCGCATCGGCGATCTGCAGCAGTTCAAGTCTGTTGGCGCTTACAACCATGTCTTTATCTCCCGAACTGGGTGCCGGAGCTTTGGCCCGGCAGCTCAATCGTTATTCCTGTTCGTGTTCTTCCGTGGCGTCTTCGGAAACATCGTCTTCCGGCTCGCCCCGGCGTTTCTTGGCTTCCTTGCGTTCCCTGTTATCCTTCGACAGGGCGTCGCGGATGAGGTCGTCGGTGAGGATCAGCCGCACATCGGCGATCGCGTCATAGGGCACGCGCACCGTCGGCTCTTCGCCATAAGCGGCCTTGTCGCGCTCGATCAGCACATCGTCTTCAGCGGCTTCCGCGATCTTGCCTTTGAAACGCTTGCGGTCGGCGACCAGCACCGAGGTTTCCATCTTCACCAGATGGCCGGTCCAGGTGACGAAATCCGACTTGCGCACCAGCGGCCGGTCGATGCCGGGCGACGACACTTCGAGATGATAGGCCTTTTCGATCGGATCGTCGACGTCGAGCGCCGGCGACACCGCGCGGCTGACCTCTTCGCAATCCTCGACGGTCATGGTGCCGTCCTCGCGTTCGGCCATGATCTGCAGCGTCAGCCCGTTCTGGCCCGACAGATGCACCCGCACGAGGCGAAAGCCAATGCCGCGCAACACCGGCTGAACGATCAGCGCGATGCGCGCATCGATGCCGCTTTCGCGGATGATGCGGTCGTCGGCTTCGCTTGCCGTAGCAGTCATGCGGTTCCTGTCGCTCTTTGATGGCTGACCGGCAGGTAATAAAAAAGAGCGGGACCGGGTGGACCCACTCTTCGTCATACCGACCAAGAATTTAAGGCTGATATAAACGATCCCGGCCGGTGTTTCAAGCCTCGATACCAGTGCTGACGGTGACGGCCGCTGCTTATAGCTGCCGCGGCCATTTCTGGGAGGCATGCATGACCGTGATGATCTCGATCTCGCGGCCGACCACCCGATACGGAATGAGGTACGGGATATCGGTCAATACAAGCTCCCGCGTGCCTCTTATTCGCCCGACGCGTCCCATCGCCGGCTGCTCGGCAAGATTGTCCGCCGCAGAAACGATGCGGGCAACGACCCGTGCGGCGGCGTAGGGGTTGTCCTTTTCAATAAAGGCACCGATCTGGTCGAGTCGCCGCAGCGCGCGGATCGTCCAGCGGACCCGGCTCATCGGCTAGGCGGCTTGACGTATTTCGCCACGACGTCGGCCAGCTCTTTTTCGCTCGCAAATTCACCGCGGTCGGCCTCGCCCAACCCAGCCTCGATCTCTGAAAGTTGCCATTCTTCCCTGGCAACGTAGTCTTCGATCGCCTGAGCCGCTACGTAGGAGCGGGTGCGGTCAACTTTACCCGCCAGTTGGTCAAGCTTGGCTGCCGTCTCATCAGAGAGTCGCACCGTAAAAGCAGCCATCGGCGTCTCCATTCTGATTCATTTGAAACCATTCTGGTTCACATTGAATGTGGTGGAACCAATTCGGTTCGTCAATTGCTATAGCGACGGTTGCATTGCGCGGGGCGCATGCCGCCTATGCGGTAACGGCCCTGTGATTTCAGACGCCGCGTCCCTATCTGTGTTGCACTGCACAAGCAGAGATGGCGCGCGGTGGCGCGCGAAAGGTCAAGACAATGAACAACCGTACTGTGTTTTCCACCATAGGCGACGCCTTCGCCCTGTTCGGCAGCGCCGTTGCTGCCTCGCGGGCCGTCGAGGCCGGCCGCAAGCCGCGCGCGAACGATTTGCGCCGGCTCGGCATGGACCCGACCGCTTTCGACAAGATCGGCCGTTTCTAGATCTGAAGCGGACCACGATGCCGGGACCGTTGGTCCCACATCGGACTATTTCCTGACGAAGGTGAGATAGGCCGGCCGCCGGCCCTCGCGAATGGCTTTTGCCTCGTAGCGTGTGCCAGGCCAGCCTTCATAGGGCCGATGCCAGTCGGCCGCGTCCTCAGCCTGCCACAGGAGCGCGCCATGCGCCCGGCAGTGCAACAAGGTCCAATTAACATAGGTGTCGATGTCGGACGCGAAGCGGAATTTTCCGCCGGGCCTCAGAACACGCGCGAACCGATCGAGATTGAGCGGGCTGACAAAGCGCCGCTTCCAGTGCTTTTTCTTCGGCCAGGGATCGGGGTAGAGCAGGTCGATACCGCCGAGCGAAGCCTGAGGCAACCAATCGAGCAGCCGCGTGGCGTCGTCATTGTGAACGCGAAGATTGGCGAGCGGCTTTTCCCGCACCGCCATCATCAGCTTGGCCATGCCGTTGACGAACGGCTCGACACCGATGAAGCCGGCCGCTGGGGCCTCCGTGGCCCGATGCAGCAGATGCTCGCCGCCGCCGAAGCCGATTTCCAGCCGAACCGTCGAAACATCCGCGGCAAACAGCATGCGCAAGTCTGCCGGTGCATGGGCGGAGAGGTCGAGGCCATAGGCGCCAAGACCGCTTTCCAGCGCGGCCGCCTGCTGCGGGCGAATGGTCTTGCCATGCCGCCGGCCGAAGAACCCTTCGGTCGCCCGGCTCCGCCTTTCCTTTGGATCCATGGCTGGGTCGCGCGCCGCCCTCAGGCGGCGACCGCGTCCTTGAGCGCCTTGGCCAGATCGGTCTTCTCCCAGGAGAAGGACCCGTCGCGGCCGGCCTTGCGGCCGAAATGGCCGTAGGACGACGTCTTGGCGTAAATCGGCTTGTTGAGGTCGAGATGCCTGCGGATGCCGGACGGCGACAGATCCATCACCGTGCGCAGCGCCTCCTCCAGCTTAGCCTCGTCGACCTTGCCGGTGCCGTGCAGGTCGACATAGACCGACAGCGGCTGGGCAACGCCAATGGCGTAAGAAAGCTGGATGGTGCAGCGATCGGCGAGCTTGGCTGCCACGACATTCTTGGCGAGGTAACGCGCCGCATAGGCAGCGGAACGGTCGACCTTGGTGGTGTCCTTGCCGGAGAAAGCGCCGCCGCCATGCGGGGCCGCGCCGCCATAAGTGTCGACGATGATCTTGCGGCCCGTCAGGCCAGCGTCGCCATCCGGGCCGCCGATGACGAACTTGCCGGTCGGATTGATGTACCACATGCAATCGTCGGCGATCTTGAGGTCGCCGAGCGCCTCGCGGATATAAGGTTCGACGACCTTGCGGACCTTCTTGGAATCCCAGCTCGCATCGAGATGCTGTGTCGACAGCACGATCTGCGTCGCTTCCGCCGCCTTGCCGTCGATGTAGCGCACGGTGACCTGGCTCTTGGCGTCGGGACCGAGCTTGCCGGCCTCGCCGTTGTTT
This sequence comes from Mesorhizobium sp. CNPSo 4684, assembly GCF_057784315.1. Classification (NCBI taxonomy): domain Bacteria; kingdom Pseudomonadati; phylum Pseudomonadota; class Alphaproteobacteria; order Hyphomicrobiales; family Phyllobacteriaceae; genus Mesorhizobium; species Mesorhizobium sp. CNPSo 4684. The sequence continues at coordinate 76,673 of NZ_JBWLUX010000004.1, read as the reverse complement.
TCGTGGCGGGCGGCCGCGAGCAATTCGAGGATCTTGTGGCTGTAATAGATCGGCGCCGGCATCAGGTCCGGCGTTTCGCGGCAGGCATAGCCGAACATGATGCCCTGGTCGCCGGCACCTTCCTCGCCCTGGCGGTCGGCGGCGTTGTCGACGCCCTGGCCGATGTCAGGCGACTGGCCGTGCAGCAGAACCTCGATCTTTGCCGTTTTCCAGTGGAAGCCGGCCTGCTCGTAGCCGATTTCGCGGATCGCCTTGCGGGCGACCGACTTGAACTTGGCCGGATTGACGACCGGGTGGCCGGCGGAATCCATCAGGATGTTGCCTTGCTTGTCCTTCTTCAGCAGCGTCTCGGGAACCCGGACCTCGCCGGCGATGACAACACGGTTGGTGGTGGCCAGAGTCTCGCAGGCGACGCGGACTTTCCACGGGTCCATGCCGGTCTTCTTGGCCTCGCGATAGACCAGATCGACGATCTCGTCGGAGATGCGGTCGCAAACCTTGTCGGGATGACCCTCGGCAACGGATTCCGAGGTGAAGAAGTAGTTCTGCCGCGTCACGGGTGTCCCCTCTTGAAAAAACGATCGGCAGGGCTGCCGATTTTGGCGCGCCACGTGTTAACGGTGCCGGGCGCCGCTCGTCAAGCGGTGCCGCGGTTCTGGCATGAATGTCGCAGCAATATATCTTGTACCACCGGCGGCTTGGCGCCGCCGGCAGTCGAGCCCTTGAGCTACTCCGGCCAATGGGTCAATCGACGCACCGGATCACTCGGCATCTTCGGCAGAAAGGGATTTCACCAGATCAATGATCCGGCGGCGCACCTTCACATCCGCTATCTTTACGAAGGCGCGGTTGAGCTGAAGTCCTTCCGGACTGCCGCAGAATTCGACGGCGAAAGCCATCGAAGCGTCCTCGGCAAATCCTCTGTTACCCACCGGCTCCTGCCCTGGCGCATCCTCGAAAAAGAAGGCGACAGGCACGCTGAGTATCGAGGCTATTGCCTGCAGACGGCTGGCGCCGACGCGATTCGTTCCCTTTTCATATTTTTGGATCTGCTGAAACGTAATACCGAGATTTTCACCCAGCTTTTCCTGGCTCATTCCAAGCATATTGCGCCGAAGCCGGACGCGACTTCCGACATGGATGTCGATCGGATTCGGTTTTTTCTTGTTTTCTTCTGTCATTTTTTCCTCGCCGAATTTTTCCGGCTTTTTCTATTTTTCTCGCCCAAACGAAGCCGGAGCCAACTGCCCCAACAGAAACACCAACCGACTTCGAGAAAATTAGGCGGGAACAGTATGAGTTTCTAATGTGTCGACTGTCAATTCACCCGTAGCCGTTGCCTTACGTTCAAGCCGACGGCGATCACGGCAAACAGGAACATGATCAGCATTCCGTTAATGCGCCGTTGACCGACGGAGATGAAGGCCTGCCCGGAGATGGGCACCCGCACGTCGATGGCGCCGCGCGCATCGACCGCCAGGGCGTCGACGATGCGTCCACGCGTATCGACAACGGCCGAAATGCCGTTGTTGGCTGCGCGCAACAGGGGCAATCCATTTTCCACCGCACGAATCTGCGCCTGCCTGAAATGCTGGTACGGTCCGGGCGTGTCGCCGAACCAGGCGTCGTTGGTGACATTCACAATAAGCTGGGATGACGTTGCGTCAACCGCCACCAGATCGGGAAAGATCACCTCGTAGCAAATAAACGGCAAGGCGCTTATGCCGCCGGGCAAGACGATTGGGTGGCGCTCATTGCCGGCGGCGAAGTTCATCGGCCCGGCGACAAGCTGTTCGATGCCGAAGCGGCTGAGCAAACCGGAAAACGGCAGATACTCGCCGAAGGGTACCAGATGGACTTTGTCGACGGCGTCGGCAATCTCGCCCTTGTCGTCGATCGCCACCACGGAATTGTAATAGCGGCTGCCGGCATCGGCCCCCGATCCGCCCTCCTCGCGCACGACGCCGGCAATCAGCATCTGCCCGGGCTGCAGCATGTCGCCGAGCGCGGTCAGCGCATCGGGGCGCTCGGTGAACAGAAACGGCACGGAGGTCTCCGGCCACAGGATCAGCTGCGGTTTGTTATGACCTGGATCCGGCGCTGCGGCCGACAGACCCATCATGGTGGCGAAGATGCGGTCGCGCACCGAAGCGTCCCACTTCTCGCTGAGATCGACATCCGGCTGCACAATGCGGACATCGAGATTGTGCGTTGCCGACTTGTCGGGGGCCGCCAGCCTGAAATAGCCGAAGCCGACATGGGCGGCGACGAGAACGGCAAGCAATACCAGTCCGAGGCGCAGATGCCGGCGCGCGGCGAGCAGAGCCGGCATGGCAAAGACAAAGACGGCCAGCGCGTTCATGCCGATCATGCCGGTCACCGACACGCTCTGCATCAACAGCGGCACGGGCATTGCCGCATAGCCCACGGCATTCCAGGGAAAGCCGGTGAACAGGAAGCCTCGCAGCCATTCCGTCAGGCCAAAAGCAAAGGCAAGAGCGGCGATGCGGCCGATGTCGTTGGTCCATAACAGCCGGGCGACGACCGCGGCGAATCCGTAGAAAAACGCCAGCGCCAAAGGAATGCCGACGACCGCGAAGGGCAAGGCCCAGGCGAAGCTGTCGGCCTCGACCAGAAGCGCCTCGCCTATCCACCACAGGCCGGCAAGGAAATAGCCGAAGCCGAACCACCAGCCGATGGCAAAGGCCGGCCGCAGGCGCCTGAGCCAGCTGTCGGAAGCCTCGCCGGTGGCGCCGTCGAGCAGCCAGACCAGCAGCGGAAACGAGACGAAACAGACGGCGAAGAAATCGTAAGGCGCCTGGGCGAGCACTGCCAGCGCGCCGGCGAGAAACGCCACCAGCGCGCGCCGCCAGCCCCAAAGCAGAATTATCCGGCCGGCAAGGCGCTGCATGCAGACTTCCCAAGTCGTGCGAATCAAGAGCCAAGATTTATCAGATTTATTGAAATGCGACTCGCTGCGAACCGGCCAATCACTGCGTTATCGGTGCCAGCCGTCGATGCTGAAGCCGCTCAGCTGCTCGGCCTCTTCGCGCGAAACGGCACGCAAGGTCTGGGTGAAGGTCCAGACATGGCCTTCGGGATCGCGCGCCCGGTATTGCCGCTCGCCGTAGAAATGGTCGGCAGGCGCCTCGACTATCTCGGCTCCGGCCGCCCTCGCCCGTTCGCAATGCGCGTCGAGACCGTCTTTCAGCCGCACACAAACCGATTGTGTGTTCCTGCAGCCGACCGAAGCCGGACTGGCGACGTGATCGGCCCATTCGGAATCGACGATGATGTAGCCGTCGCCGAAACGCATTTCGGCATGGACCAGCTTTCCGTCGGCGTCGCTGACCACCATGCTCGGTTCGAAACCGAAAGCGGCTTCAAGCCAGATCAGTGCAGCCCTTGGATCCCTATAGAAAACCCCGGAACCGAACGTGGTGTGCTTGAACGGGTCTTCGACCGTCATGCGGCGCGAATCAGGCCTGCTCGGTGCGAGCGGTGGCGCGGCGGCGGCGCTCGCCTTTCTGGATCTGGACGATGCGCACGCGCTTGACGCGGCGCGGATCGGCGTCGAGCACGTGGAACTCGAAGCCGGGTATCGCCTGGACCACTTCGCCACGCGCGGGCACGCGGCCCAGCGTGTTGAAGATCATGCCGCCAATGGTGTCGACATATTCGCCATGTTCGCCGGCGGTAAAGTCCTCGCCGATCATCTTGGCGACCTCGTCGATCTCAGCCTTGCCGTCGACGACGAAGACGCCCTCGCCGGTCTGGGTGATCAGCGGCTCATCTTCGTCATGCTCGTCCTCGATGTCGCCGACCACCATTTCGACGATGTCTTCCAGCGAGGCCAGGCCATCCGTGCCGCCATATTCGTCGATGACCAGCGCCATCTGGGTGCGCGTTGTCTGCATGCGACCCATCAAGTCGGAGGCAAGCATGGAGGGCGGCACGAACAGTACCGGGCGGATCAGATTGAGGTCGCCGATGGTGCGGCCAAGATCGACCTGGGCGAGGTCGAGAAGCGTCGTTGCCGGCGTCTTCCTCGATGTCCTGCCCTTCTTGACGCGGGCGACCTTGGTGATGTGCGCCAGCACGTCACGGATGTGAACCATGCCGCGCGGGTCGTCGAGCGTCTCGGAATAGACCGGCATGCGCGAATGGCCGGATTGCTCGAACAGGCCGAGCAGATCGCCCAAAGTCGTGGTGATCTCGACCGCCTCGATGTCGGCGCGCGGCACCATGACGTCCTCGACGCGCACTTCGCGCAGGCGCAGTATGTTGTTGAGCATGGCGCGTTCGCCGGGCGAAAAAGACTCGGCATCGCTTGTCGTTTCGGCAAGCGCGCCGGCGATTTCCTCGCGCAGGCTGGTGCCGTTGCGCTGCCGGAACAGGCCCAAAACGCGCTCGAACAGAGACGGACCGGCAGGCGATGGCTCGCTGGCAATACTACCAGAAGCGGGGCTGCCGGTGATGGTACTCGGACTCGATCCCTCTTCCGTCGTATCGGAAGGCTTGGTCGCACTGCCAGCCTCGGGGCGGGCGGCAGTTTCTGGTTTGTCGTTCATCGTCGTCCGGTCAATTGGTCTTTTGTCATTACGTGTAGGGATCGGGAATGGCAAGCCTTGCAAGCGCCGCGCGCTCGATAGCTTCCATCTCCTCGGCCTCTGCATCGGTCTCGTGATCGTAGCCCAGCAAATGCAGCAGGCCGTGGATGACGAGATGGGTGATATGGTTCTCGACGGGCTTCTCTTCCAGGGCTGCTTCGCGCGCCACCGTCTCGGACGCGAGCACGATATCGCCCAGCATCGGCGGCAGCTTGCCGCCCTTGGGGAACGGAAAAGCCGGGAAAGACAAGACGTTGGTGGCTTTGTCCTTGCCGCGCCAGCCAGCGTTGAGGGTGCGGATATGGGCATCGTCGGAAAAGACGATGCTGAGTTCGGAGTGGCCGGCAGCAGCGGTTTCGGCAAAGGCAGCCGACACGGCGCGGTCGACCAGGAGGGTCAGCGCCGCCTCGCCGGGCCAATCGCCGGCCTCGACCGACAGATCGATCTCGACGGGGATCGAACTGTCCCCGCCGCCGGTTTTTATGTTTTCAGGCATGAGCCCGCATCGTCACATCAGCTCTCGGCGCCGAGGCCGCGCGACAGCTTGGCGTCGCGGTCATAGGCCCTGACAATTTCCGCCACCAGCGGATGGCGCACGACGTCGACATCGTTGAAGCGCACGGTTACCGCGCCGGCCACGCCGTCAAGGACGCGCAAGGCTTCGACCAGGCCCGATTTGGTGCTTGGAGGCAGATCGATCTGCGTCGGATCGCCGGTGACGATCATGCGCGAATTCTCGCCGAGGCGGGTCAGAAACATCTTCATCTGCATCGGCGTGGTGTTCTGCGCCTCGTCGAGGATGACGGCGGCGTGTGCCAGCGTGCGGCCGCGCATGAAGGCGAGCGGCGCGATTTCGATCACCTCGGCGGCAATGGCGCGTTCGACCTTGTCGGCCGGCATCATGTCGTACAGCGCATCATAAAGCGGCCGCAGATATGGATCGACCTTTTCCTTCATGTCGCCGGGCAGGAAGCCCAGCCGCTCGCCGGCCTCGACCGCCGGTCGCGACAGGATGATGCGCTCGACCATGCCGCGTTCGAGCAGCATCGCCGCATGCGCCACCGCCAGGTAGGTCTTGCCGGTGCCGGCGGGGCCGATGCCGAACACCAGTTCCGAGCGCTCCAGCGCCCGCATATAGGCGTCCTGGTTGAGCGAACGGGCATAGATGGTCTTCTTGCGGGTGGATATCTGGGCGGCCGAGACCTTGCCCTTGCGCTCCAGCGTCGGCAACGTCAACTGGTCGTCGGCGGCAACCGCCATGCGCACGGCGCCGTCCACGTCGGACTGGCCGATATCGGTGCCTTTCTGGAGAATGCCATAGAGATTGTCGAGCGCGCGGCGCGCCTGCTCGGCCGCCGAGGCCGAACCCTTGATGGTCAACTGGTTGCCGCGCGAGCGGATGTCGACGCCGAGCTTCTGCTCGAGCCGGGCCAGGTTCTCGTCAAACTGGCCGTACAGGGCGCTGGCAAGCTTGTTGTTGTCGAAAGTCAGAACGATGTGCGCCATGTCAGAGGCCCCGGATGTCTGGTTCTGGGGCAGAGTCTTCACTTCAGCAGCGCTCAACCGTCTCTCCTCATCTGCCGAGGCCATCAGGCCAATTCGGCGAACAGGCTATTGTAGCCCGTCTTCGTGATTCGCACCCGGATAATGTCACCGATTTCGCCGGCCTTTTCATCAACAATAACCGGCTGCAGCCAAGGCGAACGGCCGACCTTCTGGCCAGCCTGACGGCCGGGCTTCTCGATCAGCGTATCGATGGTGCTGCCGACGAGGCTCAGGCCGAAATCCTGCTGCTGTTTGAGCAGCAGCGCCTGCAGTCGCTGCAAGCGCTCGTCCTTGACCGTTTCGAGCACGTGATCAGGCATATCGGCGCCCGGCGTGCCGGGGCGCGGCGAATATTTGAACGAAAAGGCCGAGGCGTAGTTGACCTGGCGCACCAGTTCCATTGTCGCCTCGAAATCGGCGTCGGTCTCGCCGGGGAAGCCGACGATGAAGTCGCCGGACAGCGCGATGTCGCCGCGGGCGGCGCGAATGCGCTCGAGCAGCGCCAGATAGTCGCTTGCCGTATGCCTGCGGTTCATCGCCTTGAGGATGCGGTTGGACCCCGACTGCACCGGCAGATGCAGATAGGGCATCAGCGCCGGCAGATCGCGATGGGCGGCAATCAGTTCGTCGTCCATGTCGCGCGGATGGCTGGTGGTGTAGCGCAGCCGCGCCAGGCCGGGAATCTCAGCCAGCCGGAACAGCAGGCGGCCAAGGCCCCATTCCGTGCCATCTTCGCCCTTCCCATGCCAGGCGTTGACGTTCTGGCCAAGCAGCGTCACCTCGCGTACGCCGGCTTCGGCCAGCCGCTCGGCTTCGGCGACGATCTGCGCCACCGGCCGCGACACTTCCGAGCCCCTGGTGTAGGGCACGACGCAAAAGGTGCAGAACTTGTCGCAGCCTTCCTGAACGGTGAGGAAGGCGGTGACGCCGCGCTTGATGACTTCGGCACGCTTCGGCTGCGGCAGGTGCTCGAACTTGTCCTCGATGGCGTATTCGGTCTCGACGATCTTCCCGCCGCCGCGCACCCGCGCCAGCACGTCGGGCAGCCGGTGATAGGTCTGCGGGCCGATGACCAGGTCGACGGCGGGCGAGCGGCGGATGATCTCAGCGCCTTCGGCCTGCGCGACGCAGCCGGCGACGCCGATCAGCATTTCGCGCCCTGCTGCGGCGCGTTCGGCCTTCATGTCGCGAATGCGGCCGAGTTCGGAATAGACCTTTTCCGCCGCCTTCTCCCTGATATGGCAGGTGTTGAGCAGCACCAGGTCGGCCTCGGCGATGGTGTCGGTCGCGGTATAGCCGTCGGCGGCCAGCGCATCGGTCATGCGCTGTGAATCATAGACATTCATCTGGCAGCCATAGGTCTTGACGAAGACCTTTTTGGCCGGGGCGGACGCCACAGCAGCGCTTTGCGCGGCACTAGCGGCGTCGTTCCGCTCTATCGTGTTCAAATCCATCCGGCGGCTTCTAACGCCTTTCCGTGACAAAAAACAGACGATTCTCGAGATGCGCCGATAGGCGCACTGCCTGTGCTAGCGGCTCGGGAGGGGGTCGGCGAGTGCCGCCTGCATCATCGCGCGCACCTGGCTTTCCATCAGCCTAGACGTTTCCTTGCGGTTCGAGCCCTTGGAAAAGACGATTGGCTCGCCGAAATGCACTTCGACGTCGAGCGCGCCCTCAGCCATCAGCACCTTGAGATGCGGCATCAGGTCCTGATCGCCGATCCAGGCGGCGATCGACCTGTGACGGCGGCCGAGCGGCACGCCGTGCACCCGTGTATAAGCGATCGCCACCGGCTGGATGAAGACCCGTTCGGCGGCGCCTTCCGAAATCGCCATCGAGGCGGCGCCAAACAGTGTGCTCTTGAACGGCAGGATGGTGTTGCCGTCGCCGGTCGAACCCTCGGCAAACAGCACCATGGCGTCGCCCTTGGCCATGCGGCTGGCGATCTCGCTGGCCTGGTCGCCCGCCGTGCGCTTGCGCTCACGCTCGATGAAGACGGTGCGCTGCAGTTTCGACAGCCAGCCGATCAGCGGCCACCCCTCCATATCCGCCCTGGCGATGAACGTCACATCGGCAAAAGAGCCGAGCACCATGATGTCGGTCCAGGAGATGTGGTTCGAGGCGACCAGCAGCGGGCGCTGGCTGGACAAATTGCCTTTGACATGGATGCGGAGACCGAGCGTGCGGACGATGAGCCTGTGCCAGACCTTCAGAATGACGGTTTCGCGCCAGATGCCGGTCTTCATCGACAGCAGTTGCAGCGGCACAAGGACCAGCGAGCCGACGACAACGAGGCTCAGCGCCAGGAAAATCCTGATTTTTCCGATCATGCGCCTGACCTTATCCCGCGTTCTGCGCTAGCGGAGATCGCGGCGCATGACAAGCGCGCCGGTCGGGCCATGCTCGGTCGAGCGGTAATAGTTGGCGCGGTGGCCGACCTGGCGGAACCCAAGCCGCCGGTAGAGGGCGATCGCAGCGACATTGGTCTCGTCGACTTCGAGGAAGAGCGCCTCGGCACGCTGCGCATGCAGTTCGCGCAGCACCGCGTCCATCAACTGCCAGCCGAGCCCCTGGCGGCGATGCGAGCGCGCCACCGCCACGGTTAGGATCTCGCCTTCGCCGGCAGCAAGCCTGGCCAGCACGAAGCCGACCGGCGGCTTGGCGCCCTGGCCGATCTCACGCGCGGCATAGCCGAACACGGTGTCCTGCTCGAGCAGCGCGGCGAACTCGCCATCGGTCCACGGCCGGACGAAATCCTCGCGATGCAGCACCGAGACCGCCGGGCTGTCGGCGATGGTCAGCGGTTCGAGCGCATAGTCCCTGCGGCGCGGCTGGAGGAAGGGAATGCGCATTATTTGTCCTGCCGCGATAAAATGAACCCCGCCTGCGGCTTGGCGTCGGCGCCGCGCAGATAGAGCGGTTTCGGTTTTTCGCCCTCACCTTTTGCCGCTGCCAGCCGGGCGTAGATCGCAATGTCGGCAGTGGCCGATGTCGGGCCGATATCGAAGATGCGTCCGACCGCCGCGGCGATCTGCTCAGCCGCCGTGCCGGCAAGCACCGGACGATTGTTCGCCGCCATTCCCGCGGCTTGCGCAAGTGTGGTCACCGCCGGACCATAGCGCAAAATCGCATCCGCATCGTAAAACGCGGCATGGATCTCCTCACGGCCGGCGTCGAGCGCGGCCAGGACCGGGCGGCCGGGGAATGCCGCGCTTGCTTCTGCCGCCAACGCTTCCAGCGTCGTCACGCCGATCGCCGGGATCTTCAGCGCCAGCGCCAGACCGCGCGCCGCCGAGACGCCGACGCGCAGGCCGGTAAAGGAGCCCGGGCCTATCGAGACCGCAACGGCGCCAAGGCCGGCATAGTCTGTACCGCCGGCCTTCAGCGCTTCGTCGATGACGGCCATCAGGTGTTCGGCATGGCCCTTGCCGAGGTCGCGTACCGAGCGGCCGAGCTCCTTGCCGGCCGCCGCGTCATAGACGCAGGCGGCGCAAAGATTGGCGGCACAGTCGATGGCAAGCAGTTTCATGGGCAACCGGTTCGAAAAACAGTCTCCCTCTGCCCGCCATGGCGCGCCGCCGCAAGAGCCAGCGTGTAAATTGTTAAGCGGCTTCGCTTCGGCGTAGGCCGGACGGCTTACGCCGCCGGCAAGATGCGCAGCATGTGGTTGTCCCAGACATAATCGGGCTCGGAGCGCGTCGTGCCGCTGCCTTCGATGATTTCGCCAGCACCTGTCGTCGCCATGAAGCCCGGTCCGTCGGGTGCCAGGCCGCAGACCTCGACCAGCACCTTGGTGGCGACGATCTTGCCGCTGGCGGCATCGATCACGGCCAGCGAATTGCCTTCCGGTGACGACACCGCGACCGTTCCGGCAACCGGATTGGCCGCGACCGAGCCGATATAGTTCTTGAAGCCGGACAGCACGTCCGGCGGCATGTCGATCAGCCGCAGGTCCTTGCCACGGGCAGCGCGGCCGACCAGCAACGGACGCTCGGTGCCTGGACCACGATACTGGCAGCCGAACCAGATGGTGCCGGACGCATCGGCATCCATGTGGCGGATCGACAGTTGGTGCAGGGAAGCCGGCAGCTCGTGTTTTTCGATGAGGTCGCCGGTGATGCGGTCGACCAGCACATAAGACGGCTTCATCGTCGCGATGTTGAGTTCGGCGCGGCCATAGTCCGGATGGGTCTCGATGCCGCCATTGGCGATGGCGACCGTCCTGCCGTCGCCAAGCAGCAGAAGCTCGTGCGGCCCCATGCCATAGGTCGGGAACTCGCCGATGCGGCTGAATTTGGCGCGTGCGTCGTAGATTCCGACGACGCCGGCGGCATTGTCGAAATCATTTTCGGTGGCGTAGAGCAGCGCCCCATCGGCAGAGAACACGCCATGGCCGAAGAAATGGCGGCCGGTGATGCTGGCAATGGTCTGCGGTGCTTCGCGGCCGGTATGGTCGAAGACCACGGCGAAGGTGCCGGGTTGCCTGGCGAAAACCACCGAGCGCTTCGATACCGGATCGAAGGTGACGTCGTGGCCACGGTCGGGCAGGTCGATCGCATGCAGTAGTTTGCCGGCTTCCGACAGCACAGCCGCGCCAAAACTGCCGTCGCGCTTGACGAAGGCGGTGGCAAAGACCGCATCCGTGCTGAGCGTTTCCGCCCAGGCCCGAGGCGCCATAGCCGCTATGAAGCCTGCGCCGGCGGCCTTCAGAAAATCGCGGCGATCAATCAGTGGCGTCCTCATGATCAGTCTCCGTCGAGCGAGGAGAAGCCGGCGGTCAGGCCGAATTCGGCCGTCAACCTGGTGCCGATCAAGCCTGACAGGCTGGAAGTGATCAGCGCGAAATGCTCGAGCTTCTCGCGCTCAACCGGATCGGCCAGCGCCTTGTCGATCGGGCCCTGGACTGACCTGGCGGTGGCGATGCCGTTGACCAGCTGGATATGGATCGATTCCGCCATCCAGCGTGCATCCTCCGGCAGCGCGTCGCCGAGTTTGGAGGCCTCAAACAGCGTGTCGATGCCTGAGAGATTGCCGGCTAATGACAGGCCGGTGTTCTGCGAGCGCCAGAAGATCGCCTGCCTTGGCTTGTCGGCATCCGGCTTGGCGCCGAGAAAACCCTTGAGGCGCACGTCTCGGACCATCTCCAGCTCGTTGATGAAGACGCCGACCAGTTCGGTCACCGCTTCGGTGCCGTCGCGATAGAGCGCGTTGTCGGGTCCCGGATTTGCCCACAGGGCCGCAAAGCCGTCCGGCTTTTTCCAGGCCGCGTCGACGTCGGCGGCCATCGTCTCGATATTCTTGGCAATCGCCGCGCCGTAGGCGCAGCGGTACGGTTCGTCCTTGCCGGCGAGCGCGTCAGCGCCATCGCCATAGAGCACGAACTCCAGCGCCCCTAACCCCTGCATGGCGACGCTCTTGCCCGCCAGCTGCGTCGGGTCGCTGGCGGTCGGGTCCCTGGCGGCCAGAGCGGCCTGCACCTGCTTCAGGCCGATGCTCTTGCGGTCCGGCCAGTAGAGCATGCGCTCCAGCCGGTTGTTCTCCTTGATCGGCCCGAAGCCGATGATTTCGGCCGACGACCAGGCTGCGACCGTAGCCGAGAATTCGGCATGCGCGGCGTCGAGATTGCCCTGCGAAGGCGCCTGGCAAAGCGCGTCCATGGCCTTGGCTAGGCCGTCCGCATGATCATGCAGACTGGCATAGGCGGGACGGACAAAGCCGTCGATCGCGCGCTGGATGACGTCGGAGGCTTTCACCGAGGCCGATGCCGGGGAGGACATGGCCAGCGCTAGCGCGAGGGCAGGCAAAAAGCGCTTCAGCATCAGAGTGACTCCAGGAATTTGATGAGAGCATCGCGGTCGGCCGCATCGGTGGCGGCAAAGCGGTCGCGCGCCTTCCGCCCCTCGCCGCCGTGCCAGAGGATAGCTTCGGTAAGCGTACGCGCACGCCCGTCATGCAGGAAGAAGCTGTTGCCGTTGACCGTCTGGGTGAGCCCGATGCCCCAGAGCGGCGGTGTGCGCCATTCGCTGCCCATCGCCTCGCCAACGACCTGGCCATCGGCGAGACCGGGACCCATGTCGTGTAGCAGGAAGTCGGAATAAGGCCAGACCAGCTGGAACGCTTGAGCTTTGTTGGGCGTGCCGCGCATGGTGACGAATTTCGGTGTGTGGCAGGAGATGCAGCCCATGTCGTAGAACAGTTTCTTGCCGGCGAGCACGGCGGGATCGCCGACATCGCGCCGCGCCGGCACGGCAAGGTTCTGCGAATAGAAAGTGACGAGGTCCATCACCGGCGACGGCGCCTCGACAGTACCGAGCCGCTTCTGGACGCCGTTCGGCATGGCGAGGCAGGCCTTTTCGGCCGTGGTGCAATCGCCCCAATGGTTGGGCTCTTCCGGCGTCGAAATGCCGATATCGCCGTCAAAGGCATCCGCCGCCTGCTGGCGGATCGAGGCGGTTTGCGCCTTCCAGCCGAAGCGGCCGAGTGTCAGTTCGCCGCTGCTGACGTCGCGTACGATGTTGGGTTTGCCGGAAATGCCGTCGCCATCGCGGTCGTCCGGATCGGCGTGGGCAAGAATATCGGCCGGTGCGATCTGTTCGATCAGGCCAAGGCCGATCATCGGCGGCGTCAGCCGCGGCGACACTGTGGTGTGCGGGTCGAGCGGGCCGTAGCCAAGACCATCGATGGCATAACTCGGTTTGCGCAGCGAAACGACGGTGCCGTCGCCAAGCGCAACCTTTTCATCGCCATAGTCGACACGCATGCGGCCTTCGCCCTTGAGGCCGGGAACCGCCAGTTCCTGCAATTGCGTGCCGTAGACAGGGTCGGGGAAATTCAACACTTTGTGCCCGGCGATCTCGGCCTTTTCCTCCGCTGTGCTGGCATCGCGCGCCAGCCGCAGGAACATCGAGGTGGTGCGGCTGTCGGCCGACGGCGGACGGCCGCGGCCGTCCTTCAAATGGCAATTCTGGCAGGCACGCTCGTTGAACAGCGGCCCGAGACCATCCGAGGCCTGGGTCGAGGACGGCGACGACACCCAGTTCTTGCGAAAAAGCGCATTGCCGAGCTTGAAATTGCCCTCTTCCTCGAAGGTGATGTTTTCAGAGGGTTGCGAGAAGGCGTCGCGGTCGACCTGGCGCGAGGTGCCGGCGCCGCCTTGCATCGTTTCGAAGGCTTCCGGTTTGGAGAAATCGGCGGTCGGCCTGGTGACGGCAATGACGCGGGCCTGATCCTTCGGCGTCAGGTCGGTGCGGCTGGTGGCGTGGCCGGCCGGGTCCACAGCACCAGCCAGCGCGGGGGCCGAAACAATCGCAAGGATGGCAATCGAAAGCCCGCGAAACGCCTGGTATCGCGGGTTTTTGAGGAGCGGCAGGCCGTTAGCCCGCCGCAAGCGGCGCGGAAAATCTAGGAGGCGCCGCATTCCCGCATGGTCCTATTCCGCCTCATCCGCCGATGCGGCGTTGAGCTGGCCGTACTTTTCCTCGCCGATCGAGGCCAGCAGGTCGAGCTGCGTCTCGAGGAAGTCGATATGACCTTCCTCGTCGGCCAGCAATTCCTCGAACAGCTTCATCGTCACGTAGTCGCCTGCTTCTTCACAGATCTCGCGCGAACGCTTGTAGGCGGTGCGCGCGTCATATTCGCCGGCAAGATCGGATTCGAGCACTTCCTTGACATTCTGGCCGATGCGCAAAGGCGCCACGGACTGCAGATTGGGGTGGCCTTCGAGGAAGATGATACGGGCCACCAGCCGATCGGCATGGTGCATTTCCTCGATCGATTCGGCGCGTTCCTTCTTTGCCAGCTTGGCGTATCCCCAGTCCTCCAGCAGACGGAAATGTACCCAGTACTGATTGACGGCGCCGAGCTCCAGGAAAAGAGCTTCGTTAAGCCGCTCTATGATCTGCTTTTCGCCTTTCATGGGTTCTGCTCCCGTATTGGACGCGCAGGCCTCTGACGCGATCCAGATGTGAAACGATGTCGCCGCTCGCCTCCGAGCGGGCGTGGTAATTTTCGGTGACCCGAATGATCGTTTCGACCACATTTGGGAAGCAGCCGCAACAGCGACCGCGCTTTTGCATCGTGTGATAGACTTTCGCCGGCACGATGAGCTGCCAGGGATCCTGGTCCAGCAGATCGACGATCGTCTGCTCAATCTCCTTTTCGGTGATGATATTGCAATGGCAGATCAGCATGGATTGGCTCTGGCTGACGGCGCCTCCTCCGCGCCGCTTGGCTGGTGGTTGGTTGGGGTGTTACTTGAACACCTTCTCCGGTGCATCAAGGCTGTCGGAGCCCTCAAAAGCAATGTCGTTGAGCTTCAAGGCACCAACGGCGCGTTCGATCGACTTGGTCTGGTCGACCAGCGCGTCGATTGCCGCCTGCACCGTGGCGTTGCCTTCGGGGTTGCCCTCGGCGATCTGCTGGTCGTAGGCCTCACCGGCCACAGCCCGCGCCTTGATCGCCTCCATCTTGGCGACCGAGACGTCGAGCTTGTCGGACAACTCCTTGTCGATCGCCGGATCGGCCGCCTTGACCATATCGTGCACCGACGGGCCCGAAACGACGGTGCCATCGAGGCGGGTGTAGCTGGCGAGATAGGCGGCGCGGATGCCGATCGCGTCATAGAGATGCGAGTTGTAGGTGTTGTCGGAGAAGCAGTCGTGCTCCTCTTCCGGATCGTGCAGCAGCAGGCCGAGTTTCATGCGCTCGCCGGCCAGTTCGCCGTAGGACAGCGAGCCCATGCCGGTGAAGATCACCGAGACGGCGGTGTTCGGCTGGCCGTCGACGAGGTTCTTGCGGGCGGCGCCGTCTTCCTTCCAGTTGCCGACCATTTCCTGCAGGTCGGAGACCAGCAAATCGCTGGCGGACTTCAGATACTCAGCGCGGCGGTCGCAATTGCCGCCGGTGCAGTTCTTGAGGTCATAGTCGGTGTAGGGCCGCTCGCCGGCGCCCGGGCCAGTGCCGTGCAGATCCTGGCCCCAGAGCAGGAACTCGATGGCGTGATAGCCGGTCGCGACATTGGCTTCGATGCCGCCGGCTTCCTGCAGCGTGCCGGAGAGGAATTCCGGCGACAGCTTCGAGGCGTCGACCTTCTTGCCGTTGATCTCGATTTCCTTGTTGGCGATGATATTGGCGGTGTAGAGCGCGTTGGCATCGGACTCGGTGCCATAGCTCTTGGCGACATAGTCGATCAGGCCTTCGTCCAGCGGCCACGAATTCACCTTGCCTTCCCAGTCGTCGACGATCTTGTTGCCGAAGCGGTACACCTCGGTCTGCTGGTAAGGCACGCGCGACGCCTTCCAGGCATCGCGGGCGGCGTTCAGCGTGTCCGCCGATGGATTGGCGAGCAGCGCGTCGACAGCCTTGTCGAGCGCCTGGGCGGTGGTCAGCGAATCCTCATACTTGGCCAACGCGATGTCGGAATAGGTCTTGATGACCGCCTTGGCATCGATCTCCGCCGCCTTGGCCGGCAGTATGAAAACCGCCGCCGTCAACATTGCCGTGGCACCGATCGCAGCCAGCCTGCCGCCAAATCGTGCTGTCATCATCATTCTCCAGTTCAAAGGGAATTCGGTAAAAGGCGCGCGTGCCAAGCGATGCCTGGACATAGGCATGCCATAGGACACAACAGATGCCGCGCCGTTGCGCGGCTCACGGTAGAAAGACACCAACTGCCTCCAATCGAACGGGTTCAAGGCCCAAACATCAAAGGGATGCGCTGACGCGCGAGCCTCCATAAAACGGTGGCGGCGCCGGAAGTCAACTGGTCAACCCCAGAAAATTCAATTGAAACAACAGTTTAGAATTATTCTAAACTAGGACTATCAACTTTAAATCGTATCGTGCGAGGAGCGTCGCGAGACGGGGCGATTGACAGACCACCGTTCCGGGTGCGACCCGGACCGGGCCTCTTGCGGCGGTGGCAGACAATCGCCATCTGGCGGAACGGCTCAAAATCAAAGCATGGTGTCGTCCGAAAGCCGTTTCGCACAGCACCATGCTCTAGATTTGAAACAGGAATTCGGGTTGCGATGAAGAATGGTGTCGTCATTGTCGGTGCGGGTCACGCGGGCGTGCAAGCGGCCGCCAGCCTGCGCGAGGAAGGCTATGACGGACCGGTTGTGCTGATAGGCGACGAGAACGAGTTGCCCTACCACAAGCCACCTTTGTCGAAGACCTTCATCAAGGATGCCGAGGCCAAACCGCAGCCCTTGCGCGGCGAGGCTTTTTATACCGGCAGCGCCATCGACTTCAGGCCAGGCATCCGAATCGACAGTATCGATACGGCCGGCCGCAGGCTGGACATAGCTGGCGGCGGCGTGCTTGCCTTCGACCGCCTGATCCTGGCCACCGGTTCGCGGCCGCGGCTTCTGCCGCTGCCGGGCGCCGACCTCTCGGGCGTGCTGTCGCTGCGCTCGATCGCCGATGCGCGGCTGATCCGCGACCTCAGTGCGCAGAGCGACGATGTCGTCATTCTCGGCGGCGGCTTCATCGGGTTGGAAATTGCGGCGACGCTGCGAGTGGCCGGCCGCAACGTCACCGTGGTCGAGGCCATGGACCGGCTGCTCGGCCGCGCGGTGGCACCGGTGGTGGCGAGCCATGTCCGCCAGCGGCTGGAAACAATCGGCGTGCGCATCCTCACCGGCACCACGATTGCCAGGTTGGAGGGCGAAAACGGCCATGTCTCAACCGCCGTCACTTCCACCGGCGAAAGGCTGCCGGCGCGCATGGTCATTGTCGGCATCGGCGCAGTGCCGAATGTCGAGCTGGCGCAGGCCGCCGGGCTGACCATCGCCAACGGCATCCGCGTCGACCAGCAGATGCGCAGCTCGGTGCCTGATATCCTCGCCATCGGCGACGCCGCCTCCTACCGCCACTGGTTGACCGGCGGCGACGTGCGGCTGGAATCGGTGCAGAACGCCACCGACCAGGCGCGGCTTGCGGCGCGCACGATCACCGGCCACGCGGACGCCTATGCGGCGGTGCCTTGGTTCTGGTCGGACATCGGCGACATGAAATTGCAGATGGTCGGGCTGACGTCGGGCGGCGACAGCCATGTCGTGCTGGGCGACCTCGGCGACAACAAGTTCTCGATCTATCATTATGCCGGAAGCCGGCTGCTCGGCATCGAATCGGTCAATCGCCCGGGTGACCACATGCTCGGCCGCAAGATGCTCGGCGCCGGGTTTTCGCCGACGCCGCAGACGGTGGCGGAAGGTCCTGACGGGTTGAAGGCGGCGCTGGCGGCGTTTCAGCAGGATGAGCCAGCTAGGGCTGCTGGCTGACGCCTCTTTACCTCCCCCTTGTGGGGAGGTCGGACCGCAGGTCCGGGTGGGGGGCTTGACGCCGCCCCCACCCCGCTGCTTCGCAGCGACCCTCCCCACGAGGGGGAGGGTAAGCGCTAGGCGGCGCAGACTTCTCGGATCGAGCTTTCCAGGATGTCGAGCGCCTCGTTCATGACGTTGTCCTGGATGGTGATCGGCGCGAGGAAACGAATGACGTTGCCGTAGACGCCGCAGGTCAGCAGGATCAGCCCCTTGTCGAGCGCCTTCAGGCGGATTGCGTTGGCGATCTCGGCCGACGGCAGGCCTTTCTTGACGTCGTTGAACTCGACCGCGTTCATGAACCCTAGACCACGAATGTCGACAATCTCGGGCACATCGTCACGGATGGCCGACAGGCGCTGCTTCAGCCGGGCGCCGAGCGCATTGGCGCGGTCGCAGAGCTTTTCGTCTTCGATGACATCGAGCACGGCATGCGCGGCCGCAACACCGATCGGGCTGCCGCCATAGGTGCCGCCTAGCCCGCCGGGGCCGGGCGCATCCATGATTTCGGCGCGGCCGGTGACCGCCGCCAGCGGGAAGCCGCCGGCCAGGCTCTTGGCCATGGTGGTGATGTCGGCCGCAACCTCGTGATGGTCCATGGCGAACATCTTGCCGGTGCGGGCAAAGCCGGTCTGCACCTCGTCGGCGATCAACAGCATGCCGTGCTGGTCGCAAAGCTTGCGCAGCGCGGTCAGGAACTCGCGCGGCGCGTCGTAAAAGCCGCCCTCGCCCTGGACCGGCTCGATGATGATGGCGGCGACGCGGGCCGGATCGACATCGGCCTTGAACAGTCTGTCGAGTGCCGCCAGCGAATCCGCGACCGACACGCCGTGCAGCGGCACCGGGAACGGCGCATGGTAGACGTCGCCCGGCATGGCGCCGAAACCAACCTTGTAGGGCACGACCTTGCCGGTCAGCGCCATGCCCATGAAGGTGCGGCCGTGGAAGCCGCCGGCAAAGGCGATGACGGCCTGGCGGCCGGTGGCATTGCGGGCGATCTTGATGGCGTTCTCGACCGCCTCGGCGCCGGTGGTGACGAAGATGGTTTTCTTCTCGAACTTGCCGGGCAGCATGGCGTTCAGCCGTTCGGCCAGCCTGACATAGCTCTCATAGGGCACCACCTGGTGGCAAGTGTGGGTGAAGCGGTCGAGCTGGGCCTTGACCGCCTCGATCACCTTGGGGTGGCGGTGGCCGGTGTTGACAACGGCGATGCCTGAGGAGAAATCGATGTAGCGGCGGCCCTCGACGTCCCAGATCTCAGAATTTTCCGCGCGGTCGGCATAGATCTGCGTCGTCATGCCGACGCCGCGCGAAATCGACTGGTTCTTGCGTTCGGAAATGGCTGCGTTCTTCATTTCGTCCCTCATCGGGCCGACGCCCGTTCTCGTTTGATGAATACCAAGGCCTCTTCTGACCTTATTTCACGTTTTCCTCAAGTCGGCACCGTCGCCCGGCGATTGGGCCTGCCGTCGGGCGCGGCACTTCGACAGGCCGGTCTTAACAGGCAGCCGATACACGTACGAGACAGGTTTCCTTTTCGTTGGGATCGATTATCCTCCTGATGTCTGTGACAGCTCACCCGTCATGAGCGTCCCGGATCGGTGAGGGACCCCATGAGCAGGAACGCGACATCGTCCGCCCCGCAGCCCCAGGCCCGAAGCCTTTTTTCGTTTTCTCCCATCATCATCGTCTGCGCGATGGCGCCGCTCATTCTAGCCGGCTGCCAGAAGCAGGAGGCGGCGGCCAAAAAGCTGCCGATCATGGTGCGCACCGAGACGGTGGCGATGGCCGATTATGCGCCGAGGACGTCGCTGACCGGCGTGATTGCGGCGCGCACGCTGAACAATCTGTCGTTCCGTGTCGGTGGCCGTGTCGCCGAACGCCTCGTCGATGTCGGCCAGCATGTTGACAAGGACGCCGTGCTTGCCCGCATCGATCCGCAGGAACAGGAATCCGATTTGCGCTCGGCGCAGGCCGATCTCGACGCAGCGCAAGCGCAACTGACCCAGGCCGCCGCCGCCTTCGAACGGCAGAAGACCCTGCTTGCCCAGGGTTTTACCACCAGGCGCGACTATGATGCCGCCGACCAGGCGCAGAAGGTGGCGCAAGGCAGCGTCGATCAGGCACAGAGCGCGCTTGCCAATGCCAAGGAGAACCTGTCCTTCACCGAGCTCAAGGCGGGCGCTGCCGGCGTCATCACCGCCCGCCAGGTCGAAGCCGGACAAGTGGTGCAGGCGGCGCAGACCGTCTTCACCGTCGCCGAGGACGGTGACCGCGACGCGGTGTTCAACGTCCAGGAAACGCTGGTCGCCAAAACGGCGCCATCGCCGTCGGTGACGATCACGCTGCTGGCCGACCCGCAGGTGAAGGCCTTGGGCAAGGTGCGCGAAGTCTCCCCGGCGGTCGATCCGGCTTCGGGGTCGATCCGGGTCAAGGTCGGCATTGCCGACACGCCGGAAGGCATGCCGCTCGGCGCCACCGTCATCGGCTCGGTCAACGCCAGACCGGCGAAAGCCGTCATCTTGCCCTGGCAGGCGCTGACCTCGATCGAGGGCAAGCCGGCTGTCTGGATTGTCGATCCTTCGACCAAGGCGGTGGCGACAGCCTTGGTCAATGTGCTGGCCTTCGATTCCGGCGTGGTCGTCGTAGACAAGGGGCTGGAGGCCGGACAAAGCGTCGTCACCGCCGGCGGCCAATTGCTCAGCCCCGGACAGGCGGTCGAGATCTCGGGAGCCGGACAATGAGGCGGCGGCGTATCCTGCTCTTTGTGTCTGCCTTGTCTGCAATAGCGGCGCTCGCCGGCTGCTCGAAATCGGAAGAAACACCGCCCGAGATCATCCGGCCGGTGCTGTCGATGGTGATTGAGCCGCAGACGACGCGAACCTTCGGCTTCGCCGGCTCCATCGAGCCTGAGGTCAGCGCCGACCTAGCCTTCCGCCTGCTCGGTCGGGTCGTGTCGCGTGACGTCAAGGTCGGCGATATCGTCAGCAAGGGCACGACGATCGCCACGCTCGATCCGACAGCGTTGGAACTTGCTGTGCAAGCGGCCAAGGCCGAACTCTCCAATGCCGAGGCGCAATTCACCAACGCCGCCGCCAGCGAGGAACGCCAGCGTCAACTGCTTGCCGCCGCCAACACCTCGCAGGCCGTCTTCGACGCTGCGCAGCAGGCGCGGCAAGCGGCCGAAGCCGGCGTCGAGCGGGCCAAGGCAGCGCTTGCCAAATCGCAGGAGCAGCTTGGCTATGCCAGGCTGTTCTCGGACTTCGACGGCGTCGTCACCGCCACCGGCGCTGAGGTCGGCCAGACGGTTTCGGCCGGCCAGACCATCGTCACCGTGGCGCGCTCGGATTTGCGCGAAGCGGTGGTCGACATTCCCGACCAATTGATCGGCGATCTGACTGCCGGCACGTCGTTCGAGGTCATCCTGCAATCGCTGCCGTCGATCCAGACCGAGGCCACGCTGCGCGAGATCGCGCCGCAAGCCGATAGTTCGACCCGCAGCCGCCGCGTCAAGCTGACGCTCACCGATCCGCCGCAGGCGTTCCGGCTCGGCTCGACGGTGACGGCGACACGCGTGGCTAAGGTGGCGCCGACGATCGAGCTGCCGCTGTCGGCGCTGCTGCAGAAGAATGGCGGCGACAAGGTCTGGATCGTCGATGAAAAGACGTCGAGCGTCTCTACGCGCGACATCAAGATCGCCTCGAAGGGCGCCGCCAGCTTCATCGTCGCCGAAGGACTTGAGGCCGGGATGCGCGTCGTCACCGCCGGCGTCCACAGCCTGGTGGACGGCCAGAAGGTCAAGATTCCACAAGGAGGGGCGTCATGAAGGGGTTCAACCTCTCCGACTGGGCGCTCAACCACCGCTCGCTGGTCTGGTACTTCATGCTGGTCTTCGTCGTCGCTGGCATCTTCGCTTACCTCAATCTCGGCCGCGAGGAAGATCCGAACTTCACCATCAAGACCATGATCGTCCAGGCCAATTGGCCGGGCGCCTCGGTCAACGAGACGGTGCGGCAGGTCACCGACCGCATCGAAAAGAAGCTCGAGGAACTGGACAGCCTCGACTTCACCCGCTCGGTCACCACCGCCGGCAAGACCGTCATCTTCGTCAACCTGAAGGACACCACCAAGGCGCGCGATGTCGTGTCGAACTGGACCCAGGTGCGCAACATGGTCAACGACATCGCGCCCCAATTTCCGCAAGGCGTGCAAGGGCCGTTCTTCAACGACCGCTTCGGCGACGTCTTCGGCAATATCTACGCCTTCACCTCGGACGGGCTGACGCCGCGCCAGTTGCGCGACTATGTCGAGGATGTCAGGACCCAGATCCTGACTGTGCCCAATGCCGGCAAGGTCGATCTGGTCGGCGCTCAGGACGAAGCCATCTATCTCGAATTCTCGACCCGCCAGATCGCAGCCCTCGGCCTCAACCAGCAAGCGATCGTGGCCAGCCTGCAAGCGCAGAACGCCATCACGCCGTCGGGTGTCGTCGAATCCGGACCCGAGCGCGTCAGCGTGCGGGTCGGCGGCCAGTTCACCTCCGAGGAGAGCCTGCGCGGCATCAATCTGCGCGTCAACGACCGCTTCTTTCGGCTGAGCGATGTGGCGACGATCCGACGCGGCTATGCCGACCCGCCGACGGCGCTGTTCCGCTTCAACGGCCAGGACGCGATCGGGCTTGCCATAGGCATGAAGCCCAACGCCAATCTGCTCGAATTCGGCGCCGCGCTCGAGAAGAAAATGGACGAGGTGCTGGCCGACCTGCCGGTCGGCGTCGGCGTGCATCTGGTCGCCGACCAGCCGGTGATCGTGGAGGAAGCCGTTTCGGGCTTTACCCGGGCGCTGGCCGAGGCCGTCGCCATCGTGCTTGCCGTGTCCTTCATCAGCCTCGGCATGCGCGCCGGCTTCGTCGTGGCGTTGTCGATCCCGCTGGTGCTGGCCATCACCTTCACGGTCATGGCCTATCTCGGCATCTCGCTGCAGCGCATTTCGCTGGGCGCGCTGATCATCGCGCTCGGGCTCTTGGTCGATGACGCCATGATTGCGGTCGAGATGATGGTGGCGCGGCTGGAGGTCGGCGATAATCTGCGCAAGGCGGCGACCTATGTCTATACCTCGACCGCCTTCCCGATGCTGACCGGCACGCTGGTGACGGTCGCCGGCTTCATCCCGATCGGCCTCAACAACAGCGCCGCCGGCGAATATACGTTTACGCTGTTCGTCGTCATCGCGGTCTCGCTTTTGGTGTCATGGATCGTGGCAGTGCTGTTTGCGCCGCTGTTGGGCGTCACCATCCTGCCTGCGACGATGAAGCAGAAGCATGAACAGCCCGGACGTTTCACCAGCCTGTTCCGGCGCGTGCTGGTGGGCTCGGTGCGCCACCACTGGCTGACGATCTTCGTCACGGTGTTGTTGTTTGCCGGCTCGATAGCCGGCTTCGGCCTCGTCCAGCAGCAGTTCTTCCCGCCTTCGGACCGGCCTGAGCTGATTGTCGACTGGAACCTGCCGCAGAACTCGTCGGTCACCGAGACGCGCGACCAGATCGAGCGCTTCGAAGGCCGGGCGCTGGCCGGCAATCCCGACGTCGACCATTTCTCGTCCTATATCGGCCAGGGCGCGGTGCGCTTCCTGCTTGCCTTCGACGTGCAGCCGGCCAATCCCTATTTCGGCCAGACCGTCATCGTCACCAAGAGCATCGAGGCGCGCAACCGGGTCAAACCGCTGCTGGAGAAACTGCTGCGCGAGGAATTCGTCGGCACCGATGCCTTTGTCAAGCCGCTGGAACTCGGGCCGCCGGTCGGCCGCCCGGTGCAGTACCGTGTCGGCGGACCCGACATCCAAAAGGTGCGCGACCTGGCGCAGCAATTTGCCGGCCTGATCTCGGTCAACACGAAGCTGGCCGCGCCGACCTTCGACTGGAACGAACCGCAGCGCGTGCTGAGGGTCGATGTGCTGCAGGACAAGGCACGCCAGCTCGGCATCACCTCCTCCGACATCGCCAGCGCGCTGAACAGCACGGTCGGCGGTGCCACCATCACCCAGGTGCGCGACGCCACCTATCTGATCAACGTCATCGCCCGCTCCCGCGAAGCTGAGCGCGGCTCGATCGACACGTTGCAGAACATGCAGCTGCCGACTGGCAACGGCGAGGCGATCCCGCTCGCGGCGGTGGCCAATTTCCGCTACGACCTCGAACAGCCGACGGTGTGGCGGCGCAACCGCATTCCAACGATCACCGTGCGCGCCGGGCTGGTCGGCGATGTGCTGCCGGCAACCGTCGTCAACGAATTGAAGCCGTCGGTCGACGCCTTCATCGCCAACCTGCCGCCGGGCTATTCGGTCGCCACCGCGGGCTCGGTCGAGGAAAGCGCCAAAAGCGCCGAGCGGCGCGCCGCTCGGCTTCGTCGCCATTCTCGGCGTGCTGGCGCTGATCGGCATCCTGATCCGCAACTCGGTCATCCTGATCGTGCAGATCGAGGATCTGGTCGCCGAAGGCAAGGATCGCTGGGCGGCGGTGATCGAGGCCACCGAGCACCGCATGCGCCCGATCGCGCTGACGGCGGCGGCGGCGAGCCTGGCGCTGATCCCGATCGCGCGCGAAGTGTTCTGGGGTCCGATGGCCTACGCCATGATGGGCGGCATCATCGCCGGCACGGCGATCACGCTGCTGTTCCTGCCGGCGCTCTATGTGACGTGGTTCAGGATCAAGGAGCCGAAAGGCGAGGCGGAGGCTGCCCAAAGCGAAGCTCTGCCGGAGGGCGGAGCGGCTTGAGCCGCGTTCCTTCGCTGTAGACCTTCACGGCTGTCGGGACAGCACTCCCCTCTGTCCTGCCGGACATCTCCCCCTCAAGGGCAGGGCAGAGGGGGTGTGAAGGAACGCGACGCAGACCGCTACACCCGCCCGAGCCTATTGCTCTTCACCGTTGTCATTAAAGCCCACGGGCGGCGATTTTGCCCGCTGCCATGGCGACGATTTAGAGCTGCGCCAAGCATGCCAGCCTTCCGGTAAGTCGGCTAATTCCTGGATGCTTTCGTCCCGCTGAACTACCTCTTGCAAGCCCACCAGCATTACGTCGCGTTCATCCCAATCCCGATTGTCGCTGCTGTAGAACAGCCAACTACCGTCATCATCCTCATGCGAAACGTATGCGATCCAATCGCCGCTTGAAAATATGCTTCGATCAGAAATCACCGCGACATTGGGTGGGTCTTCGAACTTCCATTCGTCCATGGGCTTCTCCTGAAGCCAACGGTTCAACGTACAGTGAGAGGGAATTCTAATAAACGCAGACGGTTCGCACAAACCGCCGCTGGTCCGGCGTAGCATTGCCGGATCAGTCGTTGTCGTTGAAGCCCACGGGCCGCGACTTGGCCCGCTGCCACGGCGACGATTTTGAGCTTCGCCAGGCATGCCAGCCTTCCGGCAAGTCGGCTAATTCCAGGATACTCTCATCCCGCCGAACCACATTCTGGAGGCTGACGAGCATTATGTCGTCGTCTTCGGCTGGACCGGGCTCGCTGTTGTGAAATTGCCAGCTGCCGTCTTCATCGTCATGCGACACATATGCGATCCAGTCGTCCTGTTTGAAGATGCTCCTGTCTACGAACACCGCGACATTGGGCGGATCTGAAAACTTCCACTCACCCATGACGTTTCCCCAAAAACAGTCCGAGCGAACTCACGCCGTCCGCACAAACCCCTCGCTCGCCCTGAGCAGGTTGCGCGTATAATCCTTGGTCACGCGGTGCCCGATCAGCTGGCTCGCGGTGAGATTCTCTACCGCCTCGCCGCTCTGCATCACCATCAGCCGCTCGCACATATGGGTGATGATGGCGAGGTCGTGGCTAACCATCAGGAAGGTCAGCTTGCGCCGCCGGCGAACCTCTTCCAGAAGGTTGAGCACTTCGGCCTGCACCGAGGCATCGAGCGCCGAGGTCGGTTCATCGAGCAGCAGTATCGAGGGCTCGAGGATGAGCGCTCGCGCGATTGCCACGCGCTGGCGCTGGCCGCCTGACAATTGATGCGCGTAGCGGAAGCGGAAGCCGTTGCCGAGGCCGACCTCATCCAACGCGCGCTGGATACGCTGCTCGCCGTCGGCAAAGCCGTGAATGGCGAGCGGCTCCTGCAGCAGGCGGTCGACGGTCTGGCGCGGGTGCAACGAGCCATACGGGTCCTGGAAGACCATTTGCACTTCGCGATAAAAGGCCTTGTCGCGGCGGGCGCCGAGTGTCTTGCCGTTGACGGTGATAGTTCCGGACGCTGCCGGCACGAGACCGGCAATCGCCTTGAGGAGCGTGGACTTGCCGGAACCGCTCTCACCGACCAGGCCGAAGGAATCACCCGATTGCACCTCCAGGCTGACACCTTTCAGCGCGCGAAAACGGTCGAACACCACCGCCAGTCCGTCGATGGAAATGGCTGGGGAAATGGCTGGTGTCATGCCGCCCACTCCGGCTTGCGGTCGAGCACCGGCAGCGGATGGCGTTCGTAACCGATCCTGGGCATGCAGTTGAGCAGGCCGCGCGTGTAGGGGTGCTGAGCGTCGCGCAATTCCGAGGCCTTGAGCTGTTCGACCACCTTGCCGGCATACATGACAATCACCCGGTCGCAGAAGGAGGCGACCAGGCGCAGATCATGCGAGATGAAGATCAGGCCCATGCCACGCTCGCTGACCAGCCGGTCGAGGATGCCGAGCACGTCGAGCTGCACGGTGACGTCGAGCGCCGAGGTCGGCTCGTCGGCGATCATCAGTTCTGGCCCTGCGATCAGCATCATGGCGATCATGGCGCGCTGGCCCATGCCGCCGGAGACCTCGTGCGGATGCAGGTCGAAGACGCGCGCCGGGTCGCGTATCTGCACCGCTTCCAGCATTGCCAGCGCCCGCTCGCGCGCCTCCGTCTTGGAGACCTTCTCATGCGTGCGCAGCGTCTCGACGATCTGGCGGCCGATGCTCATCACCGGATCGAGCGAATATTTCGGATCCTGCAGGATCATGGCAATGCGTTTTCCGCGCAGCGCCCGGCGCTGGCGGGCCGGCATGGCCAGAAGGTCGATGCCGTCGAGGGC
Source organism: Mesorhizobium sp. CNPSo 4684 (assembly GCF_057784315.1). NCBI lineage: Bacteria > Pseudomonadati > Pseudomonadota > Alphaproteobacteria > Hyphomicrobiales > Phyllobacteriaceae > Mesorhizobium > Mesorhizobium sp. CNPSo 4684. The sequence continues at coordinate 50,130 of NZ_JBWLUX010000004.1, read as the reverse complement.
GAGCTTCTTCGCCGACACAAGGGCCTGCGGCGGCGTCAGCCCCATAATGGCGCGGCCGGTCTGCGACTTGCCGGAGCCGCTCTCGCCGACAATGCCCAACCGCTCGCGGCCGAGCGAGAAGGAGACGCCGCGCACCGCCTGGACAAGGCCGGTGCGGGTCGGGAAATCGACGCGCAGATCGTCGACATCGAGAAGCGTGCCCTTCACAGCGCTCATTGGTCTCCGCTCCTTGGATCGAGCGCGTCGCGCAGGCCGTCGCCAAGCAGGTTGAAGCCGAGGCTGACGATCAGGATGGCGAAGCCCGGCGCGCCGGCCACCCACCATTGGTCGAGGACGAAGCGGCGGCCGGATGCGATCATGGTGCCCCATTCTGGGAGCGGCGGCTGCGCGCCGAGGCCGAGGAAGCCGAGGCCGGCGGCGGTGAGGATGATGCCGGCCATGTCGAGCGTCACCCGGATGATCAGCGAGGAGATGCAGAGCGGCATAATGTGGCGCAGCACGATGCGGAAGGGCGAGGCGCCCATCAACTGCACCGCCTTGATGTAATCCGAGTTGCGAACCGTCATCGTTTCGGCACGGGCAATTCGGGCGTAAGGCGGCCAGGAGGTGATGGCGATGGCAAGCACGGCGTTTTCGATGCCTGGTCCAAGTGCTGCGACAAAGGCCAGCGCCAGGATCAGCTTGGGGAAGGCAAGAAAGATATCGGTGATGCGCATCAGAATGGCATCGGTCCAGCCGCCGGCATAGCCAGCGACGGTGCCGACCAAAAGGCCGATGGGGGCTGCGATGATGGCGACGAGGATGACGACATAGAGCGTCCATCGCGAGCCAAAGAGAATGCGAGAATAGATATCGCGGCCGAGATCGTCGGTGCCGAACCAATGCGCGCTGCTCGGCGCTAAAAGCCGCGCGTTCTTCAAATCGCCGACGGTCGGCGAATAGGGCGCCAGCACATCGGCGAAGGCAGCGACCACCAGCAAGGCGATGATGATCAGCAGGCCAAGAAACGCCAGCCGGTTGGCGGAAAAGCGGCGCCAGGCGACATAGGCGCGGCCGAGCCTTGCCTGCATGCGCGAGGCCGGCCGATCGCTGAGCAGCCAGTCACGGCGGGTCTGGACGGTCGCGATACTCATCCTGTCTTGGTCCTCGGGTCGAGCAGCTTGTAGAGAAGGTCGGACAGGAGATTGATGCCGATGAACACCGAACCGATGACGATGGTGCCGCCAAGCACCGCGTTCATGTCGGCGTTCTGCAGCGAATTGGTGATGTAGAGGCCAATGCCGGGCCAGGAAAACACGGTCTCGGTCAGCACCGAACCTTCGAGCAACCCGGCATAGGAGAGCGCGATTACGGTGACCATCGGCACGGCCGCGTTGCGCAGCGCATGGCCCCAGATGATGCGCGTTTCCGACAGGCCCTTGGCGCGTGCGGCGACGATGTATTCCTGCGACAGCTCGTTCAGCATGAAGGAGCGCGTCATGCGGCTGATATAGGCGAGCGAAAAATAGCCGAGCAGCGAGGCCGGCAGGACGATGTGGCGATAGGCGTCGTAGAAGACATCCCATTGCCCCTGCATCGCGGCGTCGAGCAGATAGAAGCCGGTGATCGGCGTGAAGGTGTATTCGTAGACGACGTCCAGGCGGGCCGGGAAAGCCACCCATTGCAGCTTGGCGTAGAACAGGACAAGACCCAGAAGCCCGATCCAGAAGATCGGCACGGAATAGCCGATCAGGCCGATGACACGCACGATCTGGTCGATCAGGCTGCCGCGTTTAACCGCTGCCAGCACACCAAGCGGCACACCGATGACCGAGCCGATCAGAGTTCCCAAAGTCGCCAGTTCGATGGTTGCTGGAAAGGCACGACGGATGTCGGTCATCACCGGATTGGTGGTTAGCACCGACGTGCCGAAATCCCCATTCAGGGCATTCTTCACGTAGATATAGAACTGCTCGATGAGCGGCAGATCGAGGCCCATTTCGCGACGGGTGCGCTCGACGACATTGAGGGGCGCCCTGTCACCCAGCACCGCCAGCACAGGGTCAATCGGGATGACACGGCCGATGAAGAAGGTCACCGCGAGCAGGCCAAGATAGGTCGTGATCGCGATGACCAGGAAGCGGCCGATGAATGATGCAACAGCGACGGCGCGAGCGCTGCCGCGCCCCGCCGCCACTTCGTTTTCAGCTGCGCTCATGCGGCGCGTCCGCCGACGCTATTCCTTGGAGACCGGACCGACGAAGTTGGTGTCGAAGCTCGGGCCGAGCGCGAAGCCCTTGAGGTTCTTGCGCAGGCCGGCCACTTCGAGCTGCTGGTGAATGATGACGAAGGGGCTGGTGTCGAGGATCTTCTGCTGCAGATCCTTGTACATGTCAGCGCGCTTGCCGGCATCCTTCTCGAGCAGAGCCGCTTCCGTTTCCTTGGTGAGTTCCGGAATATCCCAGGAGTTGCGCCAGGCGAGCGTGTGCGACTTGCCGGCGTCCGAATTATCGGGGTTCGAGGCAAAGGTCTGGGCATTGGAATTCGGATCGAAATAGTCCTGGCCCCACTGGCCGATATAGATGTCATGATTGCGGGCGCGGTACTTGGTCAGCGTCTGCTTGCCGTCGCCGGGGATGATCTCCAGCTTGATGCCGGCCTGACCCAGCGTCTGCTGCATCGATTCGGCCATGCCTGTCTCCGGCTGTTTGCTGCGCACGTCCATGGTGACGCTGAAGCCGTCGGGCAAGCCGGCCTTGGCCAGAAGTTCCTTGGCCTTGGCGACGTCGAGCTTGAACGGATTCTCGTCCAGTTCGCCGAGCACGCCCTTCGGCAGGAAGGTCTGGTGGATCTCGCCGATGCCCTTGAGGATGGTGGAGCCGAGAGCGTCATAGTCGACCAGATATTTGAACGCCTGGTGCACTTCGGGCTTGGCGAGGTTGGGGTTTTTCTGGTTGAGGCTGATGTAGTAGACCGTGCCCTTCGGCGCACTTGTGGTGGTGAGGTCAGCGTTCTTGGCGATGGCCTCGAGATCGTTCGGCTCGAGGTTGCGGGCAACGTCGATATCGCCGGCCTCAAGCGCCAGACGCTGCGCCGAGCTTTCCTTCATGTTGCGATAGATGACACGGGCGAGCTTGGCCTTTTCGCCATTGTAATTGTCGTTGCGCTCCATGACGACGGCCTCGTTGGCGCGCCATTCGCGCAGCTTGAACTGGCCGGAACCGGCATAGCCAGTCTTCAGCCAAGCATTGCCGAAGTCATTGTCCCATTTGTAGTCGGCGCTCGGCGTCACCGCGGCGACATGTTCCTTGACCAGCTTGGCGTCGACCACCGAGGCGACGGTTGCCGACAGGCAGTTCAAGACGAAGCTCGGCGCGTAGGCCTTGTCGACGGTGAACTGGAAGGTCGTGTCGTCGACGGCCTTGGCCTTGTCGGTGACGTTGTCGCCGCTGATGCCGAACTGGCCGATGATGAAGGCCGGGCTCTTGTCCAGCTTGACGGCGCGCTCGAACGAATAGGCGACGTCGGCCGCGGTGATCGGGTTGCCGGAGGCGAATTTCAGGCCGGGCTTGAGCTTGAACGTGTAGACCAGGCCATCGTCGGAGACGGTCCAGCTCTCCGCGAGATCGCCCTTGACCTTGGAGGTGTCGCTGAGGTCGAGGCGCACCAGCAGGTCATAGGTGTTGCCGGTGACCTCGGCGGTCGACAGCTCGAACGCCTCGCCCGGATCCATGGTGATGATGTCGTCGATGGCGAAACCTTCGACCAGCGTGTCGGCGGGCGTCACGGCGAAGGCGGGCGCTACAAGCAGCGCGGACAGCGCCGCTCCTGCGAGCAAGGCGCGAGAGCGTAGAGCAAACTTTTCCGTCATCATGGTGATTGTTCCCTGTTTTGTTGATTGTTGACCCCGAGTTCCCGGCTCAGGGCTGCAGCGTTTTTTTTCGCGGTCGTAGGACGGCCGTTCACCCCTTACCGTGTTGGTTTTTGTCCAGTTGGTCAACACCCTATCCGGCAGCCCTCCAACCGGCAACGAGCATTTTATGAGCCGGCATATTAGAGCGGAATGCGCGACGGTCGTCGAAGAATAGCCGGCCAATTGCAGCCTCCGACGGGGGCAGAATCTGCTCTTCTCTATGCTACTTGATCGCGGCGACCAATTCAGCGTCGGGAAAGCAGGTGGCGGCGCGGCCGTTCTTTTCCTGCCAGCTGCCGATCGAGCGGCGGGTCTTGAAGCCGGGCAGGCCGTCGGCACTGCCGACATCATAGCCCTTGGCCTCCAGCGCTCGCTGCAAGGCGGCGATGTCGGAACGGTGCAGCCCGCCGACCGGACCCCAACTGCCGGCGAAGTCAGCGTCGCCATGAGCGATACGGTCGGCGCCATGGCCGATAAACAGGGCGTAGAGGTCGCTGGTGTTGTACTCTTTCAGGACGTAGAAATTCGGTGTGGCGATGAAGGCCGGGCCGCTGCGCCCGGCAGGCATCAAGAGAAAGCCTTCGGCCTTCAGTTCGCTGGCTGGAAAGGCTTTGCCGCCGACACGGCTGATGCCCATCGCCGCCCAGGCTGAGATTTTCTTGCCCTGGTCGGGACCTTCGAGCGAGCAGGAGACGCTCTCCGGCACCGTCACCTCGAAACCCCAGCCGCGGCCTTTCACCCAGCCGTAGTGGACGAGATAGTTGGCGATCGAGGCCAGCACATCAGGCGTCGAATTCCAGATGTCGGGGCGCCCGTCACCGTCGAAATCGACGGCATGCTTCAGGAACGAGGTCGGCATGAATTGCGGCTGGCCGAGCGCGCCGGCCCATGACGATTTCATGGCGCCGACCGGCGCCAGACCGCGCTCGACGATTTCGAGTGCGGCCAGCACTTCAGTACGGAAGAAGTCTTTTTTGGTCGACATGAACGCCTTGGTGCCGAGCACCTCGAACGCGTCGTAAGGCATTTTCGCGGCGCCGAATCCGGTCTCGCGGCCCCAAATCGCCAACAGCACTTCATCCGGCACGCCGTAGCGTTTCTCGATGGCGGCCAGCGTCCTGGCGTTGGCCGCCTCGCGCGTACGACCGCCAGCGGTGACGGCGCGCACCGTCTTTTCGGCGAAATAGGCGCCAGGCGAGCCGAACTCGGCCTGATGCTGCTTTTGCGGGGTTTTGGGCTTTTCTCCGGGCAGGACGAGGTCGGGCAATTTGAGGTTGGGCTTCACGCCGTCGAAGGCGGCATCGAAGGTGGATTTGGAGATGCCTTTGGCTTTTGCGTCGGGCCAAAGATCGGTCTGCAGCCAGGCGCGGAACTGGTCGTCGATTTTGGCGGCGGATGCGGGAGCTACAAAAAGCAGGGCGAAAAGGGATGCGAGAAGCGTAACGAGCGCCAATCTGAAAGATCCGCGTTCTGTCGCGCCCCCCTCTGTCCTGCCGGACATCTCCCCCACAAGGGGGGAGATTGGCTGTATTGGCGCCGCGCCTCTTCCTGCAACGTTAGAGATTGGCGAAAGCCGTTGTGACATCTGATCTCCCCCCTTGTGGGGGAGATGTCCGGCAGGACAGAGGGGGGCGCGAAGGAATGCAGTCATCTCTGGGGCATCCCCGCCAATTGCGTCAAAACGCCGTCCGCGATCGCAACGCGGCGGCCAGTGTACCCTCATCGAGATAATCCAGCTCGCCGCCAACCGGCACGCCATGCGCGAGCCTGGTCACCTTGACCTCGAAACCCGAGAGCTGGTCGGTCAGATAATGCGCCGTCGTCTGGCCCTCGACCGTGGCGTTGACGGCGAGGATCACCTCCTTCACCTCGCCGCCGGCAACACGGTCGACCAGCGAGCGGATGTTGAGTTGTTCGGGGCCGATGCCGTCGAGCGGCGACAGCGTGCCGCCGAGCACGTGGTAGCGCACGTTCATCGCCGCTGCCCGCTCCAGCGCCCAGAGATCCGACACGTCCTCGACGACGATCAGCGTCGAGGCATCGCGGCGCGGATCGGTGCAGATCATGCAGGGATCTGCTGTGTCGACATTGCCGCAGGTCGTGCAGATGCGCACCTTGTCGGCCGCCTCGGCCATGGCTGCGGCGAGCGGCGACAAAAGCTGCTCCTTCTTCTTGATGAGGTGCAGTGCCGCGCGCCGCGCCGAACGCGGCCCGAGCCCCGGCACCTTGGCCAGGAGCTGGATCAGGCGTTCGATCTCGGGACCGGCGATTCGCTTGGACATCGCACTGATCTAGGATTTTTCGGCGCGCTTTGAAACATGCACCAAACGCATGGAGCCCACCATGCTGCCATGGCGGGCTCTGAAAAGGCTTCAGGCGTCAGTAGGCCGAGAGCGGCCGGGTCTGGTCGGCAATCATCGCGCCGATGGCGTCGGTGTTCTCGGGTGTCGACTGGAAGCCCATCGACGCTTCCTGCGTCGCCGAAGGTACCGAGGTGATGTAGCGGGCGTTCAGCGTGCCACCGAACCGCGAGGCATCGGGCTCGGCCATCGGCTCCTGCATCGCCACTTCCGTCTGCTTGGCGGCGACGCGGGCGCCCTTGGCGGGCGCCACAGCAGCCGTCACATAGGTCTGCTCTACCGGGGCCTGGCTAGCCTTGGCCGCGCGAACTGCCGCAGCCTGCTTGGCGGGGTCCGGACGGACGATCGTTTTCACCACCGGCTCGGCGTAAGCCACCTGCACGGGCGCTTCAGCCACGGGCGCGCGCGTCGTCACTGAAGCAACCATGGTCGTCGGTTCATCCGGCAGCGGCTGCCAATTGCGGCCGCGCTTCTCGTAGAAGGCGTTGCCGCCGGCAACCATGGTGTAGTGCATGTTCTTGTAGGGAAACTTCAGGCCGGCTGTGTGGAAGTACATCGTGTTCTTCAGCTTGGCCTTGCGCTCGCCCTTGAGCACCGCCTCGGCGGCTTCCTCGACATCGGGCATCGCCTTGGAATTCATCGGCCGCGTCATCACGCCGGGCGCGAACTGGCCCGGTTCGCCCACCACCTGGCAGATGGTGCTACCATGATTGCCGGAGCGCAGCCGGTTCATCACCACTGTGCCGACGGCGATCATGCCGTCGCGACTCGACCGGTTGGACTCGAAGAACATTGCCCGCTCAAGGCATTCCTTCTCCTTCGGCGTGTTGCGGTAGGCGCGCGTTGAGAGGAAGCTGGGGGTTATGGCGTCGGTCAGGCTGGCGACCGACATGCCGTGGGAAGAAGTGGTCTGGCTGCAACCCGCCAGGAACAAAGGGGAGAAGATGATGCCGAGCAACAGCGGCGTCTTCCATCGCGTCGCGATCAACAAAAGTGCCTCATTTTCCAGATGCCGCCCGTCCCAGGATGTGGCAAGAATGAGACTCTTAAAGGCAAAAAGATGGCTAAAGGATTAGCATTCGTGCAGCACAGGTAAAACTTTATAAATGCCCGGATATGTCCGCGTGAGCAAAGCCGGGGAAAGTCTTAACAATAGCACCCGCAGCCGATTTCCGTTCATAATCAATTAACTGGTGAAGCCGGCTCAGAACGGCAGTTTCATTCCCGGCGGGATCGGCAAGCCTGCCGTCAGCGCCTTGGTCTTCTCCTGCATGATCTGCTCGACCTTATTTTTGGCGTCATTGTGGGCGGCCAGAAGCAGGTCTTCGAGGATCTCGACATCGTCCTCCTTGAACAGCGACGGGTCGATCTTCAGCGACTTCATCTCGAACTTGCCGGTCAGCGTGACGCTGACCAGGCCGCCGCCGGCCTGCCCGCTCGCTTCAAGCGTGGCGATCTCGTCCTGCATGGCCTGGAACTTGGCCTGCATTTCCTTCGCCTTGCCCATCAGGCCGAGAAGATCTTTCATGGTCGGGTCCTTTGCGGATTTGTGCTGTGGTCAGGTTTCATCGTCGTCGCCCGGTGGCTCGACCGGCACTTCGGCCTTGTCGGTGTCGACTTCCGGCGCGTCGGGAATGCGCACGTCGATGATCTTGGCGCCGGGAAAGCGCGCCAGGATGGCGGCGACTGTCGGGTCGCTTTTCGCATCGGAGAAGGCGGTCTCGCGCTTGGTCGATTCCATCTCGGCCAGCGTCTGGCCGCCTTCTTCCTTCGACAGCGACACCAGCCAGTTGCGGCCGGTCCAGGCGCGCAGCTTGGCGGTCAGCTCGTTGAGCAGCATTTTCGGCGCATCGTCGGTCAGGCTGACGTCGATGCGGCCGGGTTCTATGCGCACCAATCGCACGCAGCGCTTGACCTGTACCTTGAAGGCCATGTCGCGCTGCTGGTCGGCAAGGGCGACGATGTCGGCCAACGACTTCACCGGCACCGGCGGCGTCTCAACGACCGGCTCCGGGGGCGCAACGAAGCTGGCCGGCAGCGGTTCGGGCTCGACCAGGCGCATCGTCTGCGCGCCGCTGCCGGACGACGGCATCCGCGTCTGCGCCACGGCACTTGCGCCGCCGCCATTGCCTGGGCTCGTCGGCGCACCGTTCGGACGCGGCGTGCCACTCGATACGGAAGCGCCGCTCTCCAGCGATTTCAGGGCCTCGTCCAGGGTTGGCAGGTCGGCGGCATGCGCCAGCCGGATCAGCACCATTTCGCCAGCGCTGACTGGGCGGTTGGAAGACTGCACCTCCGGGATGCCTTTCAACAGCATCTGCCAGGTCCGCGACAACACCTTGACCGACAGCGTGCTGGCGAAGTCGGCGCTGCGCCGGCGCTCGTCCTCGGACAGGGAGGCATCGTCAGCGGCCGTCGGCACGAAGCGCAGCCGGGTGACGAGATGGTTGAATTCGGCCAGATCGGTGAGCACCGCGGCCGGGTCGGCGCCGGTGTCGTACTGGTTGCGGAATTCGGCGAGCGCAGCGGCGACATCGCCCTTCATCACATGTTCGAACAGGTCGACGATGCGGGCGCGGTCGGCGAGCCCCAGCATGGCGCGCACCGCCTCGGCACTGACGGCGCCGCCGCCATGGGCGATCGCCTGGTCGAGAATGGACAGCGAATCGCGGGCCGAGCCTTCGGCGGCGCGCGCGATCATCGCCAGCGCGTCGTCGTCGACCGATATGCCTTCCTTGCCGGCAATGGACGACAGATGCGCGACCAGCGCGCCGGCGTCGATGCGCCTCAAATCGAAGCGCTGGCAACGCGACAGGACGGTGATCGGCACCTTGCGGATTTCGGTGGTGGCGAAGATGAATTTGACGTGCGGCGGCGGCTCTTCCAGCGTCTTCAACAGGCCGTTGAAGGCCTGGGTGGAGAGCATATGCACTTCGTCGATGATGTAGACCTTGTAGCGCGCCGACACCGGGGCGTAGCGCACGCGCTCGATGATGTCCCTGATGTCGTCGATGCCGGTGTGGGAAGCGGCGTCCATCTCGATGACGTCGACATGGCGGCCTTCCATGATCGCCTGGCAATGCTCGCCCAAGACGGCAAGGTCGACCGATGGCTGGTCGACTGTCGGCGTCTTGTAGTTTAGCGCCCGCGCCAGGATACGCGCCGTGGTCGTCTTGCCGACGCCGCGCACGCCGGTCAGCATCCAGGCTTGGGCGATGCGGCCGGTGGAGAAAGCGTTGGTCAGGGTGCGGACCATCGGCTCCTGGCCGATCAGTTCGGAGAAATTCGACGGACGGTATTTGCGCGCCAGCACACGATAGGCGGCGGCCTTTTGCTTATCCAGGTTTTCTGGGCCCGAATTTCCGGCTTCGCTCATTCGCCCGTAAAGCTCCAAAAAGGCCGCGTCCGAGGTGGCCGATTCCCGCTAATAGTCTCGCCCGCGCTGCAATGCGTCGTCAATGTCGCGAGAGGGGCCGATGAGGTGGGAGGCTGGAACAATGACCCGTTCCGGGCTCGTTAGGGCTGCTTCCTTCCGGACCTGACCCGGTTGGCGAGTGGATCGTCCACCACCAACCTCCCGCGTTCCATATCGGCAATTGCGCGATGAAATGCAAGGGTGCATGAGAATCGGACGCCCTTGAGCTCCGCCCCTCAATGAATCGCTTGCAGCCCCCGTGCAGCCGCTCTAGCGTTCATGAGTTTGGGAAATAATGCGAGAATCGCAAGGGAAACGCCAATGCTGCCGGGCCTCAAGGCCGGATTCACGCTCGACTCCAGGCTGGAGGCGGACAGCGAGCAGTTGATGTGGCTCGGCCTGTGCGAACTCAGAGTGATGAACGACCGCCGCTGGCCATGGCTGGTCCTGGTCCCGCAGCGGCCCGGCATCGAGGAAATCCACGACATGACGCCGCTCGACCAGGCGATGCTGACCTTCGAGACCAATATGGTGGCGCAGGCGCTGAAAAGAACCACTGGCTGCACCAAGATCAACACCGGCGCGCTCGGCAACATCGTGCGGCAACTGCATGTCCATGTCATCGCCCGGTCGGAAGGCGATCCGGGCTGGCCGGGTCCGGTATGGGGGCACGGCATGCGCGAACCCTATCAACGCTCCGAAATCCGCCGGTTTGCGCAACAGATAAAGGCGGCGCTATAAACTGCGCTCGTGTCCATCCCTGAACCTTCGAGCCTCCATGACCTTTCGCCTGTTTGACGCGCCCTTGCGCGAGCCGAGCCAGTTTGTCGGTTTTGCCGGCAACACGATCGACCGGCAATCCGAGACCCGCGCCGATGATTCCGTCGAAAAGGCGCTGGCCGACCCGACGGCACGGCTTTTGCTGATGCATGGTGGCCGGCTTTATCTGAAACTCAGCGACGGCAACTTCGACCCTTGGTTCGATGTCGCCGGCAGCGAGTTGCTACAGCCGTCCTTCGCGCAAGGCGTGCTGCTCGGCTTTGCCGAGAGCAATCCGGTGCTTGCCGTGCCGGTCGGCCTCGATCCTGAACAGCTGCCGGAGACCATCAAGGCCATCGACTATCGCTCGGTCTACATGCAGGGGCTGATCGATGAAGCGGCGGCGGGCGCACTGGCGCAAGGGGCGGCGCTGCTTGCCTGGCATGCCAGCCATCGCTTCTGCAGCAAATGCGGCCATGAATCCGAAATGCGTGCCGGCGGCTACAAGCGACACTGCCCCAACTGCGGCACCGAGCATTTTCCGCGCACCGATCCGGTGGCGATCATGCTGACGGCGACACGGGAGAAATGCCTGCTCGGCCGTGGCCGGCATTTCGGGCCGGGAATGTATTCGGCGCTTGCCGGCTTCATCGAGCCCGGCGAGACGATCGAGGCGGCGGTGCGCCGCGAGACGCTGGAGGAAGCCGGCATAAGGCTCGGCCGCGTCGTCTATCACGCCAGCCAGCCCTGGCCGTTCCCCTATTCACTGATGATCGGCTGTTTCGGCGAACCGCTCAACGAGGACATCCAGGCCGACCTGAACGAGCTGGAAGACTGCCGCTGGTTTTTCCGCGACGAGGTCCGTTCTATGCTGGAGAGGACGCACAAAGACAATCTGGTGACGCCGCCGAAAGGCGCCATCGCGCATCATTTGATCCGCGCCTGGGTCGACAGCGAGTAAACAGGGATAACGGGAGCAAGAAATGATCCGTCACACCGTGGTTTTCACCCTGAAGCACCCACAGTACTCGCTGGAGGAAAAACGGTTCCTCTCCGACGCAAAGCGCATTCTCAGCGCGATCAAGGGCGTTACCCATTTCGAGCCGCTGCGGCAGGTCAGTCCCAAGAACGACTATCACTTCGGCTTCTCGATGGAGTTCGCGGATCAGGCGGCCTACACCAGATACAATGAGCATCCCGACCACGTCGCCTTCGTGCGCGACCGCTGGGTGCCGGAAGTCGCGACCTTCATGGAAATCGACTACGTGCCGCTGGCACTTTTGGTCTAGTCCGCGACCTTCCACTGCTCGCGCGACTCGCTCGCGGGATAGACACCCAGGACGCGCACTTCACGCGAGAAGAAGCGCAGTTCGTCGAGCGCCAGCTTGACCAGCGGATCGTCAGGATGGCCCTCGATGTCGGCATAAAACAGCGTCGCCGTGAAAGCGCCCAGCTGGTAGCTCTCCAGCTTGGTCATGTTGATGCCGTTGGTGGCGAAGCCGCCCATCGCCTTGTAGAGCGCGGCCGGCACGTTGCGGACGCGGAAGATGAAGGTCGTCATCATTTTGATGTCGGCCGAGGACCGCTCGGCCCACTGCTTGTTCTTGGTCAGCACGACAAAACGGGTGACGTTCGAGTCGGTGTCCTCGACATTCTTCTCGATGATGTCGAGGCCATAGAGCTCCGCGGCAAGTGCGGGCGCGAGCGAGGCCATGGTGCGGTCCTTGAGCTCGGAAACCAGCTTGGCCGAACCCGCCGTGTCGCCCGCGACCACCGGCTTCCAGCCGTTCTTGCGGATGTATTTGCGGCACTGCCCCAGCGCATGGATGTGGCTGTGCACGGTCTTGATCTCTTCGCGCTTGACGCCCGGCAGCACCATCAGCTGGAAGTGGATCGGCAGGAAATACTCGCCGACGATGTGCAGTTTCGATTCCGGCAACAGATGGTGGATGTCGGCGACGCGGCCGGCGATGGTGTTTTCGATCGGGATCATGGCGAGGTCGGCCTTGTTGGTCTCGACCGCGTTGAAGGCATCCTCGAAGGTCGGGCACGGCAACGGCTCCATCGACGGGAACATGTTGCGGCTGGCGGTGTCGGAATTGGCACCGGGCTCGCCCTGGAAGGATATTCTGTTGGTCTTTTCAGGCATGCCGATGTCTCAGGTTGAAAGGATGGTTCTGGCGCGTTCGAGGTCTTCCGGCGTGTCGACGCCAAGCGGCAGCGATTGCACGATCTCGGCGTCGATGCGCATGCCGGCCTCCAGCGCCCGCAGCTGCTCCAGCCGCTCGCGCCGTTCCAGCGGCGACGGTTTCAGCGCGACGAAGCGCTCGAGCGCTGCGCGGCGATAAGCATAGAGGCCAACATGGTGATAGAGCGGCCCCTCGCCCCAGGGCGCGGTGGCGCGGGTGAAATAGAGCGCTTTGAGCCGCGTCGCCGACAGCGGCGAACCGACGATCTTGACGACGTTGGGATTGGTCTTTTCCTCGTCGCCGACAATCTCGACGCCGAGCGTGGCGATGTCGACCGCAGGGTCCTCGAAAGGCCGCAGCGCCGCCCCAATGATTTCGGGATCGATGGTCGGCAGGTCGCCCTGCACATTGATGATGGTTTCGACCTTGCGGCCGGGATCGAGCGCGGTCAGCGCCTCGAAAATGCGGTCGGAGCCGGATTCGTGGTCGGCCCGCGTCATCACCGCCTCGAAACCGTGCGCGCGCACCGCCTCGGCCACGCTTTGCGTGTCGGTTGCCACCACCACTCGGCCAAGCCCGGCCTCGGCGGCGCGGCGGGCGACATGCACGATCATCGGCGCGCCTTCTATATCGGCCAGCGGCTTGCCCGGCAGGCGCGTAGAGGCCATGCGGGCCGGGATCAGGATGAGCGTGGACATTGGGGCTGCTGGCGTTTGAAAAGACAATGGGAAAAGTGGCAAAAGGTCTCACTGGAAGCGCCCTTATAGGTGTTGCAACGCTGGAGCAAAAGACCTAGTTTCCGCCCGATTTGACCGGCTCGACGGGGCGGGTCACGATACCGACGGACGGAGTGGACGATCGGTCCGCCGGAAAAGGGAGCAAGGGGCGCATGGATTCCAACGAAGTCAACAAGCTGCTCGCCGGATTGCTCGGAACTTGTTTCGTCGTTTTCTCGGTCGGCCTGGTGTCTGACGCGCTGTTTGCCTCGCCGGCGCCGGAAAAGCCCGGCTACGCCATCGAGGCGACCGAGCCGGCCGAAGGTGGTGGCGCCGGACCTGCCGTAGAGGCCAAGCCGATCGCCGATCTTCTGGCCAGCGCCAATGTCGAGCAGGGCGCTGCCGTGTTCAAGAAATGCCAGGCCTGCCATTCCGGCGAAAAGGGCGGCCCGAACAAGGTCGGCCCGGACCTCTGGGACATCGTCGACCGCCCCGTCGCCGAGCATGAAGGTTTTGGCTATTCGGCCGGCATGAAGGACTTTTCCAAGGGCGGCGCCGAGAAGTGGACCTATGACAACCTCAACCACTTCATCACCTCGCCGAAGAAGTTCGTGAAGGGTACGGCGATGGGCTTTGCCGGCCTGCCGAAGGACGAGGACCGCGCCAACGTCATCGCCTATCTGCGTACGCTGTCGGACAGCCCGAAGCCGCTGCCAACCCCCGGTGCAGCCGCTGACGCAACGGCGCCGGCCAAGCCCGCCGAGGGTGCCGCTCCGGCGAAGCCGGCTGAAGGTGCCGCTCCCGCAGCACCGGCTCCGGCGCCTGCCAAATAACCGAATTGTCATCTCGATGACCTCAGAAAAGCCGGGTTTAGCCCGGCTTTTTTGTCAGGAAAATCGCATATGCGGCGACAAAGCCGGCGCATGGCGGTTTTCACCGGCGTCAAATCATCTAGGATTGCCGGGCATCGCGAAGAGGAGAACGCATGACGGTTGGCCGAACGCTTCTGAGGTCCTTTCTGGTTGTGGCCACCCTCGCAGGCGGCCTGCAGGCGACCTTGGCGGACGAGTGGCGCACCACCTCCTCGCTGATCGGAGAGTCCAAATACGGCAACGACTTCCAGCACTACGACTACGTCAATCCCGATGCGCCGAAGGGCGGCACGCTGAATTCGGTGGTGCTCGGCACTTATGACAGTTTCAATCCCTACATCGTGCAGGGTTCGCCGGCTGCAGGCCTCGTCGGATTCGGCGGCGGACTTCTCTACGACACGTTGATGGAGCAGGCTGCCGATGAGGGAAGCACGAACCACGCGCTGATCGCCGACGCCTTCAAATATCCTGCCGATTATTCCTCGGCCACCTATCGCATAGATCCGAGAGCCAAATGGCATGACGGCCAGCCGATCACAGTCGACGACGTGATCTGGTCATTCCAGGTGCTAAAGGCCAACAGCCCGCAATACAGCCGGTATTTCGAGAATATCACCGACGCGGTTGCCATCTCGGACCGCGAGGTCGAGTTCCATTTCAACCAGAAGGGCAACCGCGAACTGCCGCAAATCGTCGGCGACCTGGCGGTGCTGCCCAAGCACTGGTGGGAAGGCACCGATGCCAACGGCAAGAAACGCGACATCACCAGGCCGACGCTGGAGCCGCCGCTCGGTTCTGCCGCCTACAAGATCGCCAGCTTCAAGCCGGGTTCCGAGATCGTCTGGCAGCGCGTGCCGGATTACTGGGCAGCCAAGCTGCCGGTGAAGATCGGCCGCGAGAATTTCGACACCAAGCGATACACCTATATTCTCGACGACAACGCCGAATGGCAGGCCTTCACCAAGGGTGGGTTGAACGACATCAAGCCGGAAAACAGTTCGAGACGCTGGGCGACCTACTACAATTTCCCGGCAATCAAGGCTGGCGACGTCATAAAGCAAGAATTCAAGACCACCTCGCCCGAGCCTATGCAGGCCTTCATGCTCAACCAGCGGCGCCCGCAATTCCAAGATCGGCTTGTGCGCGCGGCGCTGACCTATCCGTTCGACTTCGAAACCATGAACCGCACGCTGTTCTTCGGTTTCAACACCCGCACATCTAGCTATTTCCAAGGCACTGAACTGGCATCCAGCGGCCTCCCGCAAGGCAAGGAACTCGAAATCCTCGAGCCCTATCGCGACAAGCTGCCACCCGAACTGTTCACTCAGGAATTCAAGCTGCCGGTTTATGATTCGCCACAGGCGGAGCGGAAGTACCTGAAGACGGCCGTCGATCTTTTCGCCAAGGCGGGCTGGGTGATCAAAGGCGGCAAGATGGTGAGTGCCAAGACCGGCGAGCCGTTCAAGCTTGAAATCCTCGGCTGGAACGACACCGATCAAGTCATCTCCAGTCCGTATATCGCCAACCTGCGCAAGATCGGCGTCGATGCGACGCTGCGTCTGATCGACCAGACCCAGTACGTCAACCGCGTCAACAACTTCGATTTCGACGTCATCATTTCGCAACTTGGGCAGTCGGAATCGCCCGGAAACGAACAGCGCGATTTCTGGAGTTCGAAGGCGGCAGACAAGCCGGGGTCGCGCAACTATGCCGGCATCAAAAATCCGGTCGTCGATGCCCTGGTGGACCGTATCATCTTCGCCACCGACCGCGCGGATCTGGTCGCCGCCACCCATGCCCTCGACCGGGTGCTGCTGTGGAACTTCTATGTGGTGCCGCAATATCATCGGGCGGTAGTCTGGCTGGCATACTGGAACAAGTTCGGCATTCCGGCCAAGCAGCCGAGCTATCGCGGCGTCGATACGGATTCCTGGTGGATCGATCTCGATAAGGAAAAGACGCTGGCGGCCAAATACAGGGGCAGCAATTGATTGCCACCCGCCGCGACTTTCTGGCATTCGGCGGTGTGGCAGCCGCCGCGGCCCTGCTGCCCCGCAAAGCTTTCGCAACCACCGCGACCGGAGTAAAACTGCACGGCCTGTCGGCCTTCGGCGACTTAAAGTACAAGCCGGACTTCACCCATTTCGACTACGTCAATCCGGACGCGCCCAAGGGCGGACAGATGAATTTCGCGCCGCCGAACGCGACCTTGAATCAGAGTTTCCTGACCTTCAACACACTGAACTCCCTGGTGCTGAAAGGGGATTCGCCGCCGCGCACCGAACTCTGCTTCGATTCGCTGATGACGAGCGCGCTCGATGAACCCGATGCAGTCTATGGCTTGCTTGCCGAATCCGTCACCTTGTCGGCCGATCGCAACGGCTTCCGGTTCATTCTGCGACCGCAAGCGCGTTTCAATGACGGTTCGCCACTAACCGCGGAAGACGTCGTCTTCGCCTTGAAGCTCTATAAGGACAAGGGCCATCCGAACCTGTCCCAGGCCTTGCGATATATGACGGATGCGGTCGCAGTCGACCCCATGACCGTCGACCTCAGCTTCAATGGCAAACAGTCGGCGCAAAACATCCTTGCGGTCGTCAACATGCCGATCGTGTCCAAAGCCTTTTATGCGGCCAATACCTTCGATGCCTCGACTTTGACACCGCCGCTCGGTTCCGGACCATACAAGGTGGGGCGTGTGGTTGCCGGACAGACTGTCGAATATGAGCGCGTTGCCGACTATTGGGGCCGCGATCTTGCCGTGAACCGCGGCGTCGACAATTTCGACCGTATCCGCATCGACTTCTACCTCGATCGCCAGGCGGCGTTTGAGGCCTTCAAAAAAGGCGATACACATTTTCGCGAGGAGTTCACCGCGCGCGTATGGGCGACCGGCTACGACTTTCCGGCGCTGATCGGCGGCAAGGTCGTCAAACGGGAGTTTCTCGGCGAGAAAACGCCGTCCATGCAAGCTGTCGCACTGAATCAGCGTCGCCCTCAATTTCGAGATGCGCGGGTGAGACGAGCGATCGCCAATTGTTTCGATTTCGAGTGGATCCAGCGGGTTCTGTTCTTCGGCTCTTACGAGCGCTCGCAATCGAACTTCGAACGATCGGACTATAAGGCTGAGGGTTTGCCTTCGCCCGGCGAATTGGCACTGCTGGAGCCGTTTCGCGCTGAGTTGCCTCCGGAAACTTTCGGCGACCCGGTGATGCAGCCGGCGTCGGACGGTTCGGGCCATGATCGCAAGCTGTTGGGTGCGGCTTCGAAACTGCTTGCCGAGGCCGGCTGGAAACGAACCGGCAATTTCGTCGTCAATGACAAGGGTGAGCGGCTGCAGGTTGAAATGCTGGCCGAAGACGACGGCCTCGTGCGCATCTTCACGCCATGGGCCGAGAATATGAAAGCGATCGGCATCGACGCTTCGATCCGGCAGGTCGATTCGACGCAATATGAAAGGCGGCAGCGCGATTTCGACTTCGATTTCAACATGCTTGCCTGGTCGATCGGCGCAACGCCGACTGCCGACGGCCTGGAGATACTCTACGACTCACGGATGGCGAAGACGCCCGGCCAGCGCAATTATCCGGGCACCGAGAGCCCTGCCATCGACGCGCTGATCGTGGCGGCAGGCAAGGCGACCACCCGTGACGAACTCGTAACGGCGCTCAGGGCGCTCGACCGGGTCTTGCGCGCACGGCTTGATTGGATTCCTAGTTGGTACTTGGCGAATCACCGCGTCGCCTATTGGGACATGTTCGGCTTTCCCGAGCAGAAACCCGATTTCGGCTTTCCGGTCGAGACGCTGTGGTGGTTCGACAAGGGCAAGGCGGCAAAGATTGGCAAAGCCTGACATGACCGTTCGCGCAGGATTGGCAGCCTGATGGGCGCCTACATACTGCGACGCATCCTGCTGATGATACCGACGCTGTTCGGCATCATGGCGATCTCTTTTGCCGTCATCCAGTTTGCGCCCGGCGGGCCGGTGGAGCAGATCATTGCCAGGTTAACCAACCAAGGCGGCGGCGATCGCCTCAATGGCGGCGGTGGCGGTGACGCCGGCGGCGCCAATTTCGATGCTGCCGGCGACGTCGGCTCGAAGTACCGCGGCGCGCAGGGGCTCGATCCCGAATTCATCAAGAAGCTGGAAAAGCAGTTCGGTTTCGACAAGCCGCCGCTCGAACGCTTCGGCATGATGTTGTGGAACTATGCCCGCTTCGACTTCGGCGACAGCTATTTCCGCGACATCTCAGTGCTCGACCTGATCCTGGAAAAGATGCCGGTGTCGATCTCGATCGGGCTCTGGATCACGCTGCTCTCCTATCTGATCTCAATCCCACTCGGTATTCGCAAGGCAATCAAGGACGGTTCCACCTTCGACGTCTGGACCAGCGGCGTCATCATCGTCGGCTATGCCATACCGGCTTTCTTGTTCGGTATCCTTTTGATGGTGCTATTTGCCGGCGGATCGTTCTGGGACTGGTTTCCGCTGCGCGGCATTGTCTCGGAGAACTGGGACCAACTGTCGTGGCCGGACAGGATCGCCGACTATTTCTGGCACATGACCTTGCCGCTGACGGCGCTGGTGCTGTCCGCCTTCGCCACGACGACGCTGCTGACCAAGAACTCCTTCCTCGAAGAGATCCGCAAACAGTATGTGGTGACGGCGCGCGCCAAGGGCCTGTCGGAGCGACGGGTGCTCTATGGCCATGTCTTTCGCAACGCCATGCTGATCGTCATTGCGGGCTTTCCCGGCGCCTTTATATCGGCCTTCTTCACCGGCTCGCTTTTGATCGAGAACATCTTCTCGCTCGACGGCCTCGGCCTGCTGGGTTTCAAATCCGTGCTCGACCGCGATTATCCGGTGGTATTCGCCACGCTCTACATCTTCTCGCTGCTCGGCCTGTTCGTTAACCTGCTCTCCGACCTCATCTACACTTGGGTCGACCCGCGCATCGATTTCGAGCGAAGGGACGTCTGATGGCAGAAGCCGCTGCCGAGACTCCCGTTCGCATCGCCCGTCCCTGGCTGTCGCCGCTCAATCAGCGACGCCTGCAGAACTTCAGGGCCAACCGGCGCGGCTACTGGTCGCTATGGATTTTCCTTGTCCTGTTCGTGCTGTCGCTGTTTTCCGAACTGATCGCCAACGACAAGCCGATCATTGCTTCCTACAAAGGCGAGATCCTGTTTCCGGTGGCGGTCGCCTACCCCGAGGAAAAGTTCGGCGGCTTCTATGCCGTCACCGATTATCGCGACCCGGTCATCCAGGACGAGATCAACGCCAATGGCTGGATGATCTGGCCGCCGATCCGCTACTCCTATCTGACCGTCAACAACGCCATTCCGGAGGCGGCGCCAACCAAACCGTCCTGGCTGTATGACAAAAAGACGCTGTGCAACCAGTATCCGAAAGGCGCGGGCGACCCGAATTGCTCCATCGGCAACTGGAACTGGCTTGGCACGGACGACCAGGCGCGCGACGTGCTGGCGCGGCTTATCTACGGCTTCAGGATTTCAGTGCTGTTCGGCCTGATCCTGACCGCAGGCTCGTCACTGATCGGCGTCGCGGCCGGCGCGATGCAAGGCTATTTCGGCGGCTGGACCGACCTTCTGTTTCAGCGTTTCATCGAAATCTGGTCGGCGATCCCGGTGCTTTATCTGCTGCTCATCGTCGCTGCCATCCTGCCGCCCGGTTTCTTCATCCTGCTTGGGCTGATGCTCTTGTTCTCCTGGGTGGCGCTGGTCGGCGTGGTCAGGGCCGAGTTTCTGCGCGCCCGCAACTTCGAATATGTGAACGCGGCGCGGGCGCTCGGTGTGCCCAATCTCACCATCATGTTCCGCCACCTGCTGCCAAACGCCATGGTAGCGACGCTAACCTTCCTGCCCTTCCTGCTCTCAGGCTCGATCTCGACGCTGACCTCGCTCGACTATCTCGGCTTCGGCTTGCCGCCCGGCTCCGCCTCGCTGGGCGAATTGCTCAAGCAGGCGCAACGCAATCTCAATGCGCCATGGCTTGGCATTTCCGCCTTTGTCGTCATCTCGCTGATGCTGTCGCTGCTGGTCTTCGTCGGCGAGGCGACGCGCGACGCGTTCGATCCGCGCAAGGCGTTCCGATGAGCGAGCTCCTGCTCTCCGTCCGCGATCTCAGCGTCGCCTTCACGCAAGGCGGCAACGAGTCGATCGCCGTCGATCACATTTCCTTCGACCTCGCCAAGGGCGAGACGGTGGCGCTGGTCGGCGAATCCGGCTCCGGCAAATCGGTCTCGGCGCTGTCGGTGCTGAAGCTCTTGCCCTATCCAACGGCCAGCCATCCCTCCGGCAAGATCCTGTTCCAGGGCGCCGACCTATTGGCGATGAACGAAAAGCAGTTGCGCAGCGTGCGCGGCAACAAGATCACCATGATCTTCCAGGAGCCGATGACCTCGCTCAATCCGCTGCATACGATCGAGCAGCAGATCGTCGAGATTCTGGCGCTGCATCAGGGGTTGGGCGACCGCCAGGCCAAGGCGCGGACGCTGGCGCTGCTCAACGAGGTCGGCATCCGCGAGCCGGAAAAACGGCTCGACGCCTACCCGCACCAGCTGTCCGGCGGCCAGCGCCAGCGCGTCATGATCGCCATGGCGCTGGCCAACGAGCCGGAACTTTTGATCGCCGACGAGCCGACGACGGCGCTCGACGTCACCGTGCAGGCGCAGATTCTCGAATTGCTGGCGGGGCTGAAGGCCCGCAAGGACATGTCGATGCTGTTCATCACCCATGATCTCGGCATCGTCCGCAAGATCGCCGACCGGGTCTGCGTGATGACCAAGGGCAAGATCGTCGAGACCGGGCCGACGAAGGAGATCTTCGCCAACCCGCAGCACGCCTATACCAAGCACCTCCTGGCGGCCGAGCCGAAAGGCAAGCCGCCGGCCGCCAACGCCGCCGCCAAGCCTGTCATGACCGGCAAGGACATCAAGGTCTGGTTTCCCATCAAGAAGGGTTTCTTCCGCACCACCGTCGACAATGTGAAGGCGGTCGACGGCATCGATGTCACCGTGCGCGCCGGCCAGACGCTTGGCGTCGTCGGCGAATCCGGTTCCGGCAAGACGACGCTTGGCCTGGCGCTGGCCCGGATGATCTCGTCGACGGGAACCATCCAGTTCAACGGCAGCGATATCAACCAGTTGTCGTTCAACGCCATGCGGCCGCTGCGGCGCGAATTGCAGATCGTCTTCCAGGATCCGTTCGGCTCGCTCAGCCCGCGCATGTCGGTGTCGGAAATCATCGAGGAAGGGTTGAAGATCCACGAGCCGAAACTCTCGCCCGACCAGCGCGACGACAAGATAGTCGACGTGCTGAAGGAGGTCGGGCTCGATCCCGCAACCAGGAACCGCTATCCGCATGAATTCTCCGGCGGCCAGCGCCAGCGCGTCGCCATAGCGCGCGCCATGGTGCTCAATCCGCGCTTCGTCATGCTGGACGAGCCGACCTCGGCGCTCGACATGAGCGTGCAGGCGCAAGTGGTCGACCTGTTGCGCAATCTGCAGGCCAAGCACGACCTTGCCTATCTGTTCATCAGCCACGATCTGAAAGTCATTCGCGCCCTTGCCAACGACGTCATCGTCATGCGCAATGGCAAGATCGTCGAAGCCGGCCCGTCCGAACAGATTTTCGAGCGGCCGCAGACCGACTATACCAAGGCGCTGATCTCGGCCGCGTTCAGGATCGAGACGGCGCCGGTCGGCATCGTCAGTGAATAACAGGTTCAGGCTGGACTAACAGGGAAGAAAAATCCGCAAATGGAAAAAGGCAAAATCCTGCTTGCCGTCACCGGCTTTCATCCGCAGCGCTGGCGCGAGCTGCTGTCGGCGGAACGCGAGGTGGTGCTGGAGCCGGACGGTGCTTCGGACCCGTCGATCACCTATGCGGTGGTGTGGAAGCAGAAGCCGAACCTCCTGAAGTCGCTGCCCAATCTGCGCGCCATCTTCTCGATCGGCGCCGGCGTCGACCACATCTTCGCCGATCCCGGCCTGCCCGACGTGCCGATCGTCAAAGTGGTCGCCGACAATCTTACCCAGTACATGACTGAATATGTCGTGTGGCGGGTGCTCGACCATCACCGCCAGGGCATGCTCTACCGCGCCCAACAGCCGAAGAAGATCTGGCACGAGCCGCCGCAACGGCCGGCCGGCGACATTTCGGTCGGCATTATGGGGCTCGGCAATCTCGGCCGTGCGGCCGCGTCGGTGCTGTTGTCGCTCGGCTTCGCCGTCAATGGCTGGTCGCGCAACGACAAGACCATGAAAGGCGTCTCGACCTATGCCGGCGAGGCCGGACTGATCCCCTTCCTCAACGCCACCGACATATTGGTGGTGCTGTTGCCACTGACGCCGGACACGCAAGGCATCATCAACCACGGCGTGCTGAAGGAACTGCGCAAGCGCAATGGCCTCGGCGGCTCGGTGCTGATCAATGCCGGGCGCGGCCGGCTGCAAAAGGACGCAGACATTTTGCGCGCGCTGGATGACGGCACGTTGAAGGAGGCAAGCCTCGACGTGTTCGAGGTCGAGCCGCTGCCGAAAACCAGCCCGCTGTGGGGCCACCCGAAAGTGTTCGTGACGCCGCATGCGGCGGCAACCTCGGACCCCGTTCACCTGGCGCCGATCATGCTTCGCCAGATGGATGCCTTCGAGCGCGGCGAAAAGCTCGACAATCTGGTGGACCGCAAGGCGGGGTACTAGCCGGACTTCACCTGGCCAGGTCCCAGTCCCGGAAGCAGTTCTTGATTGCCCGCAGGGACGACAGCTGGAGCTTTGGCAGGTCGAGCTGGGCGAACATCGCTTGATATCGCTTGCGGTTTTCCGGCGTAGCCACGGCAATATGGTGGATCATGTCCCATTTGATGCTGTCGCGTCCGCCTTCCAGGGCGCCGAGACGCTCGCTCTCGAACAGCGTTCGCCTGATATAGCGCAACAGACTAACCGGCGTGGAGATGTCCAACAGGATCAGTCCAGTCGCCCGTTTGAAGCGCTGCGGCATGCCGATCGAATAATTTCCATCCATCACCCAGCGTTCGCCGGCGATGGCGGCGTCATGCAGAGCCATAAATTCGCTCTTGGGGCGCTGTTCCCAATCGGTGTTGGGAAGATGGAACAGCTGATCGAGATGAATAACCTCCAGATTGCGCTTCCGGCCAATGGCGTCGGCAAGGGTCGACTTGCCGCTATTGGACGGCCCGAGGATACAGATGCGGTCACCCAGCTCCGAGAGGTCCATCCGATCGTGCCCCTAGAGGTAGCTTGTCGCCTGCGATCCCGACGGTGACGGCTTAGCTCGGCAGAGCGAACTTCTTCTGCTTGCTGGGCTTGCCGCAGTCGCGGCGTTCTAGTGAGCGGTTCATGGCGTCGATCTTGCCGCTTGCCAGGTCGGTGTCGCGCTTGCTTTTGGAACGCATATCCGGCGTGAACGGGCCAAAGCCCATCGCCGGATTGGAGAAGCTTGGCTTTGCATCCGTCGAAAGATGATATTGCTGCGCCAGCCCGTTGCGCTGCGCCAGCAATTGATCGCAAGGCACGCTGTCATACTGCAGCGACGATTGCACGTCCTGGTCCTGTCGTTCGGACATCGAACTGCCCATGCAGCCGGCCATCGCCAGGCAAGACGCCAAGACCATCATGTTCCAGCGCATCCGTTTCTCCTCAATACCGAACCGAGCGGACCTTCTCTCGGCAGATATCCTATCTGATGCCGCGCCAGCCGAAAAAATCCTATTCACATTTTCGAACAGGACGAGACATCAGCCGGACGATAGCGTCGCCAGCACGGCCAGCCCATCGACCGGCTGGCGGCGATCCAAGCGGATGACGGTGGGCTGCACGGACAGCACCGACAGGCCGCTGGTGGTAAGCACCCGCTCGACATAGGCTTGAGAATGGGCGTAGCGGCGCGATGGCCGCAGCGCGAAACCGGCTTCACCGGCCGCCTCGCCTTCGCCTGGCGTCTCGACGGAAAAGGCAAACAGGCCATTGGCGGCCAGAATGCCGGCGACGGCCTTCACCACGCCGTCGAGCGCACCGACATAGATGAACACGTCGGCCGCAACCACTAGATCGGCCTTCGGGCCGGCATAGGCGAAATGCTGCAGGTCGGCCTTGGCGAGCAGGTCGTAGACGCCCTTGGCGCGGGCCTTTTTCAGCATGGCGGCGGAGATGTCGTAGCCCACCAGCCGATCGGCGATCGGCCGCAGTCTTTCGCCCATCAGGCCGGTGCCGCAGCCGAGGTCGAGAGCAAGCGGAAAACGACCGGGCCTTGCCACTCGAATGGCGCGATCGAGAAACTCCGGCAGCCGGTAGCCGAGCTCGTCGACCAGCTCACCCTCGAAGCTTTCGGCATAATGGTCGAACAGCGTTTCGATGAAGGCGCTGGGTGGCGCCGCGGCAGCAGGCGCCTTGCCGATCAGTTGCAGCTTCAGCGCAGCCCCGAGGCGATCCGCCGGGTCGAGTTTCAGCGCCATAGCCCAGGCCTGCGCCGCCAGGTCGAACTGCTCCCTTGTCTCCTGCATCTCGCCGAGGCGGAACCAGCCCGCCGCCCATTGCGGCGCCAGTTCCAGCGCGCCGAGCAGCAATTCCGCTGCTGCCGCAGGGTCGCCCGAGCCGAAAAGCATCTCGGCATAGTCGGCACGGCGGTCGGCGGTCAGGTCGCCGGACGAGGTTTTCAGCGTTTGCATGGCGATGGGTCCGCCGGCTGATGCGGCCGGTGGCTGGCTGTAGGACGAGTCAGCAGTCTCTTGCAACAGGCTTCCCGCGCCGGAATTAGCCACTATCTTGACGGGATGCGCGCCAGCGACCTGCTCCATCCCCGGCCGGAGGGCCTCTATTGCCCGCCCGGCGATTTCTTCATCGACCCGGTGCGGCCGGTCAACCGGGCCCTGATCACACATGGCCATACCGACCATGCCCGCTCCGGCCACCGCTCGGTGCTGGCCACACAACAGACGCTCGACATTATGGGACTGCGTTATGGCGAGGACTTTGCCGGGACGACGCAGGCCGCAGCCCTCGGCGAGGCAATGGCGCTGAACGATGTCACGGTTACCTTTCATCCGGCCGGCCATGTGCTGGGCTCGGCGCAGATCGCGGTCGAGCACAAGGGCAGGCGCATCGTCGCCTCCGGCGATTACAAGCGCCAGAAGGACGCGACCTGCGCACCCTTCGAGCCGGTGAAATGCGACGTGTTCATCACCGAGGCGACTTTCGGCCTGCCGGTGTTTCGCCATCCACCCGACACGGAAGAGATCGCCCGCCTGCTCAAATCGGCGGCGCAGTTTCCCGAGCGCTCGCATCTGGTTGGCGCCTATGCGCTGGGCAAGGCGCAGCGGGTGATGCGGCTGCTGCTTGATGCCGGCTACGACAGGCCGATCTACATCCACGGCGCGCTGGCGAAACTCAGCGAATATTACCAGAGCCAGGGCATCGACTTGGGCACGCTGGAGCCGGCAACGGTGGACAGCGGCGGCAAGCAGGATTTCACCGGCGCCATCGTCGTCGGCCCGCCATCGGCCTTCGCCGACCGTTGGGCGCGGCGCTTTCCCGACCCGATCTCGTGCTTTGCGTCGGGCTGGATGCGCATCCGCCAGCGCGCCAAGCAAGGCGGCGTCGAACTGCCACTGATCATCTCCGACCATGCCGACTGGGACGAGCTGACCGCCACCATCAAGGAAACGGGCGCCGGCGAAATCTGGGTAACGCATGGCCGCGAGGAAGCGCTGGTGCGCTGGTGTGAGCTGGAAGGCATCGCCGCGCGGCCGCTGCATCTGGTCGGCTATGAGGACGAGGGCGATTGAGTTGAACCGCTTCGCCGAACTCCTCGACCGCCTGGTGCTGACGCCGTCGCGCAACGGCAAGCTGACGCTGCTGGTCGACTATTTCCGCAGCGTCGAGGATCCCGACCGCGGCCTAGCGCTGGCGGCGATTACCGGCGACCTCAACATTGCGGCGGTCAAGCCGGCCATGCTGCGCACGCTGGTCACCGAGCGCATGGACCCGGTGCTGTTCGGCTATTCCTACGACTATGTCGGCGACCTGGCCGAAACGGTCTCGCTGGTCTGGCCGCAAACGCCGGGGCATATCCCCAACCGGGAGCCGACGCTTGGCGATGTGGTGGCAAAATTGCAAGCGGCAAGCCGCTCCGACGGGCCGAGAGTGCTGGCCGGCCTGCTCGACAGCGCCGGCATCTCGGCGCGCTTCGCCATCATCAAGCTGGTCACCGGCGGCTTGCGCATCGGCGTTTCGGCGCGGCTGGCCAAACAGGCGCTGGCCGATTTCGGCAAGGTCGACGTCGCCGAGATCGAGGAGCTGTGGCACGGCCTGACATCGCCTTACATCTCGTTGTTCGCCTGGCTGGAGGGCAAGGCCGAAAAGCCGCAGCGGACGGCGCTCGCCCTGTTCAGCCCGGTGATGCTGTCGAACCCGGTCGGCGACCGCGATCTCGAAAAGCTCGATCCGGCCGACTATGCCGCCGAATGGAAATGGGACGGCATCCGTGTCCAGGCTGTGTGCGAAGGCGGTGTGCGCCGGCTCTATTCGCGCACCGGCGACGATGTCTCCAGCGCCTTTCCGGATCTCGCCGAAGCCATGAATTTTTCCGCCGCGCTCGACGGCGAATTGCTGGTCGGCGAACCCGCCGCGACGGGCACGTTTTCGGACCTGCAGCAGCGGCTGAACCGCAAGAGCGTGACGCCGAAGATACAGCAACAGTATCCGGCCTTCATGCGCTGCTACGATGCGCTGCAGATCGACGGCGAGGATTTGCGCGCATTGCCCTTTCGCGAGCGACGAGTTCACCTCGAAGCCTTCATCAAGACGCTCGACCCCAGCCGCTTCGATCTTTCGCCGTTCGTCGAATTTTCAGATTGGCTGTCGCTGGAGGAACTGCGCCGGGCACCGCCGCACCCGATCATCGAAGGCGTGATGCTGAAGCGCTGGGATTCGCCTTATCTCGCGGGACGGCCGAAAGGCCCGTGGTTCAAGTGGAAGCGCGATCCGCACACGGTCGATGCGGTGCTGATGTATGCGCAACGCGGCC
This sequence comes from Mesorhizobium sp. CNPSo 4684, assembly GCF_057784315.1. NCBI lineage: Bacteria > Pseudomonadati > Pseudomonadota > Alphaproteobacteria > Hyphomicrobiales > Phyllobacteriaceae > Mesorhizobium > Mesorhizobium sp. CNPSo 4684. The sequence continues at coordinate 22,862 of NZ_JBWLUX010000004.1, read as the reverse complement.
ACGGCAAGCGCTCCAGCTTCTATTCGGACTATACGTTCGGCGTCTGGTCGGGGCCGGAAGGCGCGGAAGAACTGGTGCCGGTCGGCAAAGCCTATTTCGGCTTCACCGACGAGGAACTGAAGCAGATCGACAAATTTGTCCGCGACAACACGGTCGAGCGTTTCGGCCCAGTGCGCTCGGTGCGCGCCGACCGCAAGCAAGGCCTGGTGCTGGAGGTGGCGTTCGAAGGCCTCAACCGCTCGACCCGGCACAAATCCGGCGTCGCGATGCGCTTCCCGCGCGTCTCACGCCTACGCTGGGACAAGCCGACCGCCGAAGCCGACCGCATCGAGACGCTGCAGGCACTGCTCGATCGCTAAACGTAATTCCGAACGAAGATCCTATTCCAGGCAGGAGCGCAGATGATTTCCCGATCCGACAAGGTTAACCGTTTTCGCGCTCTTCACGCATCCGGCTGCTTCGTGATCCCCAATCCGTGGGACATCGCCGGCGCGCGGATGATGGCGGGCATGGGCTTCAAGGCGCTGGCGACGACGTCGTCGGGCTATGCATTCTCGAAAGGCAGGAAAGACGGAGCGCTGGACGTCAGCCGCGACGAGAGCCTGGCCTATGCCGCCGAGATAGCGGCTTCGACCGATGTTCCAGTTACCGCCGATCTGGAGGACGGGTACGAAGACACGCCCGAGGGGGTTGCCGAGACCGTTAGGCTCGCGGCGGAAGCTGGATTGGCAGGGCTGTCCATCGAGGATCGGCAGCCGAATTCCGGTCTGCCGATACGCGATTTTGACGGCGCGGTGGCGCGGGTGGCTGCCGCCACTGACGCCGCGCGAAAATACAACATCGTGCTGACCGCCCGCGCCGATGGCCTGGGCAAAGGCGCCTATGATCTCGAAGAAGTCATTCGCCGCCTGAAGGTCTTCGAGACGCTCGGCGCCGAGGTCCTCTATGCGCCCGGTGTGCCGGACCTGGCGTCCCTCGAGAAGCTCTGCCGTTCAGTCAGCGCTCCGGTCAATCATGTGCTCGGCCAGGGTGTCTCTGGATTGACCCTCGACCAGATTGCTCAAGCCGGTGTGCGGCGGATCAGCGTCGGTGGATCGCTTGCCCGCGCAGCCGGCGGAGCGCTGATGGCAATCTGTCAGGAAATTGCGGCAGGCGACTTCACCGCGCTGGAATCCGCCCCGGCCTGGAGCGTCCTGCGCAGCCCGAAAGCGATGATCTAGATCGCAGGAGCCGCGCCCACCCCGTCAGGCTGCCGGGCTTACGGTTCGATCGAGACGCGGATCTCGTAGATATCGACCGCCTTGCCCTGCTTGTCGAAGTCGGAGTTGATGGCGATGCTGCCGGCCGCGCCCGGGGGCTTGTCGGGGAACTTCACGTCGAACAGATATTCGTTGCGCTGCTGGCCGACGGCATAGCGCTTGCGGCCGCAATCGCCAAGATCGCCGAAATTGCAGTCGATGGAGATTTGCGTGTCCTTGCCGTCCTCGGCACGGGCGACGATGTCGAACACCGCATGCTTGCCGGCAAGCTTCTCCAGCACGCCCTGCCCGACATCGAAGCTGATGGCCGAGCCGGAAGCGCCGGAACGGATGCGCAGGAAGGAGCCGGTATCGTCCTGCACGACATCGGCCTTCGCGTCGGAAGGCGTCGCGACATGCGTCGGATCGGTGGGCGTAAACACGTTGATCCAGTCGCGCGTCTGTTCGGCCGAACCGGGCTGTAGCGGCGCGCCAGGCTGCTGCGGCGCGTTTGTATCGGCGGGCGGCGTGAAATCGTCATCGTCGACCGTCGGTGGCGCCTCGGGTGGGGCCGTGTCGAGCTGCGCCGGCGTCTTGAAGACGCCGGTCTGGACGGCGAAATAGAGGCCGATGCCGGCGGCGGCGAGCAAAGTGACGCCAAAGAAGATCGCCGTCAGCGGCAGGCGGCGGCCTCTTATCCGCCTTTCGTCGCGGTCAGGCGCCACTTCGGTCGCGGCCTCGGCCGGCGCGGAATCGGCCATGTCGATCGCCGGGGCGCGGGGCAACGCAGCATCGGGCATGATGTCGGGGACGACCGGCAGCACGCGCGAGCGCGGCGCGTCGGATGCATCGGGCTGAACCGGCCCATCAACGACGATCGCCGGCGACGGGCCGGCCGCGACGCCTGTCGGGGCATCGACAGCAGGCGCTTCGGCGGCGCCTTGCGTCTCCGCAGTATCTTGAGCCTGAGCGGCGCCTTGCGTCTGCGCAGCGTCTTGCGTCTGCGCAGCGCTCTGCGTCTGCGCAGCGCTCTGCGTCTGCGCGGCGACATCGGGGACCGCCGGCAGGAATTCCGATTCGATCTCGGTGATCTTTTCCTGCACCGCCTTGCGGCGCTTGATGGCGGCTTCCACCGTCACGCCGGGATTGGCCTGAAGGACGCGGTCCAGCGCCGCGAAGGCCGATCGATAGACCCTCTCGCGAAACGCCCGGTCCTCGGCATTGCCTTTCTCGAAGGCGTTGCGGATCGCTTTTTCGATCGCGTCCAAGCGAATTTCCCCTGTCCGTTCGCTCACATTGCCATGATCGTTAGCCGCAGGCGGCCAATCAATCAACGGGCGAGCGTCCGCATTCTGCCTCGGCGGGGCGTTGAAAGCCAATTTCCAGGGTTTTTAACAATAAAATCAGCCTGTTTCGTCACCTTCCCGGGCAATTTACGCGCAGACCGCCGAGGTTATCCCACGCGATCGAAAAACGAAACGAGACGTGGCTCCCTCCAGCGCAAACGGGAAATGCCGGGACGATTTGCCGGATACCGCCTTGAAATCGCGGTTGCCCATCTTGAATTAGCGGCCGGTTGAGTCTATCACCCAGCCGATCTTGGAAGCCCTGCGCTTCCCGGGCCGCTTTAGCTCAGTTGGTAGAGCACATCATTCGTAATGATGGGGTCAGGTGTTCGAGTCACCTAAGCGGCACCAGATTTTCTAAGGAAAATCAAGCGCCTAGATCCAACCATCCGGGCGATCGAGTTGGAGACATCGCTTTCGGCCAAGCCTTTGTCTGCGCGTTGTCTCCAGAAAAATGCTGGCTACCGGATACGGATGGCGAGCAGCGGCGGAGTTCCTGGCCTCGACGCTCCGCGCCAATCGCGATTCGGCGTGGGCGAAGCAGCCGATTGGAGTACGGATTGGCCGAAGACGACGGTGGCGCTCGTCGGTCCCTTTTGCCGCAGCGGATCTAGATTGAGCAGGATCCGGCGTGTTGCGAGTGCTGCCAAGGGCGTATGTGCCCTGGGCGTATAGCGGACTTGGCCGGGGTTGCTGTTGGCTCGGCCCAGTCACCAATGACCAGTTATCCCGCGCCGCCTGGAAGCTCGCGCTGGACCACTCGGCCGAGACTTGCAGGTCACCAGCTTGGATTCCGGCCTTTGAGATCGTCGTCCGGAGCGACCTGCGGCTGGCGGCGAAGACTGGTGTAGGGGTCCATATAGGCGAGTTTGAGCGCATCGTTCCACAAACTGAATATTTCCCTTAGCGACGCGCCAAATTCGAGGCTGGGGAAGCTTGGCCGTGGCAGGCTGAGGCGACGGATGGTGATCGGGGCTTTGGCGGAGATATCGGTCATGGCGTCCCTGTGATTGCGAGAATGACACCGCTTTCCACTCAGGTCCTTGGCTTGGACCTGAAGAGTCCTGAACAGTCCTGAAGTTCGCCTTCAGGATCATCTTGGATTATCCTGCTCGCGAGGGATGGGTTCTCGGCCAATGGATCTGGAGTTTGCGAACTATCGTTTGAAGCGAGCCGAAAGGCTGCTGTTGGGGCCGAAGGGGCCGGTAGAGCTTTCGGCACGATCCTTCGACATTCTCGCCATGTTGCTCGAGAGGCCAGATGAGGTCGTTGGCAAGACTGAACTTTTCGATGCGGTTTGGCCCGGCGTAAGCGTGGAGGAGAACACGCTGCAGGTTCACATTTCGGCGCTTCGCAAGACTCTGGACACCGGCATGATCATGACCGTGCACGGCCGGGGCTACAAATATGCCGGTCCCCGACCCATCGCTGCTACCGGCGAAACCCCGATGCCGGCCAAGCCATCCGTCGCCGTCCTACCCTTTGCCAATCTCAGCGGCGATGCGACGCAGGATATTTTCTGCGAAGGATTGACGCTCAACATCGTCGCCAATCTCGGGCGCTTTCACGAATTGTTCGTCATCGACAGGTTTTCGACCCTGGCGTACCGGAACCGGCCGGTGACATCGGCCGAGGCCGCGCGTGAACTCGCGGTTCGCTACATCCTGGAGGGAAGTGTTCAGAAGGCTGGGGATCGCATCCGCGTCTCGGTCCAACTTGTCGACGGAACCGAGAGCCGGCAGCTTTGGACCGAGACCTATGACCGGCAACTGACGGATATCTTCTCGGTCCAGGACGAAATCACCGGGACGATCATCGGCACGCTTGCGTCCGGCTACGGCGGCAGGCTCGGCAAGGCCTGGCGCCACCGAAGCAAATCCGCCGGACTCGAGAGTTTCGTCGCCCTGGACCATCTACAGCGCGCCATAGATGTCTGTCGTTTAACCAGGGAAGGAGAGATCCTTGCCAGGGAGCATCTGACCAGGGCAATCGAATGTGATCCGAGACTTGCCAAGGCCTATAGCAAAATGGCTATGAGTCACACGGTCGACGCCTATTGCGGCTGGGCCGACGACCATGACGTCTCGATAGAACTGGCCCGCCGATGGGCGGTCGAGGCGATTGCCTGCGACGACGGCGATTCCTGGTCCTTTTGGGCGTTCGCCAACTATCATTTGTATACATTGAATCACGGCGTGGCACTTGAGGCCTTTCGGAAGGCCCTCGAATGCAATCCCAACGACGCTGACGTGACGACCGACTACGCGCTTTGCCTGAGCTATGCGGGCAGGGCGGAAGAAGGCATCGAGCACGCGCTAAAGGCCATGCGCCTCAATCCCTTTCACTACGAATGGTACACTTCCCAATTGGGCCAGATCTATTTTGATGCCCGCCAATATGACAAGGCCATCGCCACCTTCGCCTGCCTGCGCTCGCTGGATAGCGCCGTCATGCGTCTTTATCAGGCTGCCAGCTTCGCTGCCGTCGGGAACCAGCAACTGGCCCAGAAATCGGTGAAACACGCTCTCGAACTCGATGCAGGCGCCACGCTGGAAAAATGGACCGATCCGAAGCTCGCGCCCTATGGTGATGCCGCTTACCTTGAGCATTTTCGAAAGAATCTCCGCAAGGCCGGCCTTCAGGAGCGGGCCGCGCCGCAGTCGCATTCGGAGCGAAGCGGACATCGATCGAGCAACGCTTAGAGAACCGGATTGTGAGTACGCACCCTAATCAGTAACCGAGCGCCGTCACCGTGTGCTCGAATAGAGCCAGCGAAGCCGTCGCACCGTCGGCTTCGCCCTTCTCAAAATCCCCGTCAACCTGCCCCATCTGGTTCGTTAGGTGCGCAAAACACGCGACGCTGCGCTGCCGAGCCGCAGCAAAGGCGCAAAGCGCCGCCGCTTCCATCTCGACCGCCAGAATACCCTCGGCGCGCATGCTATCGATCGCGGCCTGCGTTTCGCGAAACGGTGCATCGGTGGTCCAGGTCGGGCCGACGAGCACCGGCGAGCGCAAATCGGCAAAGCGACCGCCGAGTCTCTGGAGAACGCTTTCCGGCGCTACGCTGAATCGCGACGGCGGCAGATAGTGATAGCTGGTGCCTTCATCACGAAGCGCGCGGTCGATGAGGATGAAGTAGGGCAAGAAAAATATTCCTTCCGCCATCGTTCATCCCGATTCTGGCAGCAAAAGTGATTCCCGCGATGAACAATGCATAGAGGAACAAGGCCAGAGCAACGGCGCGCCCCTTTCTTTTGACAAGGAAGAAGCCTCCTTGTGCACACGCAGCGGTCGGCGGGCGAAACAGTTATGGTAATTTCGGCGCGCATCCGTCCGACTCGCGCACTAAACGGTCGATAAGAATTCCGCACATAGATTTCAAATGTCAGATTTTCTCTACTGGCTAATCGTTGTTTCCGCATCAAAGATGCAGTTCCAAGAACAGGTTTTGTATTCTTGACGACAGTCTCTACCCCTGCTTGGCTTGCACATACTGTAGACTTGCGCACAATCCGAACCGCAGCTTTTACGCTCTCCGGCGTCTGCTAGGACGCTTTCATCGATATTGGTCTTGGAAGTCACACTACATTGATGAATATACCATGGTAGGCTCGATGACTCATTCGTGTCGTTGCATTGCTCGGCGGCAATCGCCGATACATTTATAATGGCAACAAAACCGAGAGAAACTAAGCTTACAAACGATATGTAGCGCATGATTTCTCCTTTTTGATTTATGATTTACTTAAGGAACTGGAACGAATTCCATTGCACCGGCTTCATTGATTTCGAATGATCAATGTCTCTTGAAGATACTTCTCCACTCATATGTCGACAGGTCTAATTATGCCGATGACGGTGCTGCTGTCTTGTGCTATGTTTTGTTCAGCCTGCTGCAAGAATTGCAGCGGTGATGCCGGAGGCTGCCGATGCGTTACCTGAACTCCGCTCACTATATCGATGTGGTGGCCAAGACCGGTTCGATCCGCGCCGCCGCGGAATTGCTCGCCATAACCTCGACGGCGCTTAACCGGCGTATATTGGCGATGGAGGCCGAACTGGGCGTTGCGATTTTCGAGCGACTGCCTCACGGCGTGCGATTGTCCAGCGCCGGCGAACTTCTAGTGCAGCACATGCGCAACCAGTTATCCGATATGGAGCACGTGAAATCGCAGATTGCAGACCTTGCTGGCGCCCGGCGCGGCCATGTGGCGATCGCCTGCAGCCAGGCGCTATTGCCCTACCATCTGCCGATGCAGATATCACTCTACCGCAAGGAACATCCGAATGTGACCTTCGGAGTGCACCTGCGCGACCGGGAGGAGGCCGAGCGCGCCTTGGTCGATCACACGGCCGACATCGCCATCGTCTACGAGCCAACCCGGCTGGCTGCTTTCATGACGCTGATGCGGGTGCACCAGCCGGTGCATGCGGTTATGCGGCCCGATCATCCGCTGGCTTCTCACGAGACGGTGCGGTTGCGCGCTTGCCTCGACTATCCAATCGCGCTTCCCACATCAAGTTACGGCGTGCGCTACCTGCTCGACATCGGGGCGCAATCGTCATCGCTGCAGCTGGAGCCGGTGATTCAGTCGGACAGCTTCGAATTCCTGCGCAACCACGCTATCTCGGAGGATATCATCACCTTCCATTTCCCAATTGGCCTGTCCCACCAGGCGATGACCGGTGACATGACCTCCCGGCCGCTCGACCCGCGCGACGTGCCCGCTGGCATGCTCTATGTCGGCCAACTCAAGGGCCGCACCCTACCGGTGGCCGCTGCCCGTTTCGCCGACCAGCTTTTCGCCTCGCTGGCGCAGCAGTATGACGTGTCGTGATGGCACCTGCCACACAGCTTGATGCACCTGGAAAAAGGGCTGTCGCGTGGTTGCAAGCGTTGCCGGTGTAGACGCACCGTGAGGGGTGAGGCGGCACTGTCCGGCCATTTGTCGGCCCAAGACAATGCTAACAGGCCGCCAAGCCCACCAGTGCAATACCGATCCTTTCTGAAGCGGCGTGGAAGTCACGACGAAAGCGCATCATCCAATGCAGGCTTCAGCGCGTGGTGGACCCTTCAATCCGCTTGAGGGCGCGCATGGCATCCACCTCTTCAAAATTCCCAAATTTCACCTATCACTAACCACCGTAAAATCCGCCTATTCTTCCATGATAGGTTGCAATCGATTGCGACAGTGTGAGACACGAGAAATGGGCTAAGTGTCTGCGTTATATTGCAATATGACACGCGGTGATACACGCTGAGGTCGTATGTAAATTCCCCTAAGCGGCACCAGTTCCCCATCCGACGCAAGCGCGCGACGGCCGCCGCAAGGCCAATCCACGTCACTCCCTACGCAAACGCCTCCCTGCCCGCGTCGACATGCGCCATATGGCTGCCGCCACTGGTGCGAATGTCTCCGGTTCTCTGTTCCAGCACCGGGATTGTCGCGCTATCGGGAAGGACTGCGTCGTCAGACGCTTGGCCATCGATTATGCTGCGTCGCGCAAAATCAATAGTTTCGATTTTGCCGATTATTCGTCAATATAAACTTCAATCATAAAATACAGAACCAATTTTCTTAAGATATTTTAATAGCCTACTGAAGACGTCAAGCAATACAGATTCCAGGCATGCAATTAAACCGGGTCTTAGTGATATGATACAACTCGTCCGACGGGCGTGGCGCGCGAGAAAATCCGTCAACGACACCGCGCATTTGCCAATCATATCCATTTTTAAGCATTCACTCACATAAATATTACAGTTCGGAAGATATTTTGTGTTGCACTGCACCATTGCCCGGCTACACCATTTCCTTGGGGGATTCAGTACCAGGACGTGCGCCGTGGAGGATTCCGCCAAGGTGACCAGCTTGAGTTTTTCGCTGGCCACTATCGATTTCGAGGCTGCCTCGCGCAGGTGCGGGCTTGATGTTGTCGGCGCACTGTCAACGCTGGCAGACCTGAGACCCGGAATGGCGGGCCGCCGGCTTCATCGGAGATCTCAGACCGGCGGAAATGGCTGATGGTCGCGCGCGACAATCAGCTGGACGCGCTGCGCGCCATCGCTGTCACGATGGTTCTCTATTCTCATTTCCTGGCACCCAACGGGTCCTCCTTTTGGGGCCATATCGGCGTGCGGTTGTTCTTCGTGCTGAGCGGCTTCCTGATCACCCGACTGCTGCTCGAAGCCCGCGCCGCGGCCGAATTCGAAGCCGGTCCTGCCTTGAGATCCTTCTACATCAGGCGCGCGCTGCGCATATTCCCGCCCTATTTCGCCGTGCTCGGGTTCGTCTGGCTGACCGATCTGGAGCGGTCCAGCGGATCGCTCGCCTGGCATGCGCTTTACCTGTCGAATTTCTGGTACGCGCTGCGCAACGAATGGACACCCTGGCTACTCGGTCATTTCTGGAGCCTGAGCATCGAGGAGCAGTTCTATATCGCCTGGCCGCTGGCCGTGCTTCTCGCACCGCGCCGGCGCGTGGAAGCGATCACTATCGGCGTCATCCTGTTGTCGCTGGCCTATCGCTTCTACTGGCCGATCACCGCCAACCCGGCGCTGGCGCGCGACCTGCTGCCACCGGCATCGATGGATGCGCTGACCTTGGGTGCTCTGCTTGCCTGCTGGCGGATCAGAGGCGCTGGCCTGCCGCAATGGATGCGGCTAGGCTGGCCAGCCCTTGCAGCCATCTTTCTGGCGATTGAATTGCTTGTCCCGGCACCGGCCGATCCCATGCTGGAATGGGCCCGCTGGGCGCTGCTGGAGATCCTGCCCTTGGTGCCGCTGGTGGCCGTTGTCGCCGCCTGTTCAGCCGGTCTTGGCGGCGCCCTCGGCAGGGTTTTCGAACTGCCGCCGCTGCTGTCACTGGGCCGCATCAGCTACGGCGTCTATCTCTACCATCCGATCCTTCTGTCGCTCGCCGTCAAGTCACAGCCCTGGATACCACTCAATGTCTCGGAGCAGGGGCCAGGGCGGTTCCTGGTCGCGAGCGCCGCCACGATCGCCGTCGCTTCGATCTCGTGGACGGTTTTCGAAAGGCCGCTCAACGGCCTCAAGCGCCGCTTCCCCTATGTCGCGCGCCGCCGCTCCCAGGCACGCGCCGGCGATGCCGTCTGGCTCGGCAGGGCGGAAGCCTATCCCAGCGGATCCCCCGATGGCCGCGCCGCGCTCGACCTCCAGCGAACGGATGCGCAGAGATGACCGCCGCGCCGCTCGTCTCCGTCCTGCTGCCGGTCTACAATGCCGGGCCTTATCTCGCCGCTGCGCTGGGGAGCATCCTGCGGCAGGACTACGATCGCCTGGAGGTCATCGCTATCGATGACGGGTCGACTGACAATTCGCTCGATATCCTCGAACGATACCGCCGGGCCGACAATCGCGTTTCTGTGATCTCACGTGAAAACCGCGGCCTCGTCGCCACCCTCAATGAAGGGCTCCGACTGGCCCAGGGCGAGCTGGTTGCGCGAATGGATGCGGACGATGTTGCCTATCCCTGGCGCCTCTCGCGCCAGGTGGCACTGTTCGAGCGGCGGCCCGAGCTCGGCTTCTGCGGCGCCGGCGTCGATACCTTGCTTCACGGCCGTATCGCCAAGGGCAGACCCGACCCGGTGTTCCGATCCGGCCGGCTCGACATATTGTCGATGTTCTTTACGATATTCATGCATCCGACGGTGGTCTACAACAGGAAGGTCATAGGGAACGATCTCTATTACGACCCCAAATACAGGCACGCCGAGGATTTCGATCTCTTCAGGCGGCTTGCCGGCCGTTTCCCGGCGACCATCTCGCCCGAGAACCTGCTCATCTATCGGGTCCATGCGGGAAGCGTGACCATGCGGCATGCCAAGGAAATGCGCAGGACGCATTTGCGAATTGTGGCCGAAAATCTCGAACGTGAGGGTCTCGCGGAAGCCACTGCGGATCTGCGCGACATCGGCGAGGCCGTTTCGTTCGACACGGTTGCGCGCGCAGCCGATTTCATCCGTGCGCTGGAAGAGCGGATTTCCGCGCTGCCGGCCAGCACACGGCCAATCTTCGAGGCCGGCGCGCTGAACCTGTTCTATTTCCTCTACCAGCTCGTCGGCGACGAAAGAGAACCGCCGCTGACACACGAATTGCTGACGCGGACAGCGAGATGGAACTTCATCCGGCGCCGCGAACAATATGCGCTGCGTCCCGGGGTCTGGGCGCCCTGGCTCAGCCTGGCCTCGATAGCGGCCGGAAAGCGGGCGGACGCGGTGGAATACTTCTTTAAAACCACGCCGGCCGAAGCGGTGCTGGCGCGTTATCAGCGAGGACTGGTATGACCGACAGGCCCCACCCTCTGCTGCGCGATCACCCGTTTGCAAGTGCGCCTGTCCCAACAACTCCCCGATCGGAGCGGCCGTCGCTTGAGGTCAGCTTCATCGTCTGCACGCGCGACCGCGCCGCTGTGCTGGAGGCCTGCATAGCGTCGATCCAGGCTGCATGCCGGGCGCACGCCGCCTTCGCGGCTGAGTTGGTGGTGGTCGACAATGGTTCACGGGACGGCACCTCAAAGCGGCTGGCGGGTATCGCCGAAACTTCAGACATCCCAGTCACAGCCGTCTCGGAGCCCCGTCCCGGACTAGCCGCTGCCCGCAATGCCGGACTGGCGCGAGCGCGAGGCCGCGTACTGGTCTTCATCGACGATGACTGCAAACTCGATCGCGACTATCTCCGCGACCTTGAACGGCACTACCGGAGCGGCGAGAAGTGGCTGATCCGCGGCGGCCGCGTCGAGCTCGGTGATGCCCGGGACCTGCCCTTCACCATCAAGCGCTGCGAGGCACGCGAGCGGCTGACCCCGGCGGTACACCCGGGCGGCTTCGTGCTCGGCTGCAACATGACCATGCACCGCGACGTCGCGGCCCGCATCGGGCCGTTCGACGAACGCTTCGGCGCCGGCGGCCCGCTACGCTCGGCTGAGGATACGGATTATCTCGTACGGGCGATGCTGCTCGGCATGCCGGTCGAGTATGTGCCCGACATGACAGTCTTGCATCATCACGGCCGGCGAGACCGCAAATCGATCGACCGGCTGCACCGCGACTATAGCCTCGGTAATGGTGCGCTCTGCCTGAAACATGCCCGCCACGCCCCGTGGCTGCTTCGCCATGTCTATTGGTCTGCGCGGGCCGCGTTCAAGGAACTGGCGGGACGTCCTCGCTTCGACCGCGACCTCGATCTGTCGCACTGGCCTATTGTCGTCATGAATCTGGCAGGTGCCGCCAGATTTGCGCTGCTCGTCATGATGGGATGGCCAAAACGGTTGCCGTTGCGCCAGGACCGGCAAGCCTGCGAAGCCAATGCGGAGGCCAGAGCGCGATAATGTCACGGATTCCGTCAGCCCTGCCAATGCTGCGCCGCGCGCTTGGTGGCAGGCTGTTGCGGCTCGTTCCCGTCGTGGTGGGGCTCGGGCTTGCGGGCGCCGCGCTGGAAGGCCTCGGCATCGGCCTCATCATTCCGCTGCTCGGCATCATTATGGGGCGTGGCGAAACATCAGGCATGGCCGGTTTCTCCGCCCTCCTCCAGCAGGTTGGAGCGGACCTCGGCGAGCGCGAGCGGCTGATCGCCATTTCGGCCGCCATCCTCGGTTCGATCGTGCTGAAGAATGTCTTTGCCTTCGCCAACACGCTGCTGACCAGTTTCATCTACGGCAAGGCAGGTTATTCGATCCGCAGCGCATTGTCCGAGCAGTTGCTCAGGGTCGGCTATCCCTTTTTCCTGCAGCAAAGCCCCGGACGGCTGCTCAACATCATCTCCAACGAATCCTGGCGAGCGTCCGACGCTATCCAGGCCCTGCTCGGCGCGATCGTCAGCGCCTCGGCCGCCGTCATCCTGCTCGCCTTCCTCCTGCTCCTGTCCTGGCAGATGACGCTGCTGGTGACGCTGGGGCTGGCACTTGTCCAGCTGGCGCACGGGATTTTGTCGTCCAATCTGAAGGCGCCGAGCCGCAGCGTCGTCTCGCGCAACAGCGCACTCGCGTCGCAGATGCTGCATCTGGTGCATGCTGGGCGCCTGATCCGCATCTTCGGGCAGGAGAGCCGCGAAAAGGCGATTTTCGCCAAAGCGTCCGACGGGGTGCGGCGGGCGGCTTTCGTGCTTTCAATCCGCCAGGGCGTCTTGCCGCCGCTGACCGAGGTGTTGCACGCGATGCTGTTCCTGGCGGTGGTGATCGGAGCCTGGCTGGCGAATGTGAGCTTCCCGCTGACCGTTGCCTTCCTCATCCTGCTCTACCGGCTGCAGCCGCATATGCGCGCCTTGCAGATGTCGTGGAGTCAGCTGCAAGGCATGAGCGGCTCGCTGGAGGAGGTGCAATGGCTGCTCGATCCTTCCGACAAGCCCGAGGCGCCGCAGGGCAGCCTGCCGTTCGAGGGCTTGCGCCAAGGGATCAGCTTCGATGATGTGAGCTTCGCCTATTCCGGTGCCCTGTCCGGCCCCGACGCGCGCGAGGCGGTGCTGCATCAGGCGATGTTCGACATCCGCAGCGGCCGCTCGACGGCGCTGATCGGCCGCTCGGGCGCCGGCAAGACGACGATCGTCAATCTCCTGTGCCGCTTCGTAGAACCCGACTGCGGCAGGATCCTCGTCGATGGGGCGCCGCTGGGTGAAATCGACCCAAGGCAGTGGCTGCGGAACATTGCCCTGGCCAGCCAGGAGCTGGAGCTGGTCGACGGCACCATTTTTGAAAACATTGTCTACGGCCACGACACGGCGTCGGCCAGCGACGCCATGCAGGCCGCAAGGCTGGCCGAGGCACATGAATTCATCGAGCACCTGCCGCTGGGTTACGCGACACTTGTCGGATACAGGGGCATCAACCTGTCAGCCGGACAAAGGCAAAGGATCGCCCTGGCCCGGGCGCTGGTGCGCGATCCCGATATTCTCATCCTCGACGAAGCCACCAGCGCGGTGGATGGGTTGTCGGAAGCCGCTATTGTCGAGACGCTGAAGTCACGGGCCGGCCGCCGCACCACCATTGTCATCAGTCATCACCACAGCACCATCTCGTTCTGCGACGACGTGGTGATCTTGAGCCGCGGTCGGGTGAAGAAACAGGCCCCCTTCGCAACGCTGGCAAAGCTCAGCATGGACGAGCTTTACCAACACGGAGCGGGTGAGTGATGGGGCGCACCCGAATCTGCGACGCGGCTTGCGCCCGGCAGCTCGCGGATTGCGATCAATCCTGCCGGCAAACCACCGCCGCGACGCATTCCCGATTGTGCAAAAGCAATTGCCAGGAGGTCAGGCGGCCTTTTTCTTGGCCAACCTGGCCTTGATCGAGGCGACGTCGGCGCGCGGCGTCGCGGCGAACAGCGTCCTGGTGTAGCTGTGCTTGGGGTCGGCAAAGACCTCTTCGCGCGAGCCGTATTCGACCGCCTCGCCGAAGTACATCACCATCACATCGTCGGCGATGTAGCGCACCACGGACAGATCGTGGCTGATGAAGACGTAGGTCAGCTGGAACTCGTCCTGCAAGTCGGCGAGCAGATTGAGCACCTGCGCCTGCACCGACAGATCGAGCGCGGAAACCGGCTCGTCGAGCACCAGAAGGCTCGGGTTCAGCATCAGCGCGCGGGCAATGGCGATGCGCTGGCGCTGGCCGCCCGAGAACATATGCGGGTAGCGGTTGTAGTGCTCGGTTCCAAGGCCGACCTTCTTCAGCATCTTCATGGCGAGGTCGCGCCGCTCTTCGGCCGGCTTGTCGGTGTTGATCAGCAGCGGTTCGCCCAGAACATCGCCGATCTTCTGGCGCGGATTGAGCGAGCCGTAAGGGTTCTGGAAGACGATCTGCACCTTGCGGCGCATCTCCTTGGTCAACCCGCTCCTGGCGATGTCGACCTTGTTGCCGTCGATGAACAGTTCTCCCGACGTTGCCGGATCGATCAGCGTGATAATGCGCGCCAGCGTGGACTTGCCGCAGCCGCTTTCACCGACGATGGCCAGCGTCTTGCCCTTGTCGACGCTGAACGAAACGCCCTTGACTGCAGGCACGGTGCGCGCGCCGCGAAACAGGCCGCCGCCGACGTGATAGTCGCGCTTGATGTTCTTGCCTTCGACGACCTTGATGCTCATCAGGCGACTCCGGCGGCCGGTTCGAACAGCATGTCTGAGACGGTCGGCAGCCTGTCGCCGACGGCGTTGTCCGGCAGCGCCGACAACAGCGCTCGGGTGTAATTGCTCTTCGGCGATTCAAACAGCGACAGCACGTCGGCCTCTTCCATCTTGCGGCCCTTGTACTGGACGATGACGCGGTCGGCGGTCTCGGCCACGACGCCCATATTGTGGGTGATCATGATCAGGCCCATGCCGTATTTGACCTGCAGCGAGACCAGCAAATCGAGGATCTGCTTCTGGATGGTGACGTCGAGGGCGGTGGTCGGCTCGTCGGCGATCAGGAGCTTCGGATTGCAGGCGATGGCGATGGCGATCATGACGCGCTGGCACTGGCCGCCCGACATCTGGTGCGGGAACGAGTTCAGCCGTTCCGCCGGCTCGGCAATGCCGACCTGCGTCAGCAACTCGATGGCGCGCTCGCGGCGCTGGGCCTTGTCCATGCCCATATGGAAGCGCAGCACTTCCTCGATCTGGAAGCCGACCGTGAAGCACGGATTGAGGCTGGCCATCGGCTCCTGGAAGATCATCGACATGTCCTTGCCGACGATCTTGCGGCGCTCGGCCGGGCTCATCTTCAGGAGGTCGCGGCCGTTGAAGCTCATCTCGTCGGCAGTGACCGTCGCGGTCCACGGCAACAGGCCCATCACCGCCAGCATCGACACCGACTTGCCGGAGCCGGATTCGCCGACGATGGCCAGCACTTCACGTTCGTTGACATGGAGCGAGACGCCGTCGACCGCGCGGAACGGGCCGGATGCGGTCTGGAACTCGACGACGAGATTGCGGATGTTGAGCAGCGCCATCACGACCTCCTCAGCTTCGGATCAAGCGCATCGCGCAGGCCGTCGCCGATCAGGTTGATGGCCAGAACGGTGATGAGGATGGCGAGGCCGGGGAACGTCACCACCCACCAGGCGCGCAGGATGAATTCACGCGCCGAGGCGAGCATGGTTCCCCATTCCGGCGTCGGCGGCTGGGCGCCGAGGCCGAGGAAGCCGAGAGCGGCCGCCTCGAGGATGGCGTTGGAGAAAGACAGCGTGCCCTGGACGATCAGCGGCGCCAGGCAGTTGGGCAGGATGGTGCGCAGCATCAGCCGGATATGTCCGGCGCCGGCAACCTTGGCAGCGACCACATATTCGCGGCTCTTTTCGGCCATGACAGCGGCGCGCACCAGGCGCGCGAAATGCGGCTGCAGGACAAGCGCAATGGCCAGCATGGCGTTGAACAGGCCGGGGCCGAGGATGGTGACCAGAACCAGCGCCAGCAGCAGCGACGGGAAGGACAGGATCAAATCCATGACGCGCATGATCGCCACGTCGACCCAGCCGCGGAAATAGCCGGCCAGCAGGCCGAGCGTGATGCCGCCGGTAAGTGCCAGCGTGACGACGACGGCGCCGATCAGCAGCGAGAAACGCGCGCCATAGAGCAGGCGCGAGAGCATGTCGCGGCCGACCGCATCGGTGCCAAGCAGATATTGCGCGCTGCCGCCCGCCTGCCATGCCGGCGGCCGCAAGAAAGCGGTCTTGTCCTGGATGTCGGGCGCATAGGGCGCCAGCAGCGGCGCAAAGAGTGCTGCCAGCACCAGCAGGATGAAGACGAACAGGCCGATGACGGCGCCGCGGTTCACCGAGAAATAGTGCCAGAAGGTCCTGAAGCCGGTCAGGCGATCAGGATTGCCAGCGGCCATCGGGGCGATTTCGGTCGACTGGCTCATCACGCTGCCCTAATGCGCGGGTTGATGACGGCATAAAGCACGTCGACGATCAGGTTCACGGCCATGACGATAAGGGCGATCAAGAGCAAGCCCGACTGCACGACGACATAGTCGCGCTTGGATATGGAATCGACCATCCACTTGCCGATGCCCGGCCAGGCGAAGATGGTTTCGGTGAGAATGGCGCCGGCGAGCAGCGTACTGACCTGCAGGCCGATGGTGGTGACCACCGGGATGAGCGCATTGCGTAGCGCGTGCACGCCGATGACGCGGGACGACGACAGCCCCTTGGCGCGGGCGGTCCGCACATAGTCCTCGCCCAGCACTTCGAGCATGGCCGAGCGCGTCTGGCGCGCGATCACCGCCAGCGGGATGGTGCCGAGTACTATTGTCGGCAGCACCAGATGGCTCAATGCCGAGCGGAAAGCATCCCATTTGCCGTAGAGCAGGCTGTCGAGGGTCAGGAAGCCGGTGATCGGCTTGATGAAGAACTGCAGGCCGATGCGGCCGGAAACCGGGGTCCAGCCGAGATAGCCGGAGAAAAAGATGATCAGCAGCAGGCCCCACCAGAAGATCGGCATGGAATAGCCGACAAGGGCTGTGCCCATCAGCCCCTGGTCGAACCACGAGCCGCGCTTGACCGCGGCGAAGATGCCCGCGGGAATGCCCAGCAGCATGGCGAAGATCATGGCAAAGACAGAGAGCTCGATGGTTGCCGGGAAGAGCGTCATGAAATCTTCGATGACCGGGCGCTTGGACGAGATCGACACGCCGAAATTACCGGTCGCGGCACCGCGAACATAATGCGCATATTGCTGCCAGATCGGCAGATTGTAGCCGAACTGCTCCTTCAGTTCTTCGTAGCGCGCGGGCGACACGCCATGCTCGCCGGCCATGGCAAGGATGGGATCGCCGGGCAGCAGCCTGACAAAAGCGAAGGCACAGATGGTGATGCCGATCAGCGTCGGGAGCACCAAGGCGATTTTGTTGAGGAGATATCGGAGCATCTTGAAAAGGGGGCGGCGCCTGATTGCGCGCCGCCCGCCTAACAGTTCTATTCGGCCTTGTCGACGCCGTCGAAGCGATGAATGCCGAGCGGATCCATCATGTAGCCGCTGACATTCTTGCGTACGACTGCGTAAACCTGGCTGTGTGCCATGAGAAAGGCCGGAGCCTGCTTGGCAAAGACCACCTGCGCCTGCTCATAGAGCTTGGTGCGTTCGGCCTGGTCGCTGGTCTTCTTGGCCTTCTGGATCAGGTCCTCGAAGTCCTTGTCGCACCAGCTGGAGTAGTTCGACACGCCGATGGCCGAGCAGGCGAACAGCGTGGCGAAGAAGTTGTCCGGATCGCCATTGTCACCGGTCCAGCCGATCTGGAAGGCGCCGGGGCGTTCCTTCTTCTTGCCTTCCTCGCGATACTTCGTCCACTCGTAGCTGACGATCTCCGCCTTGACACCGACCTTGGCCCAGTCAGCCTGGATCAGCTCGGCGGCACGCTGGAAGTTCGGGTTGTAGGGACGAACGCGATCGGAGGCCCAGAGCTGGATCTCCTTCAGCCCGGCATCGGCCAGCACCTTCTTGGCCGCTTCCGGATCATAGGCGTCGGACTTCACGTCCTTGTTCCATGACCACATGGTCGGGGGGATCAGGTTTTCGGCCGGCGTGGCGCCGGCGTCCTGGAACAGCGACTTGATGAGCGACGCCCGGTCGATCGCCTGGTTGAGTGCGTGGCGCACTTCAGGCTTGTCGAGCGGCGGGATGGTGGTGTTGTAGCTCATATAGCCGATGTTCAGGCCGGCCTGATCCATCAGGGTCACGTCGGCGTTGGCCTTGATCGTGCCGATGTCGGCAGGATTCGGATAGGGCGCGATGTCGCATTCGCCGGCGAGCACCTTCTGGATGCGGGCGGTCGCGTCAGGGGTGATGGCGAAGACGAGATCGTCGATCTTTTCCTTGCCCTTGAAGTAATCCGGGTTGGCCGCATAGCGGATCACCGAATCCAGCTGGTAGTCGACGAACTGGAATGGACCGGTGCCGATCGGCTTGGTCGAGAAGTCGGCCATCTTGCCTTCCTTCTCGAGCTGATCGGCATATTCCTTCGACACGATCGAGGCGAAGTCCATGCCGAGATTGGCCAGCATCGGCGCGTTCGGCTCGGTCAGCGTCAGCTTGACGGTCAGGTCATCGACCTTTTCCCACTTGGCGACGTATTTCGGCATGTCCATGCCGGTGTAGTAGTCCCAGGTCAGGTTCGGCAGGTATTTTTCGCCGTTCCAGGGGTTTTCCTTGTTGAACTGGCGATCGAAGGAAAAGACGACGTCGTCTGCATTGAGGTCACGCGTCGGCTTGAAGAAATCCGTTGTCTGGAACTTCACGCCCGGATGCAGGTGGAAAGTATAGACCAGGCCGTCGTCGGAGATTTCCCACTTGTCGGCAAGACCGGGCTCGATCTCGGTGCCGCCATGCTTGAATTCGACCAGGCGCGAATAGACGGTACGCGACGAGGCATCGAAGTCGTTGCCGCCCGTCGTGGTACCCGGGTCGAAGTTGGCCGGCGAGGCCTCCGAGCAGTAGACCAGCGTCTTGGCATTGGCCACGCCGCCGAGGACGCTTGCAGCCAGCAACGCGGCTGCAAAAGTCAGTTTCTTTTTCATTGAGCACTCCCTGATGTTCTTCCAAGCCCCTCTATCAGGCTCGCGAAGCGCGCATATAAGCACCGTTTTTCCGGCTTTGGAACACCTTGTTTGCCTACCCCACCGTAAGCAGAAAATATTTCTCGCCTTTTGCTCGATTTCAGAAATAAATAGCAAAATCTGCTAATCACGGGATTGTTAACGACCGCATTTTTTCATTGATGACCGATATCGCTGGAACAATGATCCACGGGCCTGGGGTCCCTCATGCCATCGCGACAAGCTAGTGCCTAAGGCCACAGCGCGGGACAGGTTTTGACGGCAAATCTTTGCCGTCCTGCCGTCGGGGCAAGACTTGCACGGCCGCCGATAGTCGCAATAGATAGATGACACGCCGGATTTCCCGGAATACGCGACATCGCTGCAGCGGAGGACGCCTCACAACGCCGAGGCGGTGCAGCATGGAGCAGGCAACGAACGACTGAGGGAGGCTAGAGGTGGCAAAAGCAACAAAGACAACGGCCCCGGCGAAAGCAAAAGCGGCAACTGCTTCAAAACCCGCCACTGCTGCCGCCAAGCCGAAAGCGCCACCGGCCAAGACCGCCGCCAAGCCCAAGGCAGCCAGCGCGCCGGCGAAGGCAAGCGCCAAGCCGGCAGCGAAACCTGCGACCAAGCCCGCGGCCGCGAAGACAGCACCTTTTGCAAAGCCTGCCGCCAGCCCTGCAGCGAAAACGGCGGCGGCAAAGCCGGCCTCAAAACCGGCGCCGAGCCCCGCTAAAAAACTGCCGAAGACGCTGACGGCGCTTGCCGCAGGCTTGCCGGACAAGCCGTGGCTCAAAAGCTATTCGAAAGCCATGCCGGCCGAGATTGGAGCCCTGCCCTACAGTTCCATCGGCGACTTCCTGGTCGGCGCCTGCAAACAGTTTTCCGGCCAGCCGGCTTTCGTGTGCATGGGCAAGTCGATCTCCTATGCCGAACTCGAGCGGCAATCGGCCGCCTTCGGCGCCTATCTGCAATCGAAGGGTCTGCAGCAGGGCGCCCGCGTGGCGCTGATGATGCCGAATGTGCTGCAATATCCGGTGGCGATGATGGCTGTGCTTCGCGCCGGCTATGTCGTGGTGAACATCAATCCGCTCTACACGCCGCGCGAGCTCGAACATCAGCTCAAGGATTCCGGTGCGCAGGCGATCGTCATTCTGGAGAATTTCGCCAGCACCCTGGACGCGGTGATCGCCAGGACGGCGGTCAAGCATGTAGTGGTCGCGGCAATGGGCGACATGCTCGGCGGCCTCAAGGGGACGATCGTCAACCTCGTCGTGCGGCGGGTGAAGAAGATGGTGCCGTCCTGGTCGCTGCCCGGCCATGTCAAGTTCAATGCAGCCGTGAAGGCCGGCGCCGGTATCGCCTTCAAGCCAGCCAAGATGGAAGCAAGCGACGTCGCCTTCCTGCAATATACCGGCGGCACCACGGGGATTTCCAAAGGTGCTGTGCTGCTCCACTCCAATGTGCTGTCCAATGTGGCGCAGAACACGCTGTGGCTGCAGGACGCCTACGCGATCAAGCCGAAGCCGGCGCATCTCAACTTCATTTGCGCGCTGCCGCTCTACCATATCTTCGCGCTGACGGTGAACGCGCTGATGGGTATGCAGCAGGGCGCCCAGAACGTGCTGGTTCCCAACCCGCGCGACATACCCGGCTTCGTCAAGGAACTGCAGAAATACCCGATGCACATTTTCCCGGGCCTCAACACGCTGTTCAACGCACTGCTCAACAATGAGGATTTCCGCAAGCTCGACTTCAAACCGCTGATCATGACGCTGGGCGGCGGCATGGCGGTGCAGAAGGGGGTTGCCGAGCGCTGGAAGGCGTTGACCGGCAACTCGATCACCGAGGGCTACGGGCTGTCGGAGACCTCGCCCGTGGCCACCGCCAACAGGTTCAGCGACAGCAATTTCACCGGCACGATCGGCCTGCCGCTGCCCTCGACCGAAATCGTCATCCGCGACGATGACGGCAACAATCTGCCGCTGGGCGAGGTCGGCGAGATCTGCATCCGCGGGCCGCAGGTGATGGCCGGTTACTGGAACCGGCCGGATGAGACCGCCAAGGTGATGACCAAGGACGGTTTCTTCAAATCCGGCGACATGGGCTTCATGGACGAGCGCGGCTACACCAAGATCGTCGACCGCAAGAAAGACATGATCCTGGTCTCCGGCTTCAACGTCTATCCGAACGAGCTCGAGGAAGTCGTCGCCCAGCATCCGGGCGTGCTGGAAGTGGCGGCAATCGGCGTGCCGGACGAGCATTCGGGCGAGGTGCCAAAATTGTTCGTGGTCAAGAAGGACCCGGCGCTGACCGTCGAGGCACTGACCGCCTATTGCCGCGAGAACCTGACCGGCTACAAGCGGCCGAAATACATCGAGTTCCGGACCGAACTGCCGAAGACGCCGGTGGGCAAGATTTTGCGCCGGGCGCTGCGGGAATAGTGGATGATTTGCGGGACGGTGCTGGCGATGGCGGGATCGTGGACGTCGGACGACGTCCCGACCCGGCAACATTCATCAAAGCAAACCTGCGGCTAGCGCCCGTTCCCGCGCTTCCTGAAATCCAGCTCTATACGGCTCATCCCGGAAGTGGCCTGAGGCGGCTGGTCGATCCGCATCAAAGCGCGGACGACGATGCGGTCGAGCCGGACGACGATGCGCCCGAACCGCAGCCACCCTACTGGGCCTATGCCTGGGCCGGCGGCGCGGTACTTGCGCGCTATCTACTCAGCCAGCCGCAAAGCGTGGTCGGCCGCCGCGTGCTCGATCTCGGCGCCGGCTCCGGCCTCGTCGGCATCGCCGCCGCGAAGGCCGGCGCCAGCGCGGTGATGGCGGCCGAGATCGACCGCAACGGCGTTGCCGCAATCGGCCTCAACGCGGCGGCCAACGGTGTCGAGATCACCATTCTCGACCAGGATATCACCACGGGCCTGCCGCCGGCGGTCGACGTCGTGCTCGCAGGCGACGTGTTCTACGATCGCGAGGTTGCCCTGCGGGTTATCCCATTCCTCGACCGCTGCCTGGCAGCCGGCATCGAGGTGCTGGTCGGCGATCCCCGTCGCAACGACCTGCCGCTGTCAAGACTGCGGTTGCTGGCGGAGTATCAGGTGCCGGATTTCGGCGACGCAAAGGGTGCTGAGACCAGACCGAGCGGTGTCTTCGCGTTCGAGCCGGATGATCGTAGCGCCAAGATCAAAACCAAATCACTCTGAATGACGATCCGACCTCATGGCGGACCTATGCCTCGCGCGAGGAGAACGGGAGCTATGCGCCAGTAGCTGCCATTCCCGGCGCTTCTCCAAACCTGACCTTCGCGCTACGGCTAGAGTCGACCCTAAGCGGAAGCTCGCTTGCTCCGGGTCAATTCACGGCCATGACCCAAAGTAGCCCTTCGGCAGCACCGGCGATCGGACCATAACGACGCCGTGTGAGGAATGGCCCAAGGGACGTGGTGAGTTGATCGCTGTCGGCGCCGGCACTGCACGCTCGCATTCGAGGTAGGACTGGAATACGCTCGCCACCCGGAGCTTCGACCTACGGGAGAGGCAGGACACAAGCATGGAGCGACGCCTCACCGCAATCCTTGCTGCCGACGTCGTCGGCTACAGCCGCCTCATGGGAGCCGACGAGGTTGGCACGCTTGCGCATCTTAAGAGGCTGCGCGCCGAAGTGATCGAGCCCAAGATCACAGAGTCGCACGGACGCATCGTCGGTTCCGCTGGCGACAGCCTACTTGTCGAATTCGCCAG